>JBBQFG010000181.1:0-11101 GCA_038321765.1 Elainellales cyanobacterium
TTAGGTGGAATTTGTATAATTGATAACCCATTTTGGGGTGTTATGCAGAATATTTCCAAATAACTACCGATTTTGACGGCGTTATGCGGAAACTTACGTAGATTTCCAGAGGAGAGTTAAGTAGTTTTTATATACTATTTAGCACAGTAGCTACACATACAACTGAGACATTTCAATGAGAACCGTTCTCATAATAAGAATTGCTGTGGGCGATCGCTGAAATCACAAACTAGCACCAGCAGGTTGCAGCTATCCGCTGCATTTGAGTTGCTAGACATGCGGTTTACCTTTTTACTCTAATAACCAACCAAACACAGACCCCACAGTCAGACCTAGCGCATTAGCAAAAGTGGGAACTGGAAGCAATTGCTCTAGTTCATCAAACACGTCTGGTTGCTGCTTTGGACGGTACACAAACACAGTTTGCTCATCGGGGTCAATTAACCAACCCATTTGAGTTCCGTGATTGAGGCAGTGCAGAATATTTTTAGTTACTTTAGTTTGGCTCTGATCAGGAGATAGGATTTCAATTGTCCAGTCAGGAGCTATTGAGAAACTGTTAGCAACTTCACCGTTTTGGTCACGCGGAATATTCTGCCAAGTAAACACAGACACATCTGGAATAACCGAGCGTCCACCAAATGTACAACGTAATTCTGAAAACGCTCGTGCAGCGTGTCGAGGTTTCAGAATAATATTTACGGCAGTAGAGAGTTCGGTTTGAATTGTGCTGTGCTTTCCCTAAGGTTTTATATTTAATTACGCCCATCTACTTAGAAATTCCTGATGAGAGAAGTCTGATGGGTCGTGCCTCAATTCTAGGTCTGAATCTTGGTCAGTTAGGTATCTTTTAACTGCACAAACACCGCCCCTCGCCGCACGTTGGCTTCGCTGCCGTAGCTGCTGATGGTAAGCGATCGCAAGTGATCAAAAAATGGCTTGCCTGCCAGTTCTGCCAGTTTAAGGGCAGGGATGCGCTGTTCTAGTGGTTGTTTAATACTTTGCCAATCAATGTAGAGGTAGCCGTCGTTGCGGGGCGAAATCGGGGCGATCGCGTGTCTAAAGGCGGGCGATCGCAGCAGTGATTTTTGAGCCGCTTTTTTAGAGGGTTGGGGAGATATAGCTAACGCTTGCTCCATTGCGGTTACAGATGTCGCAAAAATCTCATAGTTGTTGACGCTGGTTCGCACGCCTTCTACATCGGCTTGTAGCAGAGTGGGCGCTTTTTTGTTGCGCTGGTTTGTAGTAGATAGCTTCGCCCACGTCAGAGCATTTTGGCTACCTAGCGCCACTGGGCCAAGGCTAAGTCCATGCTGTTGGGCGATCGCATCCAGGTGGTCTAGCGCGGGTTCTGTAGCCGCCGATTTTTCTGCGACAAATACCCACTCTGGGTCTCCGGTGGGTTGGGGCACCAGACCCAAGGCAAATTCCCGATCGACCCAATTGACCAAATCGTCTGCAAACGTTACGCCCCAGCGCCCCTCTAGGGTGGCAATGGGTTGGTTTAGCAGCGCCGATAGCACACCGTAATTGGATAGGCCGCTCGTCAATTCTGCCCATAGTTGGTGCAGGTTTTGTCCCGATGCCGCTACTGGCGTACCCGCTGGCAAAAACTGAAGTGCATCGACGGGCTGCGTCAGGGCGGGCTGAGTGGCGGCTAGGGTTTGCCCTGGTGCCGCTAGCAGTGCCGTTTCGGCCAACACACCCTGACGCGACAGTTCTAGGCCTGCAACCAAACTGTCAAACAGGCGTGCATCCTTACCGTCTGCCGTGGTTTTACCCGTTAGTTCTGAGTTGCCCAGCCAGCGTCCGAGCTGCGGCAGATTAACAAACGTCACTCCAATTTGGCGATCGGGCAACCGCTCCAGGGCTTGCCGATAGACTCGACTGCTGCTAAGGCTGAGATCTGGAGCTTGCACATTATTGATGGCATCTCGCAAGACCTTGGGCGAGTTGGTAAATAAAACGAAGCGATCGCCAACTACAGCACTGGTAAGAGTAGAGGCCGGGGTGGCAGGTTCAGGGCTGACATCTGAGGCGGTAGAATCAGCGGACTTTGGCTGCTGTCCCGTTTCCCCATTCCCTGTTCCGGTTCCCTGCTTTGCCCCGCCATAAATTAAATTCACCCCAGAATATTGCTCAAATATTAAGTTCGTGCCGGCGATCGCCCGTTTTTGCCAAAACACCTGCAAAAATTCCTTGGCTCGCTGCGGATCTTGGGTCGCTGCCGCCAACAAGTAGCCCGGTTGCAGCCCATTCGCCGAATCGCGGTCAATGTCTGCTGAGGTGACTGCCACTGTGATTTCATCGCCCAGCCAGGGTTTAACATCGGCATCATAATCGACCCCTTGACCCGCAAGTAGCGTCTGCTTAATGGTTTCCAGTTCGGCACGGGCGCGGCGGCGTTCTCCTGGTGCGGCCACTGCCAGCCGAAATGCTTCCAGGCGATCGGGCTTAACCAGCAGCGACACCATACCCGGAGCCTGCTTTGGCACAAACATTGCCGCCGCAGGGCTGGACAGCTTGCCCCCTTGTAATAGCCGCAGCGGACTTTGTGCTGCCACCCAAGAGATTCCAACCGCCGCCACCAGCAGCAGTGCCACCACCGTAACAGCCAACCCAAGGAAGAAGGAACGAGACTTCATGAGTTATCCCAGCCTAGCGAACTGTCAGAGGACGTTTGAGAGCAAATGCAGTGCCAAAGCTTAGTTTAGTACTGCACGGGCACAAGTTTTCCTAAGGCCTCTTGCGTGAATGCTTTTTTGTGAGTGTGCATCGTTTCTTGGCTGCGCCAGGAAACGATGCACGCAAGAGGTCTAATTCTCAACGAACCTGCTGTCTGAATTTGGGCGTTGCTTAATCCGGATATGAAATTTTTTTGAGAGGGGCGCTGAGCGCCCCTCTCAAAAAAATTTCATACTTCAAATCAGCAATGCCTGAATTTGCATTTGACCCTCATTTGACCCTCTGGCCAGCGCCCATCCAAAAAAAACGCCCCTACAAGGTTTGTGTCACAATGAGTTTCAGTCGTTCATATGGATACTTCCGCAATTGATCGAGGTAGAGGTTCATCAGCAACTGCGAGCATTCCTGCGAGAGCAGGGAGAGCCTTACTGGCCACACCATCTCACCATGGCGCGGTTGGTAGCTCGGGCACTGCGTTTGCAGCGCAGCGCACTGATTCAAACGAGCGCTCCGGCGGGTTATCACGGACGCTATCGCCTCAGCTACCTCATGCCTGCGTTGTTGTGGCCAGTACCCACAATTTTGGTCGTCTCTGAAGCCGTACAGCAACGGCTGCTGATGGTCGAAATTCCTCGATTACGACAGTGGATTCCCGCAGAAAAGGCGATTCAGACAGGCGATCGCTTCCCCCACGACGATTTTCAAGGTTTGTTACTCACGTCTCCTCAGGCTTGGCTGAGCGATCGCCTCCTCAATACAGGCCTCTTCCCGCCCCACATTCCCACCATTATTGACGGGGTCGATGACCTAGAAGCATGGGTCAGAGAGCAGTTGACGGTGACATTGCACCCGCGCGACTGGGAAGAGTTAGCGCGGGTCTATCCTGAGCAGATTGAGCAGATTCGCGATGCGCGCGTCCAGATCACTCGCAGCTTATTTCAACACCCCCCCAACCCCTACGACTGCTACTTAATGCAGCCAGCAGAACAGGACACCATAGGGCAGCTTAACCGTGCATTGATAGGAGACTTGCTCCAGGCTGGAAGTGTACCTGAAGCCCAATCTGCTCAGGACAGGCTGCCTGATACCTGGCGACAGTTTTGGACGCGATCGCAACAAGAAGGCCAACTGCTGTGGGCAGAGGTCAATCGCCAATACGGGCATTTCTCGCTAGCGTGTTGCCCGGTAGACGTGGCCTCTAGCTTGAGTCCGATTTGGGCGCAGCAGCCGGTTGTGTTGGTCGGTGGGGCGTTGGATATGGATGCCGATGCCTCTATTTATCGTCAACGCATTGGCCTGGGCGACGTAACGTGTCTCAAATTTTCGCTCGATCGCCAAACTGAACTGATCCAGCTTTATCTACCCGATCGCTTGCCCATGCCCAATACGCCCCAATTTCAGGCGGCATTAATGAGCGAGCTGCGCGCCCTGCTATCGGCTAACACTGCCAATCAAGGTCTAACCGTCGTGTTAGTCGGCGATGTACCGCTCAAGGCACAGGTTGGATCTGTCTTGGCGGCAGAGTATGGTTCTCGCGTTCAGGTAGAAAAAACCTGTCTAGACGAGCGGGGGATTTTAGTTACAGGTTGGGAGTTTTGGCGACAAAATCAGGGTGTATTCCCGGCTCCCCATTTGCTGGTAATCGCTACCCTGCCGATTCCATCGCTCGAAGATCCGCTGGTGGCTGGGCGGGTGGCTCACTACAAGCGCCTGCGACAAGACTGGTTTCGGCTTTATCTGCTACCCGAAGCCCTCAGCGAACTGCAACGGGCGATCGCCCCTGTACGCGAGTCTCAAGGGGTGGTGGCGCTGCTCGATAACCGGGTTAACCACCGCAGCTATGGGCAGCAAGTCCTCACAGCTCTGCATCCTTTAGCGCGGATTAACTATCTTGATGCCAGTCTGTTTAACCATTTGGAAGGGTTAGGGAACCGGGGTTGGAGCTTGTAAACCCCTGGTTAAGAACATCGGCTATGGCGATCGCCAGATTAATTAGGACATAGTTGTAGACGTA
The DNA here is from genome assembly GCA_038321765.1 of Elainellales cyanobacterium. Taxonomy (GTDB): domain Bacteria; phylum Cyanobacteriota; class Cyanobacteriia; order Elainellales; family Elainellaceae; genus CASBQJ01. Next base: position 4,700 of record JBBQFG010000181.1, read on the forward strand.
CGGAGCACGTCTACAACTATGTCCTCGTCATAACCGTTGGGGGGACAGTTATAAAACCCGTCAAGCCTTTCACTTGAGGCAGTATTATCGGAAGTAAGAGATTATCGGAAGTTAGAGGTTAACGTCCGTTGTCCTCTACTAATACCTAACCTGCAATTTGAGGTGACTGGACTATGGGAGATTCCAAGCGGCGCAAAGAGACTATCGGCGAAAAATATGGGCAGGAAGGCAATATCTATCCCTGGCTACCCATCAAAAAAAGTCAGGCGCAGCAGTTTGTCTCGGTGAGCACCCGAGGAGCCTGGATTGGGATTGGGCTGCTGGTGGTGTACTGGGTAGGCGTAAGATTTGTCGGGCCTGCTTTGGGTCTATGGGAAGTTAATTAACTAGCAGCAATACTCTCAGCAGAGGGCATTTAAAGGGTTCGACTCATAGCGCTTTGCTTAGATAAAATCATATTTTTGATGAAGAGCCGCGCTGAACGCGGCTCTTCATCAAAAATCTATATCTCATGCACTTGAAAAGTGCTGTATGGCGGTAGCCATGATCAATAGGACGCCTTCCTGTTATTTCCGCGCAGGCGGGAATCCATCTGCTCGATATGTGCGGGGGTTGATTCCCGCCTGCGCGGGAATGACGCTGGCATGTCCTAAGCTTTATGACTATGGCTATAAGTGGGCAAAGCGGACTCAAACTCAACCCTTTATGCTTTAGGTAGCACCAAATATCAGGCCAGAGCCGGAAAGGTTAAGCGTCCTAACAAAGGTACCTTTGCCCGTTTTTAAGTTGATCTGAATTTCTTGATTTTGAACCGTGTAGCCGCGAACAACATTCTTTGTGAATGAGGCTAAGCCATAGACATTGCCAAAGCCAATCCGACCGATTTTTTGAGCGCGCCCCTGCAAATCGATCGAAAATAGTACATCGCTGCCAGATGCCTTAGAGGTGGCATAAAATCGGTTTTTGCTCTCCACAAATACCAGGTCTCCACTACTTTTGAAGCCACGGATTGTAGCGATTTTGGCAAGCGCACCTGTGGTTTGATTCACGCTAAAGAAATCACCGTTGCCTGTGGCGTAGAGTTTTTTTCCAGCGAACCCCAGCCCGTTGAGGTAGGGACTGGAGCCACCAACAGTAGTGAGCGTACCCTCTGAGGCATTCAGCCGATATAGCGTACTAGAGCCAGACTTAAAGACACCGCCAAATAGGCGATTATTTTTACCCTGAGCGATATCTAAAAAGTCTGGGGCATTTGAGATGAATGGTTGAAAAGAGCCATCCGCAAGAACATTTCCAACCCGACCTGCACTGGTAGAAACAATAGACATTTGAAATCAGATTTAGTACGGCTCCACGCTACTTCAGGCTAAGTTGCTTTGCCAATTGTGTAATTGACTAACGGCTAGAAGATATTTGAATACCCGTTGAATATTTGGGCACTTAGCGCCCAAATATTCAACGGGTATTCAACGGGTACTTGCCTATTGCTGCGATAGGCGCTTGACGGATTGCCCTCCCAACAGATCATGAGCCTCTGCCAGCAGTGCCGGAATTTGCTCGGCAAAGGGGCTGCGGCTGAGACAGGCGCGCAGCGCTGATTGGGTGGTTTGATCCGCTTTGTTGCCAGGAAACCAGTGGCTGGCGTTACCGAGCATGTTGTAGCGCATCTGGGCATAGTCGGTCATGTCGTAGGCGATCGCCAAATTGCGTAGCCATAAAATAGCCCGAATATTCACCCGGTTGGGCGCGTCGTCGATTGAGGGTAGCCCCACCTCCCAGGTTTTGTACCAGTCTTCACCCAGCGCCGCGATCGCCGATTGTTCTAATCGGTGCAAAATTTCGGGCAGCACGTCATCCGCTCGATTGAGCAACGGCAATGTGTTCAAGTGGTCATCAAAATCCTCAGGCCGAGCTGCGCCAATGCTCAGGGTGTGGACTTGCGGGTGGCTGAGGCAAAACAGATCGTTGAAGACAATTGGGCTGAGCGGCGCACAGAGGTCTACCAGCTTTTGCGGCGGCGCATAGAGCATTCCTCCCTTATCCGACGGGCTAATGATAAACACGCCCATGTCGTGCTGCCGTGCTGCTTCAATGGCCGCCCAGTTGACCTGGTTGATGTAGTACCAGTGCAGGTTGAGATAGTCGAACTGGTTGGTGGCGATCGCCTGCACAATCACCTCCGTTGGCCCGTGGGTGGAAAACCCAATGTGCCTAATTCGTCCAGACCTCTGGAAGTTCCTCAACACATCCAGGCAGCCGCCCGGTCGAACGCTGTATTCCAATAGTTCAGGTGTATTGATACCATGAATGGAGAGCAGGTCTACGTACTCTAGCCGTAGATACTTCAGCGACGATTCCACGGTCTTTCGGAAGGCTTTAGCGTCAGCCACCGGAGAGACTTTAGTTTGTACAATCAGCGACTCGCGGGGGAACTGGGGCAAAATTTGCCCTAACTGCACTTCCGAGCTGCCATAGCCCCGCGCCGTTTCGATATGATTGATGCCAACCTCTAGCGATCGCCGAATCGTGGCCTCCAAGTTTGCCTGGTTATCTGACGGAATTTTTTCAATTGCAACATCCTGCCATTTGTACTGGTAACGCATTCCACCGCACGAGAATACTGGCATTGCCAGCTCCGTTCGCCCAAATCTCCGGTATTCCATAAGAAGGCTAGATTACAGACAATAGAAGAATTGTGTGATCATGATGAATCAGACATCTACAAAAGTAGCAATAATAGGGTTATCTCAACGTTCATATAGCCGACGAAGCCACTAAGCCCCCCACCCTTTAGTAGCCTTGTCAGCTTTGCACTTCTCAAAATTGGCTTAATTCATATGGATATCTCAGAATTAGACGACATGGAAGCGTCTGTAAAAGACTTATTGTCGTTGGCAAAGATAGAGCTTGAAGAGAACCGCCTACAGCAACAGCGCGATGAACAGATTCAACAGAAAATCATTGAAATCAAGCAACGCCTAGAGCCACTCTTACAAGAAACGGAAAAAATGCTGGTTCAGTTTGGCGGCGGCAGTTGTCCAGATAGCGTCACCCGTCAAAAACTAGAAGACAAGGTGATGGAGTTACGCCAACGGCTAGCTGAGGCTCCGGCTCTGGCGGCTCAAATGGTAGACCGACAACTGATTCTGAATGAAGAGCGGTTGCTGGATGAACGGTTAACCGAGCAGGCCAATCGCTGGCGACAGGCGCTCAAAGACGACCTAATCGAAATGATATCTGAACAAAATGACTTCTACAGCGCCACCGATGCGTCGATCGCCATTCGGGGCTACATGAACGATCTAAAGGCGATCGGCTGTTTAGAATCCGTGGTCGAGTTTTTGATTGAACATATCAATACCCATAGTGAAGAAGGGCCAGTTGCACGGCTGCGGGGTACCCACGAGCAAACCCTCAACTTCATTTACAACAAAGCCTTAGAAAACCGCTCCCGGGTTGAACGCGCCCCCGACGTTCAGCCTCGGATGCGCCATCGCATCTCCGAAAAGCGCCCCAACCCCTACACCCAACTCGAAGGGAAAGTCGTCATCTTTGGTGGCCACGATCGCCTCGAAACAGCGGTTCGCAATCGCCTGCGCGACTCTACCGTAACCCTAATCTGGTGTACCGCTCAAGCAGGTCCCCAAATTGCCGAGCAGGCCGAGAGCCACGTGGCCACCGCTGATCTGATCCTGGTGATGACGGGCTATACCAGCCATAAGCTGACCGACAAAGCCGTCCAAGCCTCTCAGCGTGCAGGCAAAGCTCCCGAAATGATCAACACCACTGGGGTGATTCGCGTGCTAGAGGCGATCGAATATGGGCTAAAAACGAAGCTGTTAGCCCAACGACTCAACAACTTTTCTAAACCTGCTTAAGTAGGTGGGCTTAATTAAATATAAGATTCTAAAACCCTGCGCCGCCCGCACAGCGGGCGGCGCGGGGGTTTAGAATTTGGTTTTTTTTTAGTTTGAACTACTTAAACCAATCGAAAAAAAGATTAGGACATCCCCGCTTCATTCCCGCGCAGGGGGGAATGACGCTGGCACCTATCGAGCAGATGGATTCCCGCCTGCGCGGGAATGACAGGGAGGCGTCCTAATTGATCATGGCTACCGCTATAAATTACCGTCACCTCAACGTAGAACCCCAGAACTTGCAAGGATCTGGGGTTCTAGCATTTTGGAAACTATTTGGTACTGGCGCAGTCTAATTTTCTTTAGGCGGCATTTACCACGATTCTCCAGCCATCCAAAATTTTGACACCGAAACGTTCAGGGTAATGTCCTGAAACCTGGCTCATGGCGATCGCCTCATGGGCAGATTTTCCATTGAAAAAACGGCATTCCAGATTCAGCAATGCCGAAAAAATAAATGCTTTTGGAAAAATGTATGCAAACCTCTTCATCCCCTTCGTTTTCTCCAGCGCTCGATCGTTTTCCTCAATTCTTTGCTGGGTTAACTGTCCTGTCGCTTGGGTTAGTCGTGAGTTCCCTGATTTGGGGAAATGCGATTCGTGACTTTAAGCAATCGGATGATGCTCTCATTGTGACTGGCTCTGCCAAGCGTCCGATTCAATCAGACTATATTGTCTGGCGGGTATCAGTTTCGAGTCAGCAGCCCACGGCTCAGGCTGCTTACCAAGACCTGAAGCGCCAGACCGAACGAGTTCAAGCCTATTTAAGGGAACAGAAAGTACCCGACAGCGCCATTAACTTGAATGCCGTTGAAACGACCGCCATTCCAGCGGTAGATCCGAACGGACGCGAAACGGGGCAAACATTGGCCTACCGCCTCAGTCAACGCTTTGAAGTTCGTTCTAATGAGGTCGATCGCTTTACCAAGCTGTCTCAGCAGTCAACCGAACTGATCAACGAAGGGATTGCGCTGGTGTCTGAGCCGCCTCAATATCTCTACACGCAGCTAAGTAAAGTGCGGATTGAAATGGTGGCGGAAGCAACCAAAGATGCCAAAGCCAGAGCCGAGGCGATCGCCCAGAGCACAGGCGACCAAGTGGGTGCAGTCCGCAGCGCCGAAACAGGCGTGTTTCAAATCACTGCTCGCAACTCTACCGATGTCAGCGACTACGGCATTTACGATACCACTTCAATTGAGAAAGACATTACCGCTGTGGTGTCGGTCACGTTTGGCATGGACTAAATTCTCAAACCTAAAGATCCCCGACTTCTGCGATGGGATCAGGCGTTATAGCTGATTTTTCGTCAGAAGTCGGGGATCTAAACACCTTACGCGCAAGCCCTACTAGAGATAAAAAGGTACGCCGTCCATTGCGCGGCGTACCTTTTTATCTCTAGCTGATCGACCGCAGAATTATCGGGCGCAGAACTTTTCGACACAGCGGACAAACAGTTCTACGCCCATACCCAGAGCCGTTTCGTCAAAGTCGAAGCGGGGGTGATGGTGAGGGTAGGCCAGTCCTTTGTCGGTGTTAGCCGAGCCGAGGAAGAAGTAGCAACCGGGAACTTCTTGCAAGAAGAAAGACATGTCTTCGCCGCCCATCGTTTGGCAGTCGGGCACAACCCCAGCGGGGGTTTCGATCACGGTTTCGGCTACAGAGCGCACCAAGTTGGCGATCGCCCCATCGTTTACCACAGGAGGATAGAGCTTGCGATAGTCGAGGGCATAGGTAGCACCGTGGCTGTGGCAAATTCCGGCAACAATTTCGTTAAACCGTCTTTCAAAGAAATCGGTCAGCGCTGGGTCGAAATAGCGCACCGTGCCGCTGAGGGTGGCACTGTCGGCAATCACATTGCGGGCTTTACCCGCCTGAAAACTACCCACGGTGACTACACCCGACTGTAGCGGGTCGAGATTGCGCGCCACAATCGTTTGCAGGGCGTTCACCACCTGGGACGCGACCACAATCGAGTCGATCGTTTGATGCGGCATGGCACCATGCCCGCCCTTGCCATGAATCGTCAGGTCAAACAATTCCACCGCTGCCATCATGGCTCCGGTGCGAACGCCTGCGGTGCCCAGCGGCAGATTGTTCCACAGATGCAGCCCAATGATGGCATCCACGTCGGGGTTTTTCAACACGCCCGCTTCCACCATCGGCTTCGCGCCACCAGGACCCTCTTCCGCAGGCTGAAAGATGATTTTGACAGTACCCGCGAAGTGATCCCGGTGCTGCGACAGGTAGTAGGCCGTGCCGAGGGCGATCGCTACATGGCCATCGTGACCACAGGCGTGCATCAGGCCGTCGTGTTGCGATCGGTAGGGCACCTGGTTTTCTTCTTGAATCGGCAGCGCATCCATGTCGGCGCGAATTGCCAGCACTGGCCCAGGACGGCTGCCGTCAATCACGGCCACAATCCCCGTTTGCGCCACACCCGTCTGATGCTCAATGTCCCACTCTCGCAGCTTCTCGGCAATGAACCC
>JBBQFG010000182.1:0-10862 GCA_038321765.1 Elainellales cyanobacterium
GGATTGCGATCGAACTGGCAAATTAGCGCTGACGCGATCGCCAATGAACAAATTTAAGGGTAGAAAACTCGTTCAAATGGTTGGTTGCGATATCGTCGATAAATGTCAAAATCTTGATCCAACGTGGCGATCGCAGCAATATTCAATCGTTCAGAAATGACCACAAGCGATAAATCTGAGAAATCTGCGGGCAAGTCAGCATATTGGGCATTTAGTTCAGCAATTCGAGCGAAGTCTTGATTTGATAGGGATTCACATTCATAAATACGATTTGCCAGATGAGCCAAAAACTCATTTTGTACCCGCCAATTAGACGCTAACAACCACATCACCTCAGTGACACACCCTTCAGTGGTTAATAATCGACTGGTACATCCAGCAAAGAACTCAACTACGCGCGAATGATGAGAATCGGCTGAGTCATAAAAAGCAACCAATAGACCTGTATCTACTAGAATCGCAGGATAGTAGGTCATGATTGCTGTTGCTGGTTCTCCTGTATACGCGATGCAATCAGTGCTCTACGAGTCTCCCGATCTGACAAATTACCAACAGAGAGCAAATGTTGAGGCATTCCTCCCATCCGATCTAAAACACTTGACTGTGGTGGTTGGTTTGTTTGATCAGAATTTGTTTGATTAAAAGATGCAGGATTTCTTTGATGCTGTCTGCTCTTGATGAAAAGTAAGAAGTCCAAAACTTCTTCTACAAGAGACTCTGAGACGTGTTCAATCTCTTGGATAAGTTGCTCTCTAGCTAGCATAAATTATCTACCTCGATAGCACATTACTACCTATAACATAGTACTAGCCTGCGAGAAGGGACAACAGCCTAAAGAGCATGTAAAGCGATCGCCACGAAGGCTAGGACATGCCAGCGTCATTCCCGTGGAAACGGGAATCTACCCCCGCACCTGTCGAGCAGATGGATTCCCGCCTGCGCGGGAATGACAGGTAGGCGTCCTATTGATCATGGCTACCGCTATAAAGCGATCGCTCTAGCAAACAATCTAACCCTGGTCACTCACAACACGCGAGAGTTTAAGCGTGTAGGTGGCTTACAGGTTGAAGATTGGGAGGCTGAGGTGTGAGCGATCGCCCCTCACCTGTAACTATGACTACCCACTCCAACATCAAACTCACGATCGCCTTTAACGACCCTGACCTAGACCCAGAAGAACTCGACGAGCAGGCTCAACGGCTCATGGCTGAGTTGAAGCAAATGGATGAGGTAGTGGCGATCGGGTCATGGCGTTGTCGATGACGGCGGCGAGTTTTATTTGCCAGCCGCTCTACTCGCAAAGATCAAGGGCGGTTAGTGCCACCAACTGCCGTTGCGGCTGGGTCAGTGTAGCGCTGGATGCAGCAAAGCCGCTCTTAGCATCAGGGTGTACCGATGTTGTCGAGATCGGTGGAGCGTTGATTTTCTAGCGTCGTGGCATTGTTGATGTTTTGCCGAGCTTTATCGACCTGTTGCTGTGCCCCGACTGGGTCACTGGGAGATGTTGACGACGAATTGAGTCGGCTGATCATTACACCCATGACTGCGACCAAGACACCAGCAACTAATAATTTAACCATCTCGATCACCTTTACACGAATTGGGCTACTCTCAAGCGTTCCCCAATTTAAACGATTGGCGATCGCACAGGTACAAACACATGCGCCTGCTCTATGTTCGACGCGCTCTGCACTCTGGCCAATGCCAACCAGTGTTTTGGTGCGATCTCCGTTGAGCCTTTTAATCCGTCCCAATCTTTCGATAGCGCGCCTGCACAATGTAGTAAACACCGTAAGCAATCAGCCCGATCGCCACAATGCCCAAAATCCACGCCCCGTAGGGCTGCTGTGCCAGTGATTCTAACGCACCTGCTAGCCCTTGTGCGTGGTCAGGGTTAGACTGCCGTGCTGCCTGAATCAAGAAAAAGCCAATTACCCCAAACACAACGCCCCGTGCCGCCAGTCCCAGTCTGCCAATCCGAATCGTCCACGTTTGTTCAGCATCGCTCATTTCATCAAGCTTCAACTTTTTCCGAAACGATGCTTTATAAGCCTGGTAAAACTGGTAAACGCCAAGTCCAATCACCAGCGCACCGATTGTTCCTACCAACCATTGTCCAAACGGTTGAGCCAGCAGGCGTGCTGTCCAGTCTCGTGAGGCATTGCTGTTACTATCACCCGCACCCAACACAATTTGCACCGCGGTCAAGGCTAAGCTGGCATAGATCAATCCATTGACGGCATAACTACAGCGCTGAAGAATGCCTTTTGCATCGTTGCCCTTATGATCTGGGTCGGCAGCAGCCTCAACCAATCGCCATAGAGCATACCCCAACAGCGCGATCGCCACTAAGCTCAGCAAAACTCGTCCAAAGGGTTGATTGCTAATCGTTTGTAAGGCACCTTGGGTATCCGTTGTTTTACCGCCTGTACCAAATGCTGTCTGGGCTGCCAGCAAGCCAACCAGCGCATAAACAATTCCCTTGGCTGCAAATCCCAACCGGGCGAGTCGTTCTATCCAGGGATTGGCTGCCGCATCTTTCGCGATTTGCTCTGCTTGATCTCCGGCGCTTCCACTGGGTAGATTCTGTCGCTTCATGACTGTTGCGTCCCCGGTTGTGAAATTTACAGGCTTAAGTAGGTGGGCTTAATTAAATATAAGATTCTAAAACCCTGCGCCGCCCGCTGTGCGGGCGGCGCAGGGTTTTAGAATTTGGTTTTTATTTAGGTTGAACTACTTATAACAATCAAGCCGCGCTCAGTATAGCAGGGGGCTTAGCCGATTAAAAACTGCTGTAAGACATACTCTCAGAAAGGATTCAGGGAATTCTCAGCATTACAGTTCACACTATAAATAGTCTTCCACATCTCCTAACCGCCACCAACCCCCTTTATATGCAAAAGAATCATATGCAAAAGAATCATATGCAAAAGAATCGTTTCACACTTTCTCGTCGGCTAGTTTGCGGCCTGTCTATCGTTGCATTGACGGGTGGTGTGCTGGCATACACTGCCTCGCAGATAACGCTTCCAGGAATTGCAACCGATGTGTCTACGGCTGAATCCACACGGCTATTTCCTGATCCCACTGCCGATCTGACTGCTTCCACGGAAGGAGGGTTGCAGACTGCCGTTTTTGCAGGTGGCTGTTTTTGGGGCATGGAAGCCGTGTTTGAACATGTCAAAGGTGTAACGGATGTTGTCTCTGGGTATTCGGGTGGCACTGCCGAAACTGCAAACTATGAGCAGATTTCAGCAGGTGTTACAGACCATGCAGAAGGGGTACAAGTCACTTATGATCCCTCGCAGGTGACGTACGGGCAACTGCTGAAGGTTTACTTTTCAGTCGCACACAACCCTACCGAGTTAAATCGTCAAGGTCCTGATGTGGGCACCCAATACCGCTCAGCTATTTTTGTCGAAACTGAGCAGCAACGGCAGGTGGTGCAGGCCTACATTGACCAACTCGATGCCGCCCAGGTATTTGACAAGGCGATCGCCACACAAATTGAGCCGTTAACCGAGTTTTATGCGGCAGAAGGTTATCACCAAGACTTTATCGCTCAGAACCCAAACTATCCCTACGTCATCGTTCACGATTTGCCCAAAATTGCCCAGCTTCGCGCTCAGTGGCCTGACCTGTACAGAAATTAGGTAGTGGTATTGATGTAGGGATTTTTTGATGGGCGGGCGAAGCCCGCCCATCAAAAAATCCTTACCAATTTAGGACTACCCAGAAATTAATCATCCCTGGCAGAGTCTCAGATAGTCTGTAAAAGTCGTTCTAGTAAATGTTCTAAGTAGATGGGCGTAATTAAATATAAAACCTTAAAAGTCTGCGCCGCCCGCTGCGCGGGCGGCGCAGACTTTTAGAATCTTGTTTTTATTTAGGTTGAACTACTTAGTAAAGGGTTACAGATTACCTGAGACCTTACCAGTGCCCTCCTCCGATTTATCCTTTTGCCCCTATGACTTCATCAATATCGGCTAAAAAAAAGGTGCCGCTCGTACCCACTCAGGCATTTCTGGCGAAGGTATTTCACTGGGTTAACCTGCTCAGTTTAATCATCATGATTGCCAGCGGATTGCAAATCTATAATGCGAATCCTGTTTTTGGTGGGCGCGCTGGGTGGCGTTTCCCTGATCTGTTTTTGCTTGGCGGTTGGCTAGCGGGCGGGCGCAAATGGCATTTTGCGGCTATGTGGTTTTTCTCTTTAAATTTGCTTTGGTATGGGGTTTATGTATTTGTTAGTCGCCGTTGGCAGCGCCGATATGCCAGTGCTAGCGATTTACAGGTGCTGCAAACGGGTCAGAACCCCAAGCGCAAAAACTACGCTTGGCATCGAGTGGCGTATACGGCGATTATTCCAGTTTTGCTACTGGCCATTTTGAGTGGACTAGCGATGTACAAACCAGCTCAGTTTCATTGGCTGTCGCGCCTGTTTATCAATTGGCAAACCCTACGAACCGTTCACTTTATTAGTGTTCCAGTTGTTTTACTGTTTACGTTGGCTCATTCGTTTCTTGCCCTCAAGGTCGGAAATTTTCGCCTTGTTAAATCGATGTTCACTTAGGTATTCAATATCTATCCACCGCTGGTGTTACTGATTGTAAGTAGATGGGCGTAATTAAACATAAAATCCTAAAAGTCTGCGCCGCCCGCGCAGCGGGCGGCACAGACTTTTAGAAGCTTGTTTTTATTTAGGTCGAACTACTTAGCGATGAAGTCTATGCTGGCAGGTGCGCTGAACGCACCTGCCAAACCAAAATTCATCGCCCAATTAAGCCATGCCGATATCAACTGTTTACGTAGAGGTTCATCATGGGGCTAATTCTTCCTAAGCACACGTTGTCTCGGCGACGCTTGCTGCAAATCTCTGGGCTTTCGGGCATGGGTGTGTTGTTGGGGGGCTGTGGCACTACTCTGTTCTCCAATGAGGTGGGGCAGGTATTTGAGCCACTGAACCAAGCCGTTGATGAGGCGCTGCTGACACAAAGCCCCGTGCAAGAATTCCCAATCAGCGCGATCGAGCCAGATAAACTGCTGATCAACACGTTTGACATGACTCCTCAGATTGATCCGCTCCAGTTTCGGCTAACGATTGATGGAGAAGTTGGTCGTCCGATGCAGCTCAGTATGGCTGACTTGCAGGCGTTGCCGTTGACCTCAATGGTGATTCGCCATGTTTGTGTAGAAGGGTGGGCGGCGATCGTGCAATGGGGCGGGGTGCGTTTGCAGGATTTGATTCAGCTAGCTCAGCCAAAATCGGGTGTGCGCTACGTCTATTTTAAGTCGGCAGATGGCTATTACGAAAGCTGGGATCTGGCCTCGGCAGTACATCCCCAAACGCTAATGGCGTATCAAAAAAATGGACAACCGCTGCCCATTGAGAATGGTGCTCCACTAAGGTTAGCCGCTCCGATTAAGCTGGGCTACAAACAGAGTAAATGGGTGACACAGATTAAACTGGTAAGTGAACTGATGCCAACTAAAGGCTACTGGGAAGATCTAGGCTATGACTGGTTTGGAGGAATCTAAACAGATGAAAAAACGAGTTTTCTTAAAATCTGCACTTGCAACGGTGGGCGTTATGGGACTATTTCGAGCATTGGGATTACGCAATCAGGCGCAAGCAGCGCCAGAAAGTTCATTTGAAGTCACAAAAACGGATGCAGAGTGGCGCAGTTTCTTGACACCTGCTCAGTACAATGTGCTGCGCCAGCATGGAACCGAACGCCCGTTCAGCAGCGAGCTAAATGGCCAACACGGCCAAGGCACCTATCACTGTGCGGCGTGTGACTTGCCGTTATTTTCGTCTGAAGCGAAGTTTGAGAGCGGTACGGGCTGGCCTAGTTTCTTTGCGCCAATTGAGGGGGCGATCGCCACTACAACTGACACGTCTCTGTTCATGACGCGCGTTGAAGTTCACTGCCGTCGCTGTGGCGGGCACTTGGGACACGTATTTGATGACGGCCCTGCGCCCACGGGTCAGCGGTACTGCATGAATGGGGTGTCGATGAACTTCGTTGCGAGCTAGACCTTTCTAGTTGTAACTAAGACAAAAAAGAAGAGGCGTGGACTTTGTCCACGCCTCTCTTTTTGTTCTACCTGGCGGCTTAGATGCTCAGGCGGGCGGAGTTTGATGCATCAATCGGTAAGGATGCTAGCAGCGCTCCTCTCACTGTGATGTTGATGTGATGAGCTAGCCGCAGTTGGGCGATCGGTTCCTTGAGTAAGGCTCCAGCCGTGACGATTGCTTCTGCTGTAGAGAAATCGCGACAGTCTACTCGCAGTACCCCACCTCGGCGAGATACCCTACACGATTCAAGTTTGCTCAACTGAGCGAGTTGAACCGGGTCTTCCCGATAAAAATCTAGAATTAAACGTGTAAGTTGTGAAAACCAGTTCATATATTTGCGTCCTGCGGTTACAACTTAATGAATAGTTGTCCTAATATTTAGTCCCAACTAGTCCCAACATTTAACTATTAAGTCGCATTAGTAATAGTGAAAGTCGTAACTTGCACCTTAAAACCATTCAAGCGCAGGTCGTTTAAAAGTGAAATAGGTTGCAAAGAGATTTAATGAGTTCCCCAATCACTAAAGGCTTTCCTCACACTTTAACAATCTTTTAAGCGCTTATTCCACAAGGCTTTCAGACTTATTTTTAAGTAAATGATTTCCTTAAAAACCTGATGCCATCTCTTCAAAAAAAGACATAAACTGAGTTTAAAAGTACATAGATTTTGTTGCGAATCTTTACGGCTATATTTAGATTCAACGTCTAGGTTCAACGTAATGCAGTGTTGATCAAATGCACAGGCGATCGCCCCTTGCTCGCCCCGATACACTGGTTCTTCTAGGGGCGTTTAGACGTTTACGCGATGTCCACAATTGGCACAAAAGCGATCGCCCAGTTGCAACCGTTGGCCGCACTGAGAGCAAAAATTTGGTGACGTGTTGGTTCGTGACGTGTTGATTGATGGCGTATTGGCAGATTCTGTAGAGGTAGCTGCTGCCTCAGACGCGGCTGAACTCGTTTGTTGCCTGATAGGGTTGCCCTTGTCCATCCGCAGTTCCATATCGCCCATCCGCATCTGCATCGGGTTCATTTGCATGTGCATATCGCCCATCCGCATATCGCCTGGTTGCTTAGGCTGTAGGGGTTGCATTGGCGTTAGGGGCTGCATCGGCTGCATTGGCGTTAGGGGCTGCATAGACGCTACCGTGCCAGTCTCTAACGGGATCACATCGGCTCCTCTTAAATCAGGGGCGACACTCAGCTCCTGTATACTGCCACCCTGCACCTGAAGATACCGAAAGCCTTGCTCAGTTTCCACCTGCAAAATAAACCCGCCTGCTGTGCAGAATAACGTTGGCGGAGCAGTCCACTGGCCTGTTTGCAATCCGGTGCGCTGGCTTTGCTGCTGTTGGGCAGTGCCACTGCTCAGGGTGACGGTGGTTTGTATGCCCTGATTTTCAATCCAAATATGCTGCCCTGTGCCGATGCTGGCTGTGTAGATCATGGGGTCAATTTTTAAAGGTTTAGAAGGTGCAAATAGAGATGATTCTAAGAGGATATGCAAATAGAGATGATTCTAAGAGGATATCTTAACGGTCTGATCGGCTGCCCAGTAGTAGGGACGCAGCATTCGGCCATTAAGTCTAAACATGACCAAGACGGCTAGCCGAATGCTTCGCCCCCACATAGGGTTAATTTGCTGACGATCTCTCAGGAAGATGTTTAAGTTGTAGGTATTGTCTGTATCGTTTGTGCCCGATCGCAATCCTGTGGTTTGCCATAGTGGAAGTCTTGAGATTTTGATGCTGTTCCTGTAGCGATCGCGCCAGTTAATTAGCCGTGAAATTTGACGATTACGATCCTGGAGATTTTTACGACGAGCTGTTTCTTGCCAAAGGGCAGCCTCGACCGGAGGTTGCTCCGTTGATTGAGCGGATCAATTCGCTATCGATTAATGAGCTGAAACAGCGCCAACAGGCCGCTCAAACAGCCCTGCTGCAACTGGGAGCAACCTTTAATGTCTATAGCGATACCCAGGGCACAGAGCGAGTGTTGCCGTTCGATATTATTCCGCGCATTGTGTCTGCTCCAGACTGGGCATGGCTAGAACGTGGGCTAAAACAGCGAATTGAAGCGTTAAACCTATTCCTCAGCGATATTTACGGCGAACAAAAAATTATCAAAGACGGCATTATTCCTGAGGAAATTATCACCTCGTCAAAAGGGTTTCTGCCGCCCTGCATTGGCATCCAGCCGCCCCAGGGAATCTGGTGCCACATCACCGGAACTGACCTGGTGCGCGATCGCGACGGGCAATGGTACGTGCTAGAAGACAACCTGCGCTGTCCTTCGGGTGTCTCCTACGTGCTCGAAAATCGGCGGGTGATGAAAACCACCTTCCCGATCGTATTCAACCGCATGGCCATTATGCCTGTAGACGATTACCCAGGGCAACTGCTGGAAACCTTGCTTAACCTGGCACCCCCCAGCCTGCCCGATCCAACCGTAGTGGTTATGACCCCCGGCCAGTACAACTCGGCCTACTTTGAACATTCCTTCTTAGCCCAACAAATGGGCGTGGAGTTAGTTGAAGGCCGCGATTTGGTGGTGGCAGACGGTTACCTGCAAATGAAAACGACCAAAGGGTTAAAACGGGTCGATGTAGTCTATCGCCGTTTGGACGATGAATTTCTCGATCCCACAGCCTTTCGCCCCGATTCGATGTTGGGCGTTGCAGGCTTAATGGACGTATTTCGCAAAGGGCGAGTGGCGCTGGCCAATGCCCCAGGTACAGGCGTAGCGGATGACAAGGTAATTTATGCCTACGTCCCAAAAATGGTGAAATACTATCTGGGTGAAGAGCAGCTCATTCCCAACGTGCCGACCTATCTGTGCTGGGAGCCAACCGATCAGGCGTACGTGCTAGAGAATTTGGACAAGCTCGTGGTTAAAGCGGCCAACGAATCTGGCGGCTATGGCATGTTGGTGGGTCCCCATGCCACCCCGGAAGAACGCGAAGAATTCGCCACCCGGATTTGCGCCGCTCCCCGCAATTACATTGCTCAACCCACGCTGATTTTGTCTCGTGTACCGACGCTGATTGGCGATCGCCTCGAAGGGTGCCATGTCGATCTGCGACCCTACATTCTCTACGGCAAAGAGATTTACGTTAATCCCGGTGGCTTTACGCGCGTCGCCCTCCGACGCGGCTCCCTCGTTGTCAACTCTTCCCAAGGCGGCGGCGGCAAAGACACATGGGTACTCGCAGAAGAAAGGAGTAAGGAGTAATAGATTGGCTTTACCAAACCTCACTCCTCACTCGTAGGCTTTACTCATCCTTCATCCCTGATTTCATGCTTAGTCGCGTTGCTAATTCGATTTACTGGCTTAACCGTTACGTAGAACGGGCAGAAAACGTTGCCCGCTTTGTAGATGTCAATTTGAATCTTTTGATGGATTCGCCGATGGGTACGGCTCAGCAATGGGAGCCGCTAATTCGCACAACTGGCGATTTGGCACTGTTTCAGGAGCGGTATGGAGACGCAACGGCTGACAATGTGATTCAGTTTTTGACCTTCGACAGTAGTTACCCAAATTCGATCATTTCGTGCCTACAATCGGCGCGCGAAAATGCGCGATCGGTGCGAGAGATTATCTCGTCGGAGATGTGGGAGCGCGTGAATGCCTTTTATTTTTTAGTCAGAGATGCGTCTAAAACGTCTCCGATGACGAATATCTCTAACTTCTTTTCGGATGTGAAAATGGAAAGCCACCTGTTTGCAGGCGTGATGGATGGCACAATGACGCACAATGAGGCATGGCATTTTGGGCAACTGGGCAGGATGGTAGAGCGAGCTGATAAAACCGCCCGAATTTTAGACGTAAAATACTTTATCTTGCTGCCTTCGGTCAAAGATGTTGGCACCCCCCTAGACGAATTGCAGTGGATCTCGCTGCTGAAATCTACGAGTGGCTACGAGATGTATCGCAAGTGCCAGCACCGGATTACACCCCAGGATGTGGTGCAGTTTTTGGTACTAGACCGAGAGTTTCCGCGCTCAATTCAGTTTTGTTTATTGCAGGCCGAGCGATCGCTTCACCACATTACCGGAGGGGCTCCCGGCATCTGGCATAACCCGGTGGAGCGCACCCTCGGCAAGCTGCGGTCTGAATTGGATTACACGACCATTGAAGAAATTACCAGCCAGGGACTACACGAATTCCTCGACCAGCTAGAAGATACGTTCAACGACGTACATCACAAAATTCACGAAACGTTTTTTGAGCTGAAGGTGGTGTAAGGAGACTAGCAAGAATTAAGTTGAACGTTTTGCAGAAAACATCCCGTTGAACGGCTCAAATCAGCCTTGTCTTTGATGGTCAAGTCTCGCCATCAGCCGATCGCGGATGCCAATTGAATTGAAACGACGCTCATTTTCTTGACGAACTTGCGCGGCACGCTCTTGTCGAATTTTTAGATAAGCATCAACCTCGGTCTTTTGCCGAAGGTAGTAAGCAATCACCGAGTACACATCTGCAAGTTGAAGCGATGGATATTGCTCGACAATCTCTTCTGCTGTAGCACCTTCCAAGAAGGCAACAACCACAGTATCCAGTGTGACGCGAGTGTTCCCGACAAGAACCACACCATCGTCATTCAGTTTTAGAGGAGTCGGTTCAGTCACGATCGCGAGTGTCATCAGCACCACCCAGTTCGCTAATTTGATGGTAGCAGACCTTCATCGGACTCAGGGCAACGGTTAGACGGCCTACCCTATTGCAAGATTAGGCAGAAGTTTAATTGCCTGCGTGTAGTCGGCGATCGCCCCCAAACCTGCTGG
>JBBQFG010000183.1:0-10814 GCA_038321765.1 Elainellales cyanobacterium
GGAGGAACAACGGCGATCGCGGCTGCGACCAACACCATTTCCACTAGCATTACTCCGGTTGCTGATCCCGCCATCATTGGCGGCACTACCACAGGCAGCGTTACCGAAGACGGCACCCTAAACGCCTCTGGAACACTCACCATCATTGATCCTGATGCTGGCGAAGCAAACTTTGTGACTCAAAGTGGCACAGCAGGCACCTACGGTTCCTTCAACGTTGATACTGCCGGAGCTTGGAGCTATGCAGCAGACAACAGCAGCTTGCAATCGCTCAAGGTTGGTCAATCGGTTACGGACACCTTTACCGTAAGCAGTGCAGACGGCACCACTCAAGCGGTCACTATCACGGTTAATGGGGTAAACGATGCAGCGGTCATTGGTGGCACTACCACAGGCAGCGTTACCGAAGACGGCACCCTAAACGCCTCTGGAACGCTCACCATCATTGATCCTGATGCTGGCGAAGCAAACTTTGTGACTCAAAGTGGCACAGCAGGCACTTACGGTTCCTTCAACGTTGATACTGCCGGAGCTTGGAGCTATGCAGCAGACAACAGCAGCTTGCAATCGCTCAACGTTGGTCAATCGGTTACAGACACCTTTACCGTAAGCAGTGCAGACGGCACCACTCAAGCAGTCACTATCACGGTTCATGGGGTAAACGATGCAGCGGGCATTGGGGGCGCTACCACAGGCAGCGTTACTGAAGACGGCACCCTAAACGCCTCTGGAATGCTCACTATTAGCGATCCTGATGCTGGCGAAGCAAACTTTGTGACTCAAAGTGGCACAGCAGGCACTTACGGTTCCTTCAACGTTGATACTGCCGGAGCTTGGAGCTATGCAGCAGACAACAGCAGTTTGCAATCGATCAACGTTGGTCAATCGGTTACAGACACCTTTACCGTAAGCAGTGCAGACGGCACCACTCAAGCGGTCACTATCACGGTTAATGGTGTGAATGATGCCCCTAGTTTGACGAGTGATGCGGTTTTATCTATGGTGCCTGAGGACAGCACTAACCCCACAGGTCAAACTATTAGCTCACTGGTTGGCAGTTTGTTCAGCGACCCTGACGTTGGGGCAAGCCTCAGCGGTGTAGCAGTGGTCGGCAACACCGCAAACGCAATCACTGAAGGAAAATGGCAATATTCCACCGATGGCGCAACCTGGGCAGATGTAGGCAGTGTGACGGATAGCGTAACAGCGCTGGCGCTCTCTGTCACCACTCAACTGCGGTTCCTTCCAGTGGCGGGCTACAACGGCACTCCAGCGGCGCTGACTATCCGGGCGCTAGATAACACCTACAGCGGTGGCTTCGGTACAACCGTTGACACGACTACCAGAGGTGGCTCAACGGCGATCGCCGCTGTAACCAACACCATCAGCACCAGCGTTCTGCCGATTGCCGATGTGACTAGCGTGAGTGCGACTACACCAGACGGCGCTTACAACGCTGGAGACGCGATCGCCATTACCGTCACCTTTGATGAAATCGTCAACGTCACGGGCATCCCACAACTGGCGCTAGAAACGGGCACTACCGATGCGATCGCGACCTACAGCAACGGCAGTGGCACCAATACGCTCACCTTCCTCTACACCGTTGGGGCAGACGAAACTAGCGTAGACCTTGACTACCTTTCAACTACCGCTCTGTCGCTCAATGGTGGCAGCATTCGCAATGCCAGCAACATAGAGGCCAACCTGTCGTTACCTGCGCCAGGTGATACTAACTCTCTTGGTGCTAACAAGAATCTGGTAATCGATACAACTGCTCCCGCTATCCCAGCGATCGCCAGCTTTACAACAGACAGCGGTGTTGTTGGAGATAACATTACGAACGACGCTACGCTGAGCTTTAGCGGTACCGCAGAAGCCGACAGCACTGTTACTCTTACTCTAGATGGAGCATCTGCGGATACAGTTGTGGCAGACGAATTAGGCAACTGGACATATACTCCAAAGGTTTTAAGCGACGGAACTCATACCCTTAGCGCGATCGCCACCGATGCCGCAGGTAACTCCAGCGCGGCTTCCCCAGTGCTGTCGCTACTGATTGATACAACGGCTCCTACTGCACCGACCAATCCTGATCTAACGACTGCTAGTGATCTGGGAGTGTCTTCTACTGACAATAGGACGAGTGAAACCAAACCAACCTTTACAGGAGCGGCAGAGGCTAACTCTAGGGTTGAACTGTTTGCAGGTACCCAGTCGCTTGGTATCACGACCACTGATGCAACGGGTAATTGGAGTTTCACTGTACCAACCGCACTAGCTACTGGCAATTACAACATCACCGCTCAAGCGACTGATGTTGCAGGTAATACCAGCGCTAGCTCAACCCCCCTAATGCTGACCATTCAAACCGTCAGCCCCACAGTGAGTACTCTCAACATCACTCCCAATGTACGAGATAGCAACTTGGGTACAATCTCTTTAGAATTTAGCGAGGCCATAACCAACTTTGATTTGACCGATCTTGCTCTTACCAATGATGGGGTAGCTGTTTCCCTAGTCGGGTCAACTCTAACCAGCCAAGACAATCGCACTTGGATTCTTGAACTGCCGATTGAGCTAACCGCAACAGAGGGTCGCTATCAACTATCACTGGCAACCAGCAACATTACCAATACGTCGGGCAATGCTTTAGCGAATGGGGCAAGCGACAGTTGGTTGGTAGGATACACAGCTACAGCACTTGCGCCAATTAGCTTCTTGGGAGGACGGCGAGGCATCCGCGTCCAGGGAACATCTCGCTCTGAGAGGTTTAGAGGCACTTTCTACAGTGATGTGTTGAAGGGAATGGGAGGCAATGACATCCTGATTGCAGGATATGGCAAAGCTCAGTTTGGCGTTGATCGCCTGTATGGCGGTAATGGAGACGACACTCTCATCAGCGGTAACGGCAAAGACTTGCTCTATGGGGAAGGGGGTAGCGATCGCCTCTCAGGCGGTAATGGTAAAGATTACTTAGACGGGGGCAGCGGCAGCGATCGCCTCTTGGGGGGTAACGGTAATGATGTGTTAGTAGGTGGCACAGGCAATGACACGTTGAGCGGCATGACGGGCAAAGACACCTTTGTTTGTAACACGTTGAATGAAGGCACAGACATCGTTACTGATTTTAATGGGGCTGAAGATCTGATTGATCTGCGAGGCATCATGCGTCAACCGGAGTTTGGAGGTGACAACAGGTTTGCTCGGTTTACACAATATGTGCAACTACAGCAAATAGGAAGCAGCACAGAAGTGCAAGTTGATACAGACGGTAGCGGCGCAGGTCAAGCCTTCACGACTGTGTTGACATTGGAAAACACAATCGTGAGTGCGGTTAATTCTCGCAATTTCGTGATCGCTTAACCGGATTAGACGTTACGCATTTGAGTGATTTTTTGAGTGGTGGTATTGATGTAAGGATTTTTTGATGGGCGGGCGAACCCCACCCATCAAAAAATCCTTACCAATTTAGGACTACCATTTTTTGAAGCGTGGTAATGCCCACGCTTCAAAAAATTTTTACTTATTTGGGACTACCAAACCTGTTTTGTAGCGTCTAAGCTGCTCGATCGCCTCTACATAATCAGGCACATCTTCGTTTCCCGCTTGACAGGCCGCTCGATCAACGGCCAGTAAATCGTTGCCCCAAATTACTTTTCCCATCTCTATTGCCTGTCCGCGATCAGGTTTCCAATCTCGACTTACAAATTTGCGATCGCCATCCACAACAGCACCATCAAACAAATACCCAATCGTAAAGTACACATCTTGTAAGACTAACGGTACCGATGGACGGTGTAGCTGTCCACGCGAGTTTGGACTTCTGGCTTTGTAGCGATCGCGCGGAAACAAGCCATACAGATTTTTCAATGAGGCTGAAATTAAGGGAACCCCTTTGAGGTGGGTTTTCTTAAAAGCTCCGATACTAATCCGGCAGTCAACCGCTTCTAGCAAGGCCGGAGCCAGCATAGTAGAAAATCGCACTGGATGAGGTGACTGGTTAGGATATTCTTTGAGAGGCAGTTGATCAGCATCCAACACCTGCATCCCGTCGTCTAACAATGAATGTAAGCCGTTACGACTGGCTATTTCTGTCAAAGATTGAGCAGAGCAAACCCCTTCAACAATTAGAATTTCTGCTTGAGCGCTGACCTGCCGCAACCCTCGCAACACCGCTCCTAGAACCTTCATACTAACTGTTACAGGCGGCGCAACCGGGTAGCCTAGATTCGGTTTGACTAAAATTTGGCGGGCGTTATGAGCCGATTGAGGAGGTTGGTACTCGAATTGATCGGTATTAACAATTTGAACGGCGGTATCCAGTTGGAGCGGCATGGCGGTGACAAAAGTAGAGTGCGATCGCCAATCGACTGGATCAATGATGGCTCCTTCTATAGTAATGAGAAGCATAGGACTTACGCACCTCACACGAAAAACCAACACAGTTGAATGAATTTGCGGGCGCTCCGCGCCCGCAAATTCATTCAACTGCGTAAGTCCTAAAGTAGTGCGAGTCGGTGCTACTGGACGGAGTAAACACGTATAAAAACCTGCTGCCTACAACGAGAAGTTTCCAAAACCTCGTTATCTTGCGGGAGCAAGCTGAATCAGGCAATGCTCTCAGCAACAATCGACTCTCACCCTACGCGCTGGCAGACGGCTAGATTTCAGCGTTAGAAATGTTTTAATTTTTCAGACAACACTCAGTCTTTCCTCATCTTGAGCATCAAAGCGCATGTCAACATGACAGCAACGCGCCAATAAATGATTAGAACAGAGAACGTCATTTTTTGGAAGCGTGGGCAAAGCTACTGATTCGGGGCTAGATTGATGACCGCTCTACATCCTCAGCATCCCATTTCGATTTTTCGCCGTTGGAGATCATCAACTCGTGCTGCCACTCTAGTTATGGTGGGAATTGTGGTGCTATCGGGAGCGATCGCCACTGCTTGGTTTGCCGGAGAAGGCACAATCAGCACTATCTTTCAGCACCTGAACGACCTTCAAGAAAGCCCACCCATGTGGATTGAAGCGCCAATGATGGTGGGGCAATACCTGGTCTTTTGGACGGTAGCGTTAATGCTGGTTGTGCTAGTCATCACCAAGGTGTCTCCACAACCGCAAACCTGGTCAAGAACAGCAGTCGTGGGAATTCTACTCATTCTCACAGTCCGCTATTTACTGTGGCGATCGCTCTCTACTCTTAATCTCAGTACACCACTGAATGGGGTATTTAGCATAGGACTGTTTGTGATGGAGCTATTGCTGCTAAGCGGTAGTATCATTCAACTTACGTTGCTACTACGCACACACGATCGACGGACAGAAGCCAATCGGCTAGCAATTGATGTAGTCAGCGGCACCTTTACTCCAACTGTTGACGTTTTGATCCCAACGTATAACGAGCCGACCTTTATTTTGCGACGTACGGTGATTGGTTGTCAGGCATTGGACTACGATGCCAAGACAATTTATTTGCTCGATGATACGCAACGACCAGAGGTGCAGGCATTGGCAGACGAATTAGGCTGTGAGTATCGAACGCGTCCTGATAATCGCCATGCAAAAGCAGGAAATTTAAACCATGCTATTGCTTACACCAGCGGAGAACTCATCGTTGTATTTGACGCTGATTTTGTGCCAACTAAAAATTTTCTTACTCGCACGCTCGGATTTTTCCAAGACCCACAGGTTGCTCTAATCCAAACACCTCAAACGTTTTACAATCCTGATCCGGTCGCCCGCAATCTGGGTTTAGAAAACACCCTCACGCCCGATGAAGAGGTGTTTTATCGGCAAATTCAGCCAATTCGGGATGGGGTAGGCGGCGTAATTTGTGCAGGCACCTCATTTGTAGTGCGGCGATCGGCATTAATCGCAACAGGATGTTTTGTAACAGAATCCCTGAGCGAAGATTACTTTACTGGAATTCGGCTGGCAGCAAAGGGCTACCGTGTCCTCTATTTAAATGAGAAACTAAGTGCAGGATTAGCGGCTGAGAATATCGCAGTTCAGGCGCTGCAACGAACTCGCTGGGCACAAGGAACCTTACAAGCCTTTTTCATTAAAACAAATCCCCTGACGATTCCTGGTTTGAACATACTGCAACGTCTAGCGCATTTGGAAGGACTATTGCACTGGTTTACCAGCCCGGCTCGCGTTGGGTTGCTGGTTGTGCCCTTAGCTTACGCTTTTCTGCATGTCATTCCAGTACGCGCTACAGGGGCAGATGTGCTGTATTTCTTTGTTCCGTTTTATCTGGTACAAATTACTGCATTTTCTTGGTTAAACTCTCACTCTCGCTCTGCTGTACTGTCAGATGTCTACTCACTGGTTTTGGCGTTCCCTCTCGCAATTACCGTGATTAAAGTTATGTTCAATCCGTTTGGTCAAGGCTTTAAGGTCACACCCAAAGGAGGCGTGAGCGATCGCTTCTCGTTCAATTGGCAGTTAGCGTTTCCGCTCATTGCCACATTTATCGTGACAGCGATTAGCTTATGGATGAACTTAGGAACGTGTCTAATTATGGGAACCTGGCAGCCCAGTATGCCTGTGGAAATCGCAGAACATTTGAAAGGTATTGGATTAGGTTGGGTTTGGAGTGCTTATAACTTGCTGATGCTAAGCATTGCCCTGCTGATTTTAGTGGATGTACCCCGTGACAGTCCCTACGAATGGTATGGGTTACGCCGTACTGTCCAGCTTCAGGTGGGTGAGCAAACGTTCTGGGGATTCACCAGAGCTATTTCAGAAATTGGGGTAGAAGTTTCTTTAACTCATCTAGATCTGCTTAATCCAGATGAAACGAATCCACTTCCTGTTCAAGTGCAATTAATAGAGGAGCACCTAACGCTTCCAGGTCACTTAGCGCATGTAGACTTGAGTGGTGAATTTCCTGTGATGCGGGTTCTGTTTGAATCGCTTAATTTGAATCAACAGCGCGGATTGATAGAGCTTTTGTATTGCCGTCCAGGACAGTGGAAAAGCCGCTGCTCTCCTGGAGAATTTGAATCGATAGGATTACTGTTCAAAATTTTGTTGAGACCACAATTTTTGTTCGATCGCAAGGAGCAGATTAGGGCGATCGCTGTTGCACACCGTTAATTTGGCTGAGGAACCCTATGGAAACCGCAGATGTGATTGTGATTGGGAGTGGTCAGGGTGGAGTTCCGCTTGCGGCTGACTTTGCCAAGGAGGGGCGCAAGGTTGTTTTGTTTGAGCGAGACGCGCTGGGTGGAAGCTGTATTAACTATGGCTGTACTCCCTCTAAAGCGTTCTTAGCGGCTGCCCATGCCGCAGGTCGGGCGCGGCTGGCTGCAAAACTTGGCGTTCATGCTCACGTTAAGGTCGATTTTCCTGCTGTGATGGGGCGAGTTCGAGGCATTCGCGACCAGTTCAACCAAGGCACAAAACGACGGTTAGAAAGTGCAGGGGTCAACGTCGTATGCGCTGAAGCTTCATTCAGCGGTCATCATACCGTCACAGGCAGCGATGTAACTGTTGAAGCGCCGCTCATCGTCATCAATACAGGGACATCATCGCTAGTTCCTAATATTCCCGGTTTAGCTGGAACTCCTTTTCTCACTAATCGAAACTTCTTTGATTTACAGGAATTACCACCGCGACTGTTGGTGATTGGCGGTGGCTATATTGGGCTGGAATTGGGGCAAGGATTAGCGCGTTTAGGTAGCCAAACGCATTTAATTGTCAGGGGCGATCGCCTGCTCTCGCAAGAGGAACCCGACGTCAGCGAAACGTTAGCGGAAGCATTCAAGCAAGACGGCATCTCAATCCACTTCAACGTAAATACTGAACAGGTTGCTCATAGAGATGGAGTATTTACGCTGAATTTAAGTAATGGTGAAACGCTTCAGGGTGAAGCATTACTGGTCGTAATCGGACGAAAACCCAATACTAGTGAATTGAATGGTGCTGCATCTGGAGTTGACTTAGATCAGCAAGGCTTTGTCAAAATCGACGAACAATTTTGTACGACGTGTCCAGGCATCTATGCGATCGGCGATGTGGCAAAACAGCCTGCATTTACTCATGTGTCGTGGGAAGATTACCGTCGTTTAAAAGCAATTTTATGTGGAGAGCAACGAACTCGTGGCGATCGCGTCTTGGGCTATGCGGTCTACACAGAGCCGCAAGTTGGACGTGTCGGCATGACGGTAGAACAGGCTCAACAAAAAGGCCTCAATGCCCATGCGGTGACGATGCCGATGGCTCACATTGCTCGTGCGATTGAGTGGGGACACGATCTCGGCTTTTACCGCATGGTAGTCGATCGAGACACTAACCAAATTTTGGGGGCGACGCTGGTCGGATACGAAACTGCTGAACTAGTCCACGTATTCTTATCTCTGATAGAAGCTAAAGCCACTTGGCAAGTGCTGGAGCAGTCGGTACATATTCACCCAACTTACGGTGAGGCATTACCCAGCTTAGCAAGGCTACTAGTTGGAGCCGACATGCCTTCATGTCCCAATATGTAATGGTAGTCCTCAATGGGTAATAATTTTTTGAAGCGCTGGGTAAGTCCGCGATTCAAAAAATCATTACATTAATAAGTAGGTGGGCTTAAGTAAATATAAGATTCTAAAACCCTGCGCCGCCCGTACAGCAGGCGGCGCAGGGTTTTAGGATTTGGTTTTTATTTAGGTTGAACTACTTACCACTGCCCCTGTAATTAAGTTTTCATGATTCCAAACACACATCCTAAAAAAGGTTTCAAACGATGAAATTCAAGCGATTGATTATTCTTGCCAGCACTTTATTTTTGTCAGTTAGTTGTGTAAGAAAAGCAGCTATTAACCAACCCGTTAGTGAAACTGCAAGTCCTGTTCCCAGCGCAGCAGTTGCTGCTCCAACCGCATCACCTATAACTGCACCAGAGATTGCTACACAATCTGGTACGTTTGTGGCTGGGGAAGCACCTACCGAAGGAACGGCTCAAATCGTCACCGAGAATGGAGACCGTTATTTAGAATTAGACCCATCGTTCAAAACGAGTGACCAAGGCCCAGATTTATTCGTGATTTTGCACCGTTCTGACGACGTATTGGGTTCCACTGAGCCACCTACCTATCCGTTGCAAGAGCAAGATTATGTTACTCTAGGCTCCCTTCAAGCATTTAGTGGTGCTCAGCGTTACCCCATTCCTGAGGACGTAAATCTAGACGATTACAAATCTGCCGTGATTTGGTGTCGTCAGTTTAATGCTACGTTTGGTGTTGCTGCGTTTAACCGCTAGCGAATCGAGACTACCGCAATTCTGCTCTAAGTAGATGGGCGTAATTAAATATAAAACCTTAAAAGTCTGCGCCGCCCGCGCAGCGAGCGGCGCAGACTTTTAGAATCTTGTTTTTATTTAGGTTGAACTACTTAAGTTTCAGTTGGAGAAGTGAACTCAGCGCGCTTCCCCAACTAAAACTTAGAGCTACAATACTGATTTAGACGGGCAAGATTCCTATCCCACAAGAGGTTGGAGAAAGTTACATATCGCGTTAATAAAGTGACTCTAACGACGTGATTTGATGAACGTCATAGCAAAGTGCCCGGTGAGAAATCTGAATTTCTTGAGCGGTGAAGAAGATGCCGATCAGCCACACCCCGGTACCGGCCAGAAATGACACTAAGGCGATTGTTCCAACGATTGCAGCATTGAAAGCAACCGACAGCGCGATCGCAAACATGGTTGAAATAAAGATAGCACTAGCACTGTAGGCTAACAAAACTGCTTTTTGGATTAATCGATGACGACGAGTTAATAACGGAAGCTGATGATCGATCGCTTGTATTCGCTCTATCTTAAAGATGTCATCAGATTTGCCAGATTTTAGTAATTCAAGCCGTTCATGTGCCAGCAATCGAATGCGCTGTCCGATACTGCTGTATCGCACTAGAATCCCATTTTGAAACAGCATACAAGCCGTAATCAGTACAACTGGGGCAATAATCAACTGAATCGTTTGAGCAATATCCACGGCACTCATAATTGTCATTAGTTAGATTTATATACAGTCAATTGATTCTAGATTTGATTGGTCGATTGAGCAGGTTTTTCAGATCTAAAATTTAACTTCTTATAGAGCATTTAGCCTTTTGCTTTTTATGCTTGAGGTGATATTCGATTGCTTTCAACAGATCATTCATCAAAAATGGTTTTGTTAAACAGGTTTGCACCCCTAATTCCAAAGCTAAGCGATAACTACCGCCCTCTTCAGTGGTAATAATTACAATTGGAACTTGATTGTCATCTAACATCAGTTGGCGACAAAGGTTAAGTCCTGATGTACATCGTAGTTCCCAATTGAGAACGATTAAATCAGGATTCAACTCTTGAACTAAAGATGGCTCAGCTACATGATCAGAAGTAATACTAACCTGATAGCCCTCTGCATGAAGCTCCATCGCAATAAATCGAGGCAAACTGATTTGATCATCGATAACTAAGATATGAGGAACCATAGGAATCCAGAAAAGTACATAACTAAACTATGTATTGGATTCCTTTGAAGAACATGAGATTCATCTTAGAGCTTACTAAAGCTTTATAATCTGCCAACCTACACGATAGTTTTTGCATACTAGATCTTTGTGTACTCAATAGGTTGGTAATGGTATTGATGTAAGGATTTTTTGATGGGTGGGGTTCGCCCGTCCATCAAAAATCCTTACCAATTTAGGACTACCAATAGGTTGAACCACTTATCAGTTTTACTTTAAACAAGAATTCTTAACTTCTTCTAAGCTAGATTCAAGTGTTTCTCAGCCAACTTCTAGAAGAAACGTTAACACTAGATCAA
>JBBQFG010000184.1:0-10740 GCA_038321765.1 Elainellales cyanobacterium
CAACAGTAGGAGATTCACCCAAGGCTAGCCCTCGCTCCTGTGACAGAGATTAGCAAGTAAAAAAATCTGCTTTAGACAGATGCATTTAGAAAGAACACTGTCGATAGGCATAAAAAATAAGCAATGCTGTCGGCGATCGCCTCAAAATCATCCGCCTCAAGATCATCCGCGTTGAAATCATCCGCGTCGAAATCATCCGCGTCGAAATCATCAAGACTTAAACCTAAGTCAACAACAAACTGCCTCGACTAGCTATTCATACTCACTGGATTATGATAAATATAAAGTTAATTACGTAAGTGCCTTTATATTTATGGATTTTTATGAGCAGGTTGGCAAAATAGCGCTGGGCAGTCGCTTACGCCGTCTCAGTGAAACGTTAATGGAAGACGCAGCCAAGATCTATGCCTTGTATGACGTGGCATTAGATCCCAAGTGGTTCCCAGTGTTCTACGTCCTCTCGCATCAAGACGACACATCTATTACTGAGATTGCTCAAACGATTGGCCACTCTCACCCGTCCGTTAGTCAAATCGTTAAAGAGATGAAACAGCAGGGACTGGTCACTACAGACAAACATGCCAACGATGCCAGAGTTAGCGTTGTCAAACTGTCTGACAGGGGTCAACAACTAATTCCCAAAATCGAAAAGCAGTATCTTGATGTCGCTCAGGCAGTTGAAAGCTTAGTTTCCGAAGCACACCACGACCTGTGGAAAGCCATTGAAGAAACTGAGTTTTTGCTAGCTGACAAACGCTTTTTTGAACGGGTTCAAGAGATCCGAAAAGACCGTGAGCGTCAGCAGATTGAAGTGATTGACTACTCACCCGAATTTCACCCTGACTTCAAACGACTGAACTACGAGTGGATTGAGAAATATTTCACGCTAGAAGATGCCGATCACCAATCTCTTGATCATCCAGATGAAACAGTCTTGAAGCCAGGTGGACATATCTACATGGCTCGTGACCAGAATGAAATTGTAGGGACGTGTGCGTTGATTAAGCTAGACGGCAATACCTATGAGTTGGCTAAAATGGCAGTCGCAGAAAAAGCCAGAGGCAAAGGCATCGGCTGGCTGTTGGGACAAGCCGCCATCAATAAAGCTCGTGAACTGGGCGCAAAAACACTCTATTTGGAAAGTAATACTATTCTGGAGCCTGCCATTAAGCTTTATCAAAAGTTGGGGTTTCGGAAGATTATCGGACAATCCTCTTTTTACGAGCGGTGTAATATTCACATGGAACTTAAGCTCGATGCTTAAACTCGTTGGTAGTCCTAAATTGGTAAGGATTTTTTGATGGGTGGGCGAAGCCCACCCATCAAAAAATCCTTACATCAATACCACTACCAACTCGTTTACAGGATCTACGCAGTTGAATGAATTTTCGTGTCAGGTGCGTAAGTTTTACTTCATTGAAGTATCTAAGTAGATGGGCGTAATTAAATATAAAACCTTAAAAGTCTGCGCCGCCCGCTGCGCGGGCGGCACAGACTTTTAGAATCTTGTTTTTATAGCGGTAGCCATGAGCAATAGGACGCCTCCCTGTCATTCCCGCGCAGGCGGGAATCCATCTGCTCGATAGGTGCGGGGGTGGATTCCCGCCTGCGCGGGAATGACGCTGGCATGGGTCTAAGTAAATCTCTTGACTATGTAGTTCGTATCCGCTAGGGGTGGATTCCCGCCTGCGCGGGAATGACGCTGGCATGTCCTAAGCTTTATGACTATGGCTATATCAGCGGGGCGCATTGAGCCAGCCATAACCCAGAACAGGGCTTTGGCATAGATGAGTCATTGCAACTTGTTTTGGTAAAAAGAACTATAATTATTGATAGAGTCCTTCGTTTACCTCTCCCAAAACCCATAAAGACGTGTTGAAAACTGTATTTCCTTACCAAAATTCTTTAGTAGACGCGCTGCCAACTGACTTATTTGAGGCGATCGCTCACCTCAAGCGTGACTTGAATGCTGTCGTCCTTGCCCACTACTATCAAGACCCCGACATTCAAGATATTGCCGACTATATTGGCGATTCCTTGGGGCTGTCTCAACAAGCAGCCAGCACCGATGCTGATGTCATCGTATTTGCAGGGGTTCACTTTATGGCAGAAACCGCCAAAATTCTAAATCCTCACAAGTTGGTGCTACTGCCCGATCTAGATGCCGGCTGCTCCCTAGCCGATAGCTGCCCACCTGATGCGTTTGCTCAATTCAAGGCGGCTCACCCTAGTCACTTAGTGGTGTCTTACATCAACTGCACCGCCGAAATTAAGGCCATGAGCGACATCATCTGCACTAGTTCCAATGCGGTTAAAATTATTCAGCAAATCCCTTTAGAGCAGCCCATAATCTTTGCGCCCGATCGCAACCTAGGACGCTACGTTATGGAGCAAACAGGGCGTGATTTAGTCCTATGGCAAGGGAGTTGCATCGTGCATGAAACATTTTCGGAACGTAAATTGGTGCAGCTTCAAATTGAACATCCGACGGCTGAAGTGATTGCCCATCCTGAATGTGAAGCGGCGGTGCTGCGCCACGCTCACTACATTGGCTCGACTACTGCATTACTGAACTACAGCCAGCAAAGTGCAGGTCAAACGTTTATTGTGGCAACAGAACCCGGTATTATCCACCAGATGCAACGAGCGGCACCCAATAAGCACTTTATCCCTGCGCCACCCATGAACCAGTGCGCCTGCAATGAGTGCCCCCATATGCGCCTCAACACCCTAGAAAAGCTGTATCTTTGCATGAAAAATCGTCAGCCCGAAATTATTCTGCCCGAACTGATTCAGGCAGCAGCTCTGAAGCCGATTCAGCGCATGTTAGCTATGAGTTAGTCTGGCATTCATCTGGCCTGACATGGGGCGAACGGCTGTTCGCCCCATGTCAGGCCAACGTTTATCCTTTCATGAAGTTGCCTAAATGTCGCGTGAGCCGATCGATTATGCCTTCATCGCTGTCAGGTTCGGCGATCGCTTCAGCTTCTATGCGGGTCACCGTTTCGGGAGCGAATCCCAATAAATCAACCAATTTTTTGTAGGCGATCGCCTCATCGTCGTTGATTAGCGCTTCATCGGGAGTGCGCGCGCTGGATCTGATCACTTCATAGCCCAATCGCAGCACCACCTCCCGTTCTGCGGCTGTTTGCAACCGGGGAATTAGTTCCTCCATCGGGAGGTTCTGCATGACATAGTCGCGCAATTCGGCACGTAGAGCCTGCTGTTGAGGAGCATCAGCAGCAAACAGCCCACTAAAGCTATCCAGCATCAGGTTTACTTCTTCTGCTTCTAGGCTGCCGTCTGCCCACGCCATAGACGCAACAATTCGGAGCACATTCATCTGGCTGGGGCTAATGGAGGGAGGGGGAGGGGGTTGTAGAGGCATAAAATCTCCTAAATAGTAGAAGGTGAATGACCAGTTTTTATTGATTATTCACTAACTGATTTTTCACTTAACGTAGCACGAGAAAATTCGCTTACCCCTGGGGCTTAAGCTTCTTGTCCATCGTGAGTTACAACCCGTTACCCTCCAGAACATTTTGCAACATTTTTAGAGGCTGCTCGGACAGCAATTTGTCTCAATTCAATCAGAATTGACGCAACATCACTCAGCCTTCTGGTTTTTTATAGCGGTAGCCATGATCAATAAGAGAACTCCCTGTCATTCCCGCGCAGGCGGGAATCCATCTGCTCGATAGGTGCCAGCGTCATTCCCGCGCAGGCGGGAATGACGCTGGCATGTCCTAAGCTTTATGACTATGGCTATAACCGGGCTGCTTTGCCAAAAATTGGTCTATACAGCAGCAAAGAAGTCTTTGGACTTAACCGGGTCAGGGGTCATCGTTTTGTCGCCGGGTTGCCAATCTACAGGACACACCTCGTTGGGATGGGACTGAACGTGTTGAATCGCTTGCAAAACGCGCAGAGTTTCGTCTACGCTACGACCAAAAGAAAGGTTGTTGATGGTGGCATGTTGCACAATGCCATCTTTGTCGATAATGAACAAACCGCGTAGAGCAATACCAGCATCGGGGTCAAGCACGTTATAAGCAGAGCTGATCTCTTTTTTGATATCGGCTACTAAGGGATAGTTAAGGTCACCTACGCCGCCCGCTTTGCGATCGCTTTGAATCCAAGCGAGGTGAGAGAACACGCTATCTACTGAAATACCCAGAATCTCTGTGTTGATGGCTTTGAAGTCTGCATGGCGATCGCTAAACGCAGTGATCTCAGTCGGGCAAACAAACGTAAAGTCAAGAGGATAAAAAAACAGAACGACGTATTTGCCCCGGTAATCAGACAGCTTAATGGTTTTAAACTCTTGGTCAACTACGGCTTCGGCGCTGAAATCTGGTGCCGTTTGACCAACTCGGAGACTATCGGTTGCATGAGTCATGTCTATGCTTTCCTTACAATTTAACTACGCGTCTGGGTAATGGTATTGAGGTAAGGATTTTTTGATGGGCGGGCTTCGCCCATCAAAAAATCCTTACCAATTTAGGACTACCCGCGTCTGTTGGGTTGAGACTAGTCGAGTAGAACAGCCAGTCGAGTAGAACAGCCAGTCGAGTAAAACAGCCAGCGACTCTTCTTTGCAAACTGTTAAGAATGTATCATAGTCATAACGATTTTGACTAAAGCCGCCTAGGGCAGAGAAAAGTGAGCTTCCAAGCCCTTTGCTAATCTTGGGAAGCAGCTTTAGAGGATGTTTGAAAAGTGATTGGCTGTGATTTTGGGCACTGAGTGATCCCCCCAGCCCCCCTACCCGTCGGGAAGCCGCTTCGCGTCTATAAAAAGGGAGGAACTGGATTCAAAGTCCCCCTTTTTTCTAGCGTAGCGGCGCGCCAGCGCGGGGATTTAGGGGGATCGATACTGTTTTTATACCAGCGACGGGACTTTTAAAGCATCCTCGTAGGGTACAGGGATTCAAACTTGGCCAAGCGTGTCCAGAATTAGTCAGAATTGGTGTAGCACGTTAGAGATACACCAGCTTGGATAAGATACCGTTGTGATGTTGAACATCGCACTTGGCAAAGGGAAGTCAGCTATAGGCTAAACCTCCTCCCTGGGTAGTCCTAAACTTGTAAGGATTTTCAGACGGGCGGGCTTAGCCCGCCCGTCTGAAAATCCTTACCTCAATACCACTACCCTCCCTGAAAGCAGGATTTAAAGATTCGGTGCTGCTCATTGCATGTTGACCCCACTCTCAATCCACCTCAGTCGTAGACTAACCCTGGCTGCTTGATGAACGCCCTAGACACACGAGAATGGCTATTAACCAACGGATTAGGCAGCTTTGCCAGCGGTACAGTGAGCGATGTCCATACCCGCACCTATCACGGTTGGCTGATAGCGGCGATCGCCCCACCGGGTCAGCGAACACTGCTGCTAGCTCGAATCGACGCACACCTCTACATAGCAGGGCGTGGTTTTCCACTGGGCACTAACTATTGGGGCAGTGGCACCATTGAACCCCAGGGGTATAGGCTGCTGCAATCGTTTCACATCGACCCCATACCCACCTGGACGTGGGGTACCGACGAGTGGCAGTTGACTCGGCAGATTCTAATGACTCATGGGGTGGTGGTAGAGGAATCAACTCCCGACAAGCCACAGTTTCGCCATCAGATTTACATTCGCTATCGGTATGAAGGTCAGGAATCGGCGCTGCTGAATTTGCGACCGCTAACGGGCGATCGCAACTTTCATCACCAGCAACACGCCGATCCAGACCTGCAAATCTCTCAACTGGTTGAACCCTACCGCGTCTCCCTGCAAGCCACTCGCAAGCATTGGGTAGGCACCCCATGGCAATTGAGTTGGAGCAAAGGGATATATTACCCCGATGACGTGTGGTATTGGAATTACTGCTATCCCGAAGAAACCCGACGGGGACTGGGCGATCGCGAAGACCTGCACAGTCCTGGCTATTTAAACGCTAGTTTGCAACCGGGCGAAAGTGTGACGTTAGAAGCCCGCGTTCGTCTCACCAATCCCAAACATCCCTTTACCCCACCTACCGATTTCACCTTTGACCAAGCGCTTCAAGCTGAGCAAGCCCGCCTCAGTAAAATCTTTGCGCCCCTCTTTACGCCAGTACTACAACAAGATTCCGCATTAGAACGGCTCAAACCCAAAGAGCAGAACCTGGATGTTGCGGCTGAGATGGAGTTAACTACTCACAGCAATGCGGCAGACTTGGGGCGATCGCAGCCAACCCCACTGAGTTGCTTCAACCTGACGTGCTTTAAAAAGCTGCTGTACTCTAGCGACCAGTTCGTTGCTTACCGCGCCTCGATTGCAGGCCCCACGGTAATCGCAGGCTACCATTGGTTCAGCGACTGGGGGCGCGATACGTTAATTGCACTACCCGGCTTAGCGCTGACCACCAAGCGGTTTGAGATGGCACGCGGCCTGCTAGAAACCTTTGGCAACTATTGTCAAGATGGGCTAATTCCCAATACCTTTCCCGATGACGGTGCCCCTCCGTCTTACAACAGCATTGATGCGGCGCTGTGGTGGATTGAAACGCTGGGGCTTTACTTAGAGGCAACCCAAGATTGGGACTTTTTAATCGCGCAGTACCCCACTGTACGAAGGATTTATAAATCTTTTGCCACGGGTACCACGTACAACATTCGCATTGATGCATTGGATGGATTGGTGACTTGGGAGGCTCCTGGCGTTGCACTGACGTGGATGGATGCCCTAGTCGAAGGCGAAACGGCAACTCCCCGACAGGGCAAGGCGATCGAAATTAATGCGCTGTGGTACTCCAGTCTGTGCTGGGCGCAGCAATGGGCAGAGCGGCTGAGTCAAACCGTTACACCAGCAGACGAGTCGCCCAATTACGAAAACCACGCCCGCCATTTTGCCATGCAGGCCGAGCAGGTCAAAGCCTCGCTGCAAAAATTTTGGAATGTCCAACACCAGTATTTTTATGATCTGATTGACCCAGGCGACCTCCCCAATCCCCAAGTGCGTCCCAATGCCGTCATTGCGCTATCGTTGCACCACTGCGGGTTTACAGCAGACCATGCGCGGCAAGCGCTGAACACTGCCCGCGATCGCCTCCTTACGCCCTACGGCTTGCGCGCTCTCGATCCGGCTGATCCTCACTACATGGGGCGCTATATTGGCGATCCTCGACACCGCGACTATGCCTATCACCAAGGCACCGTCTGGAGTTGGCTAATCGGCCCGTTCATTCGCGCTTGGACTCGCTTCTTTCCAGACCAGCCACTGCCCTGGAATCCGCAGCCCTTGCTCAAGCATTTTGAACACGATAGCTGCCTGGGGTCTATTTCTGAAATTTTTGACGGAGATGCGCCCCACGCCGCTCAGGGAGCGATCGCCCAAGCCTGGTCAGTGGCTGAACTGCTGCGCCACTGGGACGACATTAAAAGTATCGCAGACGATTAATTTGGGGGTAGTCCTAATAATTGGTAAGGATTTTTTGCTGGGCGGGCTTCGCCCGCCCAGCAAAAAATCCTTACATCAATACCACTACCAATTTGGGAACGCTGAGCGGCCGCAAATTAATCGTTAATAATCGTTTTTTTAAATCTGTCCACGCTGTTTCAGTCGTGTCAGAGCATTTTCTGCCGCCTGCTTTTGAGCCTCTCGTTTGTTGCGACCCCGACCCTCTCCCATGAGGCGATCGCCCACATGAACCTGCGCGACAAATTCTGGGGTGTGATCCTGTCCGCCACTCTGTTCTGTGGAATATGTGGGGGTAATAGCACCCACGTTTAAATGAACCCATTCTTGTAGTCGATTTTTAGCATCAATGCCTGCACGGGACATCACGACTGTCTCAGGCACCGACCGAAACAGGTCTTCCACTAAGGGACGCACCGCTTCAATATCTCCGTGATCTAGGTAGTAAGCGCCTACCACTGCTTCAAACGTGCTGCTGAGCAAATTTTCGTTAGTATAGCCTCCTTCTTGGGCGGTTCCTTTACTCAGCCGCATCCGCAAGTCTAGCCCCACCTCGATCGCAAATTTGGCCAACTGCGTTTCATCCACCAACGCCGATCGCCGCCGAGTCATTTCGTCTTCCCCTATAGCGGGCTGATGGCGATACAGATACTCCCCACTTAAAAACGTAAGCAGGGCATCACCCAAAAACTCTAGCCGCTCATTATCGTCAGCATTTCCCGGATTTTCGTTGAGGTAGGAGCGGTGCGTTAGTGCCAGCCGCAATAATGCTTCATTGCGAAATAGTAATAATGGATGCATGAGTTCTGGCGGCCTGAGTTTTGAATCCATGAGTTCTGGGCGATCGCTGCACTCAACGGGTTCTAAGGGCACCCGTTCAAAATGTTCGACGACCGGAAACGGATCGTAAAAATGATGCAAGAGTGCTTTCCACTGTTGATATTGAGGCGATCGCCTGAAGCTGATCGTATGCGCTTCCAACGTTTCCCAATGTACCAGCAACAGATATTTGCCCTGCACTTCTAAGCAGCGATGCAGCTCGTGAGAGTCGTATCCCTGAATCGAGGCAATCAGGCTGGAAGCTTGCCGAAAAGCTGCTTCAAACTCTGCCTCAAAACCAGGTTTCACCTGGAGTGCAACAGCCTCAAGAATCATACACTTCGCCCTGTTTGGGGTACATCGAGCCAACAACCAGACTGGTGAGACTGGTGCGTTAAGGCAATTAGCCGC
Organism: Elainellales cyanobacterium; assembly: GCA_038321765.1. Taxonomy (GTDB): domain Bacteria; phylum Cyanobacteriota; class Cyanobacteriia; order Elainellales; family Elainellaceae; genus CASBQJ01. Next base: position 8,674 of record JBBQFG010000184.1, read on the forward strand.
TGAGAGTTGATTCCTTCTACGAGGGAGGGGGCGATCGCCTCTCCCTGGTCAATCGCGTCTACCCAGTTGTCTACCACACGGATAAAGGGAGCAAGGCGACCGTCGGGATAGATTTGGGGGAAGGCAAGCCGATCGGGAATATCGACCTCCGCTAGAGATTCTCCCTTAGCAGCCGCCCACAGCTTGAAGCCATGCACGTAGTCGCTCTGGTGATCGCTGCCTAGGATTAGGGTGCCGCGATCGCCATAGACCTCTAGCCAATGCCCCCGCCCCTGATAGGTCACCGTACTCAGCGTTACCTGGCATGGGGTACCGTCTGCTAGTTCCAGAGCCAGACTACAGGTATCGTCAGAGTCAACGGGTTTCAGTTCGCCCGTGGCCGGATCAGGGCGGGTGGAAATCGTGGTGCTGAGGCGACCGCTTAGCCGCTGCACGCCGCCAAACAGCCAATTTAGGTAATCGAATGTATGAGAACCCAGGGCACCCAGCGCTCCACCGCCCTGATCCTTTTGGGCGTACCAGTTCCAGGGGCGGTTGGCATCGGCACGTCCCGGCACCAGCCAATCTACCTTGACCAGCCGCTTGTGTCCCACGAAGCCCTCAGCCAGCAGTTCGGCCAGTCGAATCCAAGCGGGCACAAACCGAAATTCAAAATCGAGGGCGACGATCGCATGATGGGCGATCGCTAGCTCTTGCAACGTTTCTGCTTCCTGCACTGTCATCGTGGTCGGCTTTTCTAACAGCAAATGTTTACCTGCCGCCAACACCAGCCGTGCCTGCTGATAGTGCAAAAATGGTGGAGTCGAAATGCTGACGGCCTGCACCTGCGGCAGCGCCACAATTTCGTCCACGGTTTGGCAGGCATGAAGAATATTGTGGGCATGGGCGATCGCCTCAGCCTTAGCTAAATCTCGATGCTGCACCGCCACCACCTGAGTCCGATGATGCGCCTGTAATCCAGGAATATGAATCTTTTGGCCGAAACCAGTGCCAATAACGGCAACGCCAATGGGGGTGGACATAGGGAGGAATTGGGATGTAGGTGAATTCTGTTCTAAGAGTTAAATTTCTCGCGCGACATGCGAGAAATTTAACTCTTAGTCCCTGTCAACACTCCAAAGCGGATCAGCCCTCGTTTGTAGCCCTGCTGCATTAAGCCTAGAGACAGAGCGGCTTGAATAGTCGTCCAACCAGAACGGAGCAGGCCAAAGACGGCAGCAGGCGTAATCGCAGAGTCGATCACAACATCCCAGAAAGGGGCAACGGCAGTAGACCAGTCGTCGGTGCGGAGAGCCTCAAAGTTTAGCGATTGGGCGATCGCCTCATACTCTGGCAGAGAAATCACATAGGGCAGGCAGTAGACCCGATAAATTTTTTCTAGATGAGCCTGTTCATCAGCGGTGAGGGGCGTTTGGGGAGTGGTGGGGCGGTGGCACCAGGTTGCCATTAAGAAGGTGCCGCCCGGTTTCAAAACGCGGTGGCATTCTTGCAGAAACTGCACTTTGTCGGGCATGTGTTCGCCACTTTCCATAGACCAGACGAGGTCAAAGGAGTTATCGGGAAAGGGCATGTGTAGGGCATCGGCAACCTGGAACTGAGTGCGGGTTTGCCAGCCTGCGGTCTGCGCCCGTTCGGTGGCGCGGGCGGCCTGAACAGGGCTGAGGGTGACTCCCGTGGCGTTGGCATTAAATTTTTTGGCCAGGTAAAGAGAACTGCCCCCAATGCCGCATCCCACATCCAAAATGTCACTAGCCTGCTGCACGTTGCCCCAGCGCAGAAATTCTTCGATCAGGTCAATTTGTGCCTGTCGGCGCTCTTTGCGATCGCCTCCGTCTACCCCATAGTAGCCGTGGTGCATGTGCTCTCCCCAGATGCTTTCCCACAAACCAGAGGAAGCGTCATAAAACTTTTGGATATCGTCTTGTAGCGATGCAGTCATGGCTTGGAGGTAATCTTTTAGAAAGGATTGAAAAATACCTGGGCGTGAATCGTTTCTGGGGAAGCCGAGAAACAATCTACGCCATCAAAAACAGGGTAGTCCTAAATTGGTAAGGATTTTTTGATGGG
>JBBQFG010000185.1:0-10631 GCA_038321765.1 Elainellales cyanobacterium
ATCCCATTGGGCTTCAGGTCCCCACAAAAATAGCAGGGAATGCCCTAGGCTGTTGGGTGGCGTGGATACGGCAGCGGTCAAAAAGTTGCAACCCTCCAGGTAAGAGCTGGCGATGCCGTGGCTATACCAGGATGTTACGAAGGTGGTTCCGGTGAGCCATCCGCCTAACGCTAAGTAGGCGCAGGGAAATAGCAAGATTCCAGACCATCCCACGAATACGAATCTGTCGCGCTTTAGCCAGTCGTCGAGGGTGTCAAACCACCCTCGGTTGGCTTGGGCACGCCCCATTGCTATGGTCATTTCATAACCTCTTAATATTGCTTCAAAGCCCTATCTTCCCATGACCGTACCAATTCTCGAAATAAGAATGGTACTGATGTTGAAGTAGGTATTGTCACTGAACTTGGCAGGAGTGAGCAGATGAAACAGCCATCGCAGCACTGAATTCCCATATGCTCTTGTAAGAACGTCTGGAGGATTTGCCAAGAAGGGTCAGATTTCTATCATGATAAGTACATACGAAAAATTTTACAATCCGATACGTAATTCTCATCAATCCTCTTCTCTTCTTGCCTTGCCGCCGCAGCTCTATATTCCGTCAGGCTTTGCCCCTCTGCTCAGGACAATTTCGCAGAAAATAATGTGGTCAAAATTAAAATGCTGTGATTATATCTCTCCAGAGAGTTTCTTGAGGGAGATAATTTAGGATGAGGGTCTATAGCAACTTTCAATAGTTAAAGGAAAAAGTTAAAGGAAAAACTATGGCTGTATCGAGTGTAACTACGGATAGCCGCGTACTTCGTCAGACGGTTTTGGGGTCTCGCCGCCTCAGTAACTACTGGTGGGCAACAATTATTATGGGTGGAGCCTTGGGATTTCTCTTGTCGGGTATCTCTAGCTACTTACAGGTTAATCTGTTGCCGTTTTCAGACCCGACGCAGTTGATTTTTGTCCCTCAGGGATTAGCAATGGGTCTATACGGCGCTGCTGGAGTCTTGCTAGCTACTTACTTGTGGCTGGTGATTTTTTGGGATGTTGGAGGAGGATACAACGAATTCAACCGAGAAACGGGAATGGCTCAAATCTTCCGTTCCGGCTTTCCAGGAAAAAATCGCCGCATTGAAGTGAAACATAAGCTGGAGGATGTGCAGGCGGTGCGAGTTGATATTAAAGAAGGGCTAAACCCTCGCCGCGCGTTGTATTTGCGGATTAAGGGTCAGGGTGATATTCCTCTGACTCGTGTGGGGCAGCCGTTGGGGTTGTCAGAATTGGAAAATCAAGGAGCTGAACTGGCTCGGTTCTTGGGCGTGCCGTTAGAGGGGCTGTAACACGGGATTTTTTTGTTTAAGAGTTGGTAGACGCGCTGAGCGCGTCTACCAACTCTTGAGTGGACTAAATCGCCAATTCTTACTTGCTTAGGACTTACGCAGTTGAATGATATTGCAGGCGCGGAGCGCCTGCAATATCATTCAACTTTCATAGCTTTGCGTGTGAGATGCGTGAGTCATGTTGCTATTTCAATGGTTTGGTTCTTGTGTAAGTAAATTAGGTGACTAGACATGAGGTTGGGATTTCGACGGTGGGCTGTGTTGATTGGATTAATTGGAACCTTGTTTGTTGCTGGGTGTTCAGGACAAAGCCAGGTGGGAGCTTCTCCAGAGTCGCCAGAGCAAGCCCCGATTGCTCTGGCATCTGTTCCAGCCGCATCTCCTGATGCGAATGACCCCTATGCTGCGTTGCCTCGACTTGACGGCGAGGCGACGGTGGAGTTGAGGGTCAAAGGAGCAGCGATCGCCCTTCAGCTCAATGGGCAAGATGCACCGATTACGGCTGGAAATTTTGTGGATTTGGTGAATCGTGGGGTGTACGACGGGTTGATGTTTCACCGGGTTGTGCGCCAGCCGCAGCCCTTTGTAGTGCAGGGGGGTGACCCTCAGAGCAAAGATCCTAGCGTGCCCGTGAGTCAGTTGGGGACAGGCAGTTTTATCGACCCTGCTACCTCAGCGCCTCGCTATATTCCGTTAGAAATTAAAGCGGCTGGGCAAGACCAGCCAACCTATGGGGAGACGTTGGATGTTGCTACGCAAACGCCAGTTTTGAAGCATACACGGGGTGTCTTGTCCATGGCGCGATCGCCCTTGCCCAACTCGGCCTCATCCCAGTTTTATATCACCCTGGCTGATCTAGGGTTTTTGGATGGCCAGTATGCAGTGTTTGGCACTGTAACGCAGGGTATGGACGTTGTAGATCAAATTCAGCAAGGCGATCGCATTGAGTCGGCACGCGTAACAGCGGGGCTAGAAAACTTGCGGAACGGCGGGCAGTGAACGCTGTCAACCTGAAGACAGCACAACTGTTGTCCGCTCTGCCTGGAGATCCCCTCAGTGGATTACGACGAGCCGATGAGCTGTGGCGTACCTATCGAGAGGGGTCTCTACCGCTTGCAGATGTGGTTAAGGAACGGGCTGAGCCACTCGGCGCTGTCGATTGGGATGTCGTAATTTGTGGCGGCACGTTAGGCATCGTTATAGGGTGTGCCTTAGCCCAGCGAGGCTGGAAAGTTGCGCTGGTAGAGCGCGGTGAGCTGCGGGGACGGGTACAGGAGTGGAATATTTCGCGCAGCGAACTGGCGGTGCTAGTGGAGTTGGGGCTGTTGACAGTCGCCGAGTTGGAGCAGGCGATCGCCTCCGAATATAACCCTGGTCGCATTGCCTTCGCCGGAGGTACAGAGCTGTGGGTACGGGATGTTCTCAACGTTGGCGTAGACCCGGTGTTCTTATTAGAGACACTCAAAGCCAAGTTTTTGGCGGCGGGTGGTCATTTAGCTGAGCACACGAGTTTTGAAAGCGCCATTGTCCATCCCGATGGCGTGAATGTGCAGGCTGGGGCAGGCTTCAAAACCCGGCTGCTGTTAGATGCAATGGGTCATTTTTCGCCGATTGTGCGGCAGGCTAGAGGGGAGCGATCGCCCGATGCTGTCTGTTTAGTGGTAGGCACCTGCGCCAAAGGGTTTCCCTACAACGACACGGGCGATCTATTTGCCTCCTTCACGCCTGTGCAAAATCAGTGCCAATATTTCTGGGAAGCATTCCCGGCGCGAGATGGCAGAACAACCTACCTGTTTACCTACCTGGATGCCCAGCCCGATCGCCCTGGCCTAGAAGACCTGTTTGAAGACTACTTTCGGCTGTTGCCGCAGTATCAAACCGTGGAGCTAGAGCAATTACAGATTCAACGGGCGCTATTTGGATTTTTTCCCTGCTATCGGCAGAGTCCGTTGCGATCGCCTTGGAGCCGTATTGTGGCGATTGGAGACAGCAGTGGCAGCCAGTCGCCGTTGAGTTTTGGTGGGTTTGGTGCCATGATTCGCCACTTGGCTCGACTTACCCAGGGCGTAGAGCAGGCGCTTCAAGTCGATGCTCTGAGTCAACCCGCGTTGGCGCTACTGCAACCCTATCAGCCCAGTCTCTCGGTCACTTGGCTATTTCAACGTGCCATGAGTGTGGGAGTTAACCAAACCGTTGCGCCTGACCAGATTAACCAACTGCTGGCGGCGGTGTTTCAGGAAATGGAGCAGTTGGGTGACCCGGTTCTCAAGCCGTTTTTACAGGATGTGGTGCAGTTTCCAGCCCTGTTTCAAACAATGCTAAGAACGGCACTTTACCACCCTCGCATTGTGCTGCACGTCATTCCACAGGTGGGCATTCCTCTATTACTGACGTGGCTACTGCATTACCTGGCGCTAGCCCTCTATGCGGGTCTGAGTGCCATTAGCTCAAAGCCTTCTGCCTGGATAGAGCGCCTACCGCCGACCCCGCGCTATTACGCCAAGCGATGGTTCGATGCTCTGCAATACGGCTCTGGTGGAGACTACCATGGCAATTAGCAATTTCCTTTTCAACACTCATGGATTTTCCGTTGGCACGGCAGCAGTTTTATCAGGAAATTCACCAGGCCGATGAGCAGATTGATTTGGCGAAGGCCGCGCTGCATTTGGCTCAAGAAGAGTATCCGCTAATGGCGATCGAACCCTATCTCGACAGGCTGGATGCGATCGCCGCAGAGGTTGCCCGTCGCTTACCTGCTGAACGCTACCCGCTGCGCGTGATTCAAACCATTAATCAGTACTTGTATGACGAGTTGGGATTTAGCGGCAATACCGAAGACTACTACGATCCCCGTAACAGCTATCTAAATGAGGTTCTGGAGCGAGGCATCGGTATTCCCATCAGTCTCTCGTTAGTGTACCTGGAAGTAGCAAAGCGGATTGACTTTCCCATGGTGGGAGTGGGCATGCCGGGGCACTTTCTAATTCGGCCAGCGGTGGAAGAAATGGGTGTGTTGGTTGATCCGTTTCAGGGCGGTGAAACATTATTTCCATCTGACTGTCAAGAGCGGTTACAGGAGCTTTACGGTAGATCTGTGCCATTGCAGCCAGAATTTTTAGTCGCCATTTCACCCCGCCATTTTTTGGCGCGAATGCTAACAAACTTGAAGGGAATTTATCTAAGCCAAAATGATGCCAGTCGAACGCTGGCGGCGATCGAGCGGATTTTACTGCTCTTCCCAAATGCTGTAGTAGAGCAGCGCGATCGCGGCATTCTCTACTATCAGGCGGGACGCTGGATAGAAGCTACCCAAGATTTGAGAAATTACTTGCTCAATGCTCCTACCGCAACTGACGCTGGGTTTATCCGTCAATTAGTAGAACGTATGGAACAAACCCGCTAAGTCTCTCGGCTAAGCCGAGCAACGATTCATGCAAGAGGCCTGATATGCAGAGCCTAAAAATAGAAGAGGCTCGTTGCCGATTCAGGTAATCGGGACGAGCCTCTAGCCATACAGTTTTCACAATCTTGAATGTAAAGGTTTGTGAGGCGTTTCTCAGCTTAACCCTCAGACTGAATAATTAGTTCTAAGCTATCTGGATCGACGTAGTGGCACGTTGCATCATCAACACAAATTAATGCCCATCCAGACTGGTCAATGCCCATGAACTTGTATTGTCCTTCTTGGACAAAGAAACCACGGTGATTACGGGTTTCAGACTTGATTTCAACGTTCTCTGTATTCATGGCCGTCAACTCCTTGAGGATGATTAAAAACCGTTTTGATGAAGAGTCATTAGTTTGACTAATCCTCGACTTCATGAAATCTTATCATTGGAGTTTGCTGAGCCATCATTAACAATAATGAGCAATTATTACGGCATCTAAATAATTAAATTAGAAGTTAGCAATGCTATTTAAAACGCCAACCCCATGCGTTGTATAGGGTTGGCGTTTTAAATGAGTGGTTTCCCGGAGGCTGGAAAAGATTTTGTAATGTGAAGCGGTTTGTGTCTAACTTTCGAACAACCAAGTCTGGACGCGTATTAGGCTCTTCCAGTTGGGTTTCCGACTTAATCCATCTTTACAATTTTTCTCCACTTCATCTCGTAGCTCTGACGAAATCATCAGGAGTTGTTCCGCAATCTCCACATGCTCCCGTACGCCTTTATTAGCCGTCTCTAGCATGGCAATAGCTAAGTTAACCCGCGCTTGAGGATCTTGTGGATTGAGCTTGACAGCTTTTTGAGCCGCTTTCAGTGCTGGGGTGGGCTTGTTATCTAACAGATAGAGCCAAGCTAAGCAGGTCCATGCAGGACTACTTTTGGGTGAGCGATCGCACACATCCTTAAATACCGGAATTAGTGTGGCTGGGTCTTCACCCGCTTGATAACGTTCAAGACCCTGATCGAATAGAGCTTCGACGGTGAGTTCAGTCATGGCAGGTTGGGGGTATGGTGTGGTTTTGATACTGCTTGGAAATTGGCAGGAGCACTACAAAAATGCAGACGGGTGGTCATGAATTTGGAATGCAAACGCACTCTAAAAACTCAATATCCACCCGTCTGCGTTCGACGTTGCGCCCTTAAAGCAGTGAATTTATGGTTGGAAGAGGCATTAAGCAACTCTTTTAACCATAAATTCACTGTTTGAATCTGCAACGCCTGCATTTTTTAGTTAATCAATTACAGGCTTTTGCCTTGTCAGAGTTACGAGAAGGATGTACCACAACCGCAGGTTTGATTGGCATTGGGGTTAGTAAACTGGAAGCCACCGCCAATCATGGCATTGCTGTAGTCCAACATCATGCCATAGAGATAGAGCATGCTTTTCGGATCGCAGACTACTTTGAACCCTTCGTAGTCAAATACTTCATCAGCAGGTTGAATATTGCCAGGTTCTTCAAAGTCCATGGTGTAAGACATGCCTGAGCATCCACCTTGACGAACTCCAACGCGCAGGCACAGTTCTTTGTTGCCCTGGCTTTGCCCCAACATGCGAACGTGCTGCAAGGCTGCTTCAGTCATCAGGATGCCACGTTGCTGAGCTTGAGATGTTTGTGTCATGGGTGCTGAGTGTCCTTAAACGTATCGATCAAGCTGGGTGTAGAGTTTTAAAGGTAAAGCTTTCGCAAACCTGTGTGAGAAATTTCTTGTGGTATTTGTCTATCGTAGCAAAGCTATCGCTAAAACCTAAATGCTGACCTCGTTAATCGCCGCTTTTGGCAGGGAGTTTATTTGAGAGCGTGAATCGTTTCCCGGCTTCGACGGGAAACGATTCACGCAGGAGGTCTACTGCTCTGAGCTGCTCTGAGCAGAGCTGAGCAGAGCTGAGCAGCATGCCCAAGTGAGTTATTTACGTTTCTTGAGAGTACTAAGCGATCGCTTGGTGTTTAAGATGGACACTGAGAGGTTGCTTTAGACGTTAATTTTTCAGGTGCTTCACGCACGAAAAATCAACTTTTTAGGATACCGTTCAAACTGCCTCTGAGGTATAGTCCTGTTGGTCAACGGCGTTTCTAAACTCTTAGATGAGTACGCTGGTTGGTAGTGGTATTGAGGTAAGGATTTTTTGATGGACGGGCTTCGTCCATCAAAAAATCCTTACCAACTTAGGACTACCCGCTGGTTAAATAGGCATTTCACAGGATTTCATTAAGATTTGTATGGTTTAGCGTATGACTGGATTGACTCCCTCTACCCGTCGTCGGCTCAAGAAATTGCGCCAGGTTCCCAGTGTGTGGGAAGGCGATCGCCGTTCTCTGGTGCCAGAATTTGCGTCTACCTTCGAGGCAGAAGGCGATCCTCAAGGCGACTGCATTCTCTGGGTAGATGGCATGGAGGAAGTGGTGCGGGCGATGGATGTCGTCTCCCCCGACGCGGGACACGAGGCCATTGTCCGCACGTTATTGCGGGCAATGGAAAATCCTCACGGCTCAAATGCTCGCCCAGCGCGTCCCCAAAAGATTTTGGTGCGCGATCGCGAAATTCAATTTTTTCTACGCGGCGTATTGCAAGATCTCGATATTGCCGTCGATTACGTGTCAGAGCTACCCCTGATTGAAGAGATTTTTCAGGGGTTGCAAGATGTTGCCAATAACCGTCCCCCTCAACTGCCGCCTGAGCAAGCAGAGGCGCTTTTAGAGGCCGCCTACGATATTTGGCACGATGCCCCCTGGGAACTGCTAGATGAGGAAAAAATTCTATCTATCGAGCTAAATTACGGCGACTTAGGCACGCTCTACGTTTCCATCTTGGGCATGTTGGGCATGGAATTTGGCATTCTCATGTATCGCTCGGTCGAGTCGCTTAAGCAATTTCGGCAGCGAGTGCTGACAGCCCATGACTCGTCTCGTGACTTAGAGCGAGCGTTTTTAGAGCAAGATTGCTTCTTTGTCACCTTTGACCAGCTCGATACGTTGCTCAATAGCAATGGCAGCAGTGCCGGAGTAGAAACGATGCAGCCCACGTTTGGCAATCTGCACCCGTTGGAAGGGATGCGGCCTGTGCTGTACGAAGAGGAGGCGATCGCCGTCTTGCTAGCGCTCAAAGCTTTACACCAGTTTTTCGACCAGCATCTAGAAGAATTGGATGCAGAGGAGTTCCCCACGGTGCAGAGTCAGTACACCTTCCCCAGCCCCAAAAAGGCGCAAAAGCAAATCACGATTACCGTCGCTACCTTGCCCGACATCGCTACCGAACTCTACGAAATGGCGATCGAAGATAACTTGGCTGGTGATCTGGACGAGCACGAGCTTGACCTGCTTCCAGTGCTGCGTTACGACCTAATTCCCGAACATGCCCTCTGCAAGCTAGATGCGCTCCCTCGCGAGCTGTCAGAATCACTGCGGCAGAGCGCTAAGTACCATCAGCCCTTTGACACAAAGCTACCTGCTAAAGCCGAGCACTACCCCATTATTTTGATTCAGACCAGCCGTCCTAAGGCTCTATTGCTGATCGAAGAATTGCAGAATGCAGGAGGGCTGGAGGCGATTTGCTTTAATCCGGGCGAAGATCCGTTTGCTGAAGAACGCTATGACCTCTGCCTGCTTAAGACTCAAAATGGCGATCTGCATCTGTCGGGGGAGTTTAGTGAAGACGACCCGGCTCATGTTGCTGCACGCCATCAGTGGGATCAGCTTTGCAAAAAGACTAAGGGGCAATGTGGCTTGGTGATTGCAATGGGTGCAACTGGAATTTCAAGAGGTAATCCAGGCTTGAAAAATATGCTGGCACTGTTTGAAGGGCGATCGCTGTCTTCTAAAGAGCTAGGGCTGGGATTGCTAGAACTGGTGAATCCGATAGACGAGTTTTAAGCTCTGTAACAGTTCCTCAAAAAACCGTTAATGGGGTCTGAGCGGGTGATACGATGCCAGAAAATGTTCAGGCAACTATCCATGACAGAAGCCCTTACTGGACAAACTCCCATATTCGGCGGCAGCACAGGTGGGCTGCTTAGCAAAGCGGATACTGAAGAAAAGTACGCTATCACCTGGACTAGCTCTAAAGAGCAAGTTTTTGAGATGCCTACTGGCGGCGCAGCGACCATGAACGCAGGTGAAAACCTGCTGTATCTGGCTCGCAAAGAGCAATGTATCGCATTGGGCGGTCAATTTCGTACGTTCAAACCTAGAATCGAAGATTACAAAATCTACCGAGTTTTCCCTAGTGGTGAAACCCAATATCTGCACCCTGCAGATGGTGTTTTCCCCGAAAAGGTAAATCAAGGGCGCGGTCAGGTTAATACGGTAATGCGTAATATTGGTAGCAATCCCGATCCAGCTACCGTCAAGTTCAGCGGTAAAAACACATTCGATCCCTAACGATCGAAGGTCAATATCACACTTCAGTTAAGGGTGGGCTAGTCCCACCCTTTTTTTATTTCTCTCCGGTCATCAACCATTTTGGGCAGTCCTAAACTAGTACGGATTTTTAGCGGGGCTGGCGAAGCCTGCCCCTCTAAAAATCCTTGCCTTGATACCACTATTCCATTTTTGTGGAACGGACGTTGGACGGTAGACTCAAAGAGAGCTGATGCCAAGTAAGCTCTGACCAACTTGATATCTAGTGTTTTCCCTCATCCCCCCGCCCCTTCTCCCTCAGGGAGAAGGAGAGTCAGATCAAAGTCCATCTCCTTCAGGGCTACCGTGTACACACATCTCGGACAAAGTATCAACGTACTGCGAGATCCCCCTAAATCCCCCTTAAAAAGGGGGACTTTGAATCCGGTTCCCCCCTTTTTTAAGGGGGGTCAGGGGGGATCAAACCCAGTTGAGGCTAGACCAGAAGACTTGTGTGTACACAGTAGCCCAATGGGGGAGAAGGGGAGCCGGATCAAAGTCCCTCTCCCCTTTTGGGAGAGGGATTTAGGGTGAGGGCTACAAAAGTGGGATGCACCTGATCTCGCCCATCCGAAACTATTTAAGCTGCGGCAGTTCAATGGTAAAGCGCAACTGTCCTGATGCGCTCTCAACTGCAATGGTGGCACCTAAATGCTCCGTTAGTTTTTGTACCAGCGCCAGCCCTAGTCCGGTTCCGCCTTGCTTCCAAGGATCAGAATTGGGAATGCGGTAAAACTTGTCAAAAATGTGAGCTAGTTCATCTGGGGAAATTTTGACGCTTGTATTGCTAACTATCAACTGCATTGCATCGGGTTGAGCTTGAATTTTGATCGTAATTTGCCCAGCTAGCGGCGTATATTTACAGGCATTGGTTAACAGTTCTGTTACAACTCGCTCTAAGGTTGCCAGGTCAGAGATTAAAATAGGCAACTCTAGAGGCATGTCTATCTGCACGGTTTGCAGGCGATCGCCTGCCCGTAACTGAAAGGGTGCAACGATTTTGGGTAGCCAGTCTTGTAGGCAAATAGGTTCTGCGACGAATGAGTGCTCTCCTGCCTCAAGTCGTTGAAAATCTAGTAAATCATTAATCAGAGCAATTTCTCGGTTGCACTCTGCATCCAGAATCTGGAGATAGCGGTCAACAGCATTTGCTTTTTCTGCTTTTGTTAGTTCAGCAGCACCTCGCTCTTGAGCTATGGCAAGATTCAACATCCGAATTGCCATTCTCATATTGGCCATCGGGGATCGCAGTTCGTGAGAGGTGGTGCTCAAAAAACTGTCTTTGAGCTGATCGAGTTTTTTTAGCTCTTGAACTTGAACTTGCGCGGCTTGGTACAATCGGGCTTGCCGAATAGCGATCGCACACTGGTTTCTTACCTGCTGCACCAGCCGAATTTCTAACTCACTAAAGACATCTCCTGATTGCTTGAATAGCCACAGATCGTTCAAAACACCCTGATCGT
>JBBQFG010000186.1:0-10526 GCA_038321765.1 Elainellales cyanobacterium
TCCAACTGTGCCAGCAGTGTCACCACCTCTGCCCCGGTGATCCCCTGCTGCTGGGCTCGCAAATTTCCCGTTTGGCTCTGCTGAAGGTCGCCACCTGCCTGCCCTAGTTGCACCATGCCGCTGTTCAGCGTCACATTGCTCAGGCTTTGCGATTGGCTGGGTTGCCCAGACTTGGATGGCTCGGATGGGGGCTTTTTGCCAAACATACGCTTATTTCTGCCAGGAGATTTTTCTACATAATAACTAGGTTGCCATGAAGGCAACACCAATCGTTGAGGTTGTCTAAAAGATGTGACACCACCTGACAGGGCGGGTTTGGCTAGAAGCAGGTTTCGCTGACCAGTTGCCACCAAAACCCGCCCCTACCAAAACTGCCCTCCGACGTGATCGCCCCTCACCACCCCCGCCCCAAAAATGGTTTACCCCAATCCCCCGGAAACCAAGACCATCAGTCGCTAAAATCTTAAGGGTACGTTTCCCCTTCATCCCAGATCCTGATCCCTCATCCCTTTTTCCTATGTCCGTTCGCGTTCGCATTGCACCGAGTCCCACTGGCCAGCTCCACATTGGCACCGCTCGCACGGCAGTTTTTAACTGGTTGTTTGCCCGTCACAATGGCGGCACCTTCATGCTGCGGATTGAAGATACCGATTTGGAGCGATCGCGTCCCGAATATACCGAAAACATTATGGCGGGCTTGCAATGGCTCGGTTTAGCTTGGGATGAGGGGCCGTTTTACCAATCGCAGCGGGTAGAGCTGTATCGTAAAAAGGTGCAAGAGCTGTTAAATAAGGGGTTGGCCTACCGCGCCTACGACACCCCCGACGAACTCGATGCCATGCGTGAGGCGCAAAAAGCCAATAGTCAGGCTCCCCGCTACGACAACCGCCACCGCAATCTGACCGCTGAGCAAGCAGCCGCGTTTATTGCTGAGGGGCGGCAGGCCGTGGTTCGGTTCAAAATTGAAGACGATCGCGAAATTGTCTGGGACGATTTGGTGCGTGGCACAGTGAGCTGGAAGGGGCGAGACTTGGGCGGCGATATGGTGATTGCCCGCGCCTCGGATGCAAACGACATCGGCTTTCCGCTCTACAACTTCGTGGTGGTGGTAGACGACATTGATATGCAAATGTCTCAGGTGATTCGGGGCGAAGACCATATTGGCAACACGCCCAAGCAGATTTTGCTCTACGAGGCGTTGGGTGCCACTATTCCACAGTTTGGTCACACGCCGCTGATTTTGAACGAAGCCGGAGCCAAGCTGTCCAAACGAGACGGTGTGACCTCCATCTGGGACTTCAAGAAAATGGGCTATGTGCCAGAGGCGATCGCCAACTATATGATTTTGCTAGGCTGGTCACCGCCTGAGGGCATGAATGAACTGTTCACGCTACAAGAAGCCGCCGATCAGTTTAGCTTTGAACGGGTCAACCGCGCCGGAGCCAAGTTTGACTGGGATAAGCTGAACTGGATCAACAGCCAGTACTTGCACCACATGCCAGTGGACAAACTGACCGATCTGCTGATTCCCTACTGGCAAGAGGCAGGCTATGCCTTTGATGCATTGGGCGATCGCTCCTGGTTAGAGCAAATTACAGAACTGATTGCCCCCAGCCTAGTGCGGCTAGACGATGCTGTCGCCATGACGCGCTATTTGTTTGTACCCGACGTGGGTTTTACTGAGGCGGCGGCGACTCAACTTCAACAAGTGGGCACGGCGGCGGCGCTGACGGGCATCTTAGCGGCGTTGGAAACTACGCCGATTACCGCAGACAACGCTCAATCGATTGTGCAACAAGGGGTGCAGGCAGCCAGCGTAAAAAAAGGACTGGTGATGAAATCTCTACGCGCCACATTAACGGGCGATCTTCAGGGTCCCGATTTGATTCAGTCGTGGCTGTTGTTAAGCCAACACCAGCTCGATCAACCGCGAATTCGGGCGGCACTGGCGATCGCTAAATAACCTGGTTAGTGGTATTGATGTCAGGATTTTTTGATGGGCTGACTTCGCCTGCCCATCAAAAAATCCTTACCAATTTAGAACTACCATAACCTGAACAACTGTTACCTTGAACGTACTTTGGACGCTTAGGATTGTGAATTTCAGAAACCCCAGATCTGTTCTCTCCAACACACTATTTCTAGTGGCTGTTACCGTTTGCTCTACGACTCAGGCGATCGCTCAACCACTTGCTTCCCCCAGCGACTTGCCCGCCACCCCGCTGCCTCAAGTTGCGCCTGGTTCATCCACCAGCCCGCAGTTCACCTTGCCCCTCAGATCTCGCGCTAGCCCTCTATTCGAAAACCTCACCCTCACTCCCAATCAGCTCGGAAATTCCACCACCGTACGCGGCATTAGTGGCGGTGCGCTTGCAGCCGCCCAAGTGGCCGAACGGGCAGAAACCGAAACGGGTTCTTGCCTGGGGTTTGTAGACACCCAGCCCGACCACATATTGCTATTAACCGAATCTTTTAATGGTCTTAGTCTCCAGGTGCAAAGTGCTGAAGATACGACTCTGGTAATCAAAGGCCCTGGCGGCAGTTGGTGTAACGACAACTACACCAGCGCTAATCCTGGTATTGCCGGACAGTGGCTCCCTGGCACTTACAATGTTTGGGTCGGTTCTCAGCGCAGCACAGGCTATTTCCCCTATATCATCCGCATTTT
This sequence comes from Elainellales cyanobacterium, assembly GCA_038321765.1. GTDB lineage: Bacteria > Cyanobacteriota > Cyanobacteriia > Elainellales > Elainellaceae > CASBQJ01. Next base: position 2,669 of record JBBQFG010000186.1, read on the forward strand.
TGAAATTGAACCCCCAGCGGGGTTGCCTCCCATCCCCACAGGTTTACCAGACACCGAATCTGACGGCTCCAGTGCTTTACCAGAAGACAGTTCTCCGCTGCCATCCGAAACTGGGTTCCCTGATCTGCCTGATGTTCTACCCAGTGATTCACCCGGCGATTTGCCCAGCAATTAGTTATTTGCCCGTTTAATCAGCAGGTTGTTGCTCGAATCTCCTTAATTAAGTTAAATTTAGTTAAGATTCGTTCTCAGAAATTCTAAATCTTACTTGGTAGTCACCTTATTGCTGCAACAAGAGATTTAAGCGTTCTGACTCCAGACTTTTCTGAGAATGTTGTGGCTGAGGTTTGCCTTTAGGCCACAAGCGCAGCCCTTAAAGCGTTCTTGATATCTCTGAGATTTAGATTTTTAAGTGTCTAACGGGAAACGGATTAGGATTCTCTCTATTTCTCTCTGTAAAGAGTCTTTAAGATTAAATGATGTCTTCGAGCAAAGAAGTTTTTAGTCTGAATCTTGCCCCGCTTAGTTTCGAGTCTGTATTCCTGTATTTAGAGGCGACTTGAGTTATGAAACTTTCTTGGAAAGTTATCCTTCTTTGGACGTTACCCGCCGTTGTGGTTGCGTTTTTCTTTTGGCAAGGTGCCTTTACGTCCTCTGCGGTGGATATGGGCAAGAACACAGCTAATACCCGGATGACCTATGGTCGTTTTCTGGAGTATTTAGATGCGGGGCGGGTTACCAGTGTTGACTTCTATGAAAATGGACGGACTGCCATCGTCGAGGCGGTTGATCCAGAGCTTGACAATCGATTCCAGCGGTTGCGCGTAGACCTACCGGGTAATGCGCCTGAGTTGGTTTCCAGGTTGAGAGGAGATGACATCAACTTTGATGTGCATCCACCGCGTAATGACGGGGCAATTTGGGGTCTATTGGGTAATCTGCTGTTTCCCGTGCTGCTGATTGGAGGGCTATTTTTACTATTCCGCCGCTCTAACAACGTGCCGGGGGGGCCGGGTCAGGCGATGAACTTCGGTAAGTCGCGGGCGCGCTTCATGATGGAAGCCAAGACAGGCGTTATGTTTGACGATGTCGCTGGCATCGAGGAAGCCAAAGAGGAACTTCAGGAAGTCGTGACGTTCTTGAAAAAACCTGAGCGCTTCACAGCGGTTGGAGCCAAAATTCCCAAGGGTGTTCTGCTAGTTGGCCCCCCCGGAACTGGCAAAACGCTACTGGCTAAGGCGATCGCCGGAGAAGCAGGGGTTCCGTTCTTCAGCATTTCAGGTTCTGAGTTTGTGGAAATGTTTGTGGGTGTGGGTGCTTCCCGCGTCCGCGACCTGTTTAAAAAAGCGAAAGAAAATGCGCCCTGCATTATCTTTATTGATGAAATTGATGCCGTTGGACGGCAACGGGGTGCAGGTATTGGCGGCGGCAACGATGAGCGGGAACAAACCCTAAACCAGTTGCTGACCGAGATGGATGGGTTTGAAGGCAACGCAGGCGTCATCATCATCGCGGCGACTAACCGTCCCGACGTGCTGGATTCTGCGCTGCTGCGTCCCGGTCGCTTCGATCGCCAGGTGCAGGTCGATCCGCCCGATATTAAAGGTCGGTTGGAAGTGCTGGAAGTTCACTCTCGCAACAAGAAGCTGGCAAAAGAAATTTCTCTAGAGGCGATTGCCCGTCGTACCCCTGGATTCACAGGCGCTGACCTAGCCAACCTGCTGAACGAAGCCGCCATTCTCACGGCTCGTCGTCGTAAAGATGAAATCACCATGCTAGAAATCAACGATTCGGTAGACCGAGTTGTTGCAGGCATGGAAGGGACACCGCTAGTAGACAGTAAGAGCAAACGGCTGATTGCATATCACGAAGTAGGTCACGCCATCATTGGCACCCTGGTTAAGCAGCATGATCCGGTGCAAAAAGTCACGCTGATTCCTCGGGGACAGGCTCAAGGACTAACCTGGTTTACTCCTAGCGAAGACCAAATGTTGATTTCGCGATCGCAGATTTTGGCACGGATTATGGGAGCACTGGGTGGCCGTGCTGCAGAGCATGTCATCTTTGGGGATGCGGAAGTAACCACCGGAGCCGGCAATGACCTGCAACAGGTGTCGGGCATGGCGCGGCAAATGGTTACCCGGTTCGGCATGTCTGACCTAGGACCGATGTCGCTCGAAAGCCAGCAGGGCGAGGTATTCTTAGGACGGGACTGGATGACTCGCTCTGAGTATTCCGAAGAAATTGCCTCTCGGATTGACGCTCAGGTTCGATCCATTGTTGAGCACTGCTACGAAGAAGCTTGCCGCATCATCCGCGAAAACCGCGCCGCCATCGATCGCGTCGTCGATTTGCTAATTGAGAAGGAAAGCATTGATGGAGAAGAGTTCCGTCAAATCGTTGCAGAATATACTGTAGTCCCTGAAAAGGAACAGTTTATTCCTCAAATCTAAGCTGCACATCGCGTTGTCTATTTCCCTGGAAGATCGGCTAGAGTCATCTTTAAGGAAAATTATCTGAAAAGCGGGGTACTCCTTTACGAGTTACCCCGCTTTTTAACGCGTTGCAATGTTGGGGGTCGTGCTTTTTGGAACACGGCGCGTCTCAAAAAACATGACAGCGGATCGCTATCACTATCTAAAAAAGACTCTATCCTAAACCCCCTTGGTGAAGGTCATAGCGCATAATAGTGGGTAATTGCTAGATTGACTCCAATTGAGAATCAATCCTCGAATAGAAGACAATAGCTTTTATTCGTTGAGTTGACCAGTTGAATCGATCTAGTCTGCAACTGCTGAATAGGGAAGATAAAGTCATGGGATTGTTTGACCGTGTCAGCCGGGTCGTCCGCAGCAACCTCAACGCTGCCGTTAGCGCCGCCGAAGATCCAGAAAAAATTCTGGAGCAAGCCTTGATTGACATGCAGGAAGACCTGGTGCAGTTGCGTCAGGCGGTTGCGAGTGCGATCGCCAGCCAAAAGCGGATGCAGCAGCAGTACAACCAGGCTCAAACTGAGGCAAATAACTGGCAGCAACGGGCACAGTTGGCGCTGCAAAAGGGCGACGAGAGTCTAGCGAAGGAAGCGCTGAGTCGTAAAAAAGTGCAGCTTGAAACCTCTACTTCTCTTAAAACTCAGCTCGATCAACAGGTTTCCACGGTTGATACCCTCAAGCGCAACCTAATCGCCCTCGAAGGTAAGATTTCGGAGGCAAAAACTAAGAAGGATATGCTGCGGGCGCGGGCAAGCGCGGCAAAGGCAAACGAGCAGTTGCAAAACACAGTAGGGCGCATGGGCACCAGCACTGCGATGGGAGCCTTTGAGCGCATGGAAGAAAAAGTGCTACAGATGGAAGCCCGTTCTCAGGCCGCCGCCGAGCTAGCTGGCTCGGACTTGGAAAGTAAATTTGCTGCTCTAGAATCGGGTACCGATGTGGACGACGAACTAGAGGCCATGAAAGCCCAATTGCTTAGCGGCAGTGCTCCAGCAGCAGCCCAATTGCCCTCCTCGGAGCCGGCCACTACGGCTCCCAAAGATGCCTCAGTAGATGCCGAATTGGAAGCTCTGAGAACTCAAATCGACCAACTACCATAGCGCTTTAGTGATGCGTGTAGCTATGCATTTTATTGGGAAGCACTAGACGTGCCTCCCAATAAAATGCATAGCCAGATTAAGCAATGCCGTGTTTGCCCCTGAGATTCTATTTTGGCGTTGCACAGTTAGAGCATAGATTCATGCTCCAACTGTGCAATGTCGTTTTTTGTGTTGACGTTTTGTAGATGTTATAGCGGTAGCCATGATCAATAGGACGCCTCCCTGTCATTCCCGCCTGCGCGGGAATCCATCTGCTCGATAGGTGCGGGGGTGGATTCCCGCCTGCGCGGGAATGACGCTGGCATGTCCTAAGCTTTATGACTATGGCTATAAGTAGTTCAACCTACATAAAAACCAAATCCTAAAACCCTGCGCCGCCCCCTGTGCGGGCGGCGCAGGGTTTTAGGATCTTATATTTAATTAAGCCTATCTACTTAACAATCGAGTACTACCGAATATCAAGCTGTAATCCCTGCTGAGAGAGGATTCTGACTCGCCATCTGGTCTGAATCTTTGTGGCAACAAGCACCTGCTGGCTTTTCTAGCCAGTTTTTGTGAGCAGCTAGTAATCCTGGTGCTGCTGATTTCATATATGATTTTTTTTTGAAAGGGGCGCGCCGCGACTCTTTCAAAAAAAATTCATACCCAGATATAAGCAATGCCGTAATTCTCACCTTCGGTTGCGAGATGAGGCCTGTTGTAAATTAGTGAGCTGCTATTTCACAAAAAAGTAGATGCTAAGTAGCGAAACTTGCATAGTATGAATCGTGTGGAGTTAGATTATTTTGAGGATGTCCAGCCTCATAACCACCTAATCACGACGTAGTGAGTCGTTATTCTTTGTGAAAATGCTGCGGTGCGGTGCTTTTACACAGTAACAACAGGGATGAAACACTACTCTCAAAGTAATGATGGCATTACTTGGGCAGACTCGATTCAGACTCCTTAACGATCAAGACGGCAATGTTCGAACTGCTAACCCGAATTCTTCTCTGGCTGCTGATTGGCACAATTCTTTGGTATGTGTTCAGTCGGTTTATTCCCAGAGCCTACCTGACTTGGTTAGGTGGAATTATTGTTTTTATCTTCGTAATTCTAGCGTTTCTAGATCCCTCAAATCGTACGGTAGGGTCGGTCTGGGGTTTATTGTCTTTACCTCTAAAGCCTCTGGGGTTGGCAATTTTTTTGTTGCTGAGCGCCCTAAAAGATGGCACCAAAAAGGTGGTTGGCAACCAGGTTCTGGCGGCTCTGCTGGTTTTACTATTCTCTAGTACGCCCATTGTGGCCAACTGGCTAACGTCGCAAGCAGAGCGCACGGGGATGAACTCTGTCGCGTTACAAACGGTTGCCCCAAGTGCCCAAACCACACGGGCGATTGTAGTGTTGGGTGACGAGACTGATCCCGCCTATCGCAGTAGAACTCAGCCTGGAACCAGCCAAAATGGTTTTACCAGTGGGTTGCTAACTGCTGGCCAACTTTATCAGGCGCAGGTATCTCAGGGAAATCCTGATTTAGTGGTGATTGCCAGTGTGGGCACTCAGGTAACTGCAAGTGATCCTGGCCAGCCAGAAGCTGTTCAAACTGTGCAGTCGGTTTTGACTGGCGCAGGTGTACCCAGCGATCGCATCTTAATTGAAACTGAGGGGGTAGACCTCCGCAGCAGTGCCATAGAAGTGGATCGGGTGCTGCAAGCACGAGGGTTTCGTAAAGATACTGATACAATTGTACTAGTAGCGCCACGGCTCAGCATTGGTCGAGCGATTTCTGCTTTAGGCAGTGTAGGGATTAGCTCTACTCCCGATGCGACCGATCGCTTCTTAAGGGGCGATCGCCTGTTGGCCACGATTAACGATCTGATTCCCAATGTTGGTTCTCTGGCTCAGACAACGCGCGTTGTCGATGAATATCTCACCTCGGTCTATTATTTTTTACGGGGCTGGTTAGTTAATCCGAGGTAATTTCAGCATCTCAACCAAAACTGATGGCATGGCATTGCGCGATCTTCGTAGCAAATCGAAGCGGATCTTTAAATCAAATCTTTAAAACAGACTTTTTGAGGCTGCAAACTTCGTTAAATCGGTTTGCACACGAATCTAAAGCGAGGCGCACAGCGCCATAAACCATGGCAAATTCTCGACTCAAACAACTCGGCATCTACCTACGCCCCCATTGGCGGCAAACTGGGATCGGCATATTGGCTCTGTTGCTGGTCAATGGCGTGGGAGTGTACATTCCTCTTCTGCTGCGAGATGGAATTGACGAATTGCAGCAGAGCTTTAGCTACCAGCGAGTCATTATCTATGCCCTGTGGATTTTGCTGCTGGCCACGGTTGTGTGGTTTATGCGAATGATTTCGCGGGTGCTGCTATTTGGAGTGGGGCGGCAAGTAGAGTTTGACCTGAAGCAAAAGATTTTTAATCATTTGCTGACCATGGAACCTGCCTATTTTGCCGAAAACACGGCTGGAGATTTGATTAGCCGTGCCACTAGCGATGTCGATAATATTCGTCGCTTAGTGGGCTTTGCAGTGCTTAGTTTGGCTAATACCTTATTTGCCTATGCTCTGACCTTGCCCGTCATGTTGGGGATTGACGTTCGGCTGACGCTGATCGCGATCGCCATTTATCCCGCTATGTTTTTTCTGGTGTACTTGTTTAGCGATCGCCTGCGCCAGCAGCAGCTCATTGTGCAGCAGCAGACTGCCGAACTCAGCGACCTGATTCAAGAAGACATGAGTGGGATGGCGCTGATCAAAATCTACGCCCAAGAAGATAATGAACGACGTGCGTTTGGCAGGCTAAACCAGCAGCTTTTAGAGGCAAACCTGGCGCTGGCCAAAACTCGAACCACCTTGTTTCCGCTCTTAGGCGGTCTAGCGAGTATCAGCCTGCTGGTGCTGCTAGCATTTGGCGCTGGAGAAATTGCCAATGGTCGCATCACGGTGGGAGACTTTCTGGCACTGTTGCTGTACGTAGAACGGCTGGTGTTTCCGACAGCGCTGCTGGGCTTTACCATTACGGCCTATCAGCGGGGTGAGGTGAGCGTTGACCGGGTGGAATATATTTTGGCAGAGCAGCCCAAAATTCATGATACGGCTAGCGCCCAGCCGCTACGACGAGACGACGTGCGCGGCTGGCTCAGTGCCCATCACCTGTCCTATGCCTACCCCGATGCTAAAGAGCCTGCCCTTCAAGATGTAAGCTTCACCATCAAACCAGGGGAAACTGTGGCGGTGGTTGGATCGATTGGCTCTGGTAAATCGACCTTGGCCAACGCCTTGCCGCGTTTACTCGACATTGCGCCAGAACAAGTGTTTTTGGATGGCTATGACATTACTAAGCTGCGGCTGAAAGATTTACGGGGGGCGATCGCCTACGTACCCCAAGAAAGTTTCCTGTTCAGCACCACCATCAAAAACAACATCCGTTACGGCGATCCGGTAGCAGAACAAGACCAAGTCGAAACTGCCGCCAAGCAATCACAAATTCATCCAGAAATCCTCAATTTTCCGCAGCAATACAAAACGATTGTGGGCGAACGCGGTATTACTCTGTCGGGCGGACAGCGCCAGCGCACCGCCTTAGCTCGTGCCTTGCTCACCGATGCTCCAGTGCTGATTTTGGATGATTCTTTATCCAGCGTCGATAACCAAACGGCCACAGAAATTCTTAACAACCTCAAAGTAGGCACCCAGCGCAAAACGGTGCTCTTTATTACCCACCAACTCTCAGCCGCTGCCCTCGCCGATCGCATTTTGGTGATGGATCAAGGCCGCGTTTCGCAAGCGGGCACCCATTCAGAACTGCTAGCACAGCCCGGACTGTACCAAGAGTTATGGGAACAACATAAGCTAGAAGAAATTTTGAATTAAGTAGTTCAGGTGTTGTTTATTGTGTTGCAAGGCTCGCTGTACGAGGCTTGCAAATAAAGGTAGTGGTATTGATGTATGGACCCATTTGACATCTAATTAGAATTGAGATTTAGGGCGATTTTTGGGCAGTAGGGGCGAAGCATTTGCACTCGAATTGACGCTGCGTTGCCAGAATATTGATGCAAATTCTTCGCCCCTACAGAATATTAGCGATCACCGGAAAGAAGTCAAATGAGTTCTATAGGTGGGACTTACATAGTTTCATGATGTTTAGGCTAGAGTGACAGCAAAATAATGCAAGTCTGCTTTGAGATCGCCCAAATTTCCTATACAAAATTTCCCAAACCAAATATCACAGACCAAATTTCCTATCCCAAATAAACTAGCCCAAATA
>JBBQFG010000187.1:0-10520 GCA_038321765.1 Elainellales cyanobacterium
AGTGAGGATGGAGGTGCGATCGCTCCACGAGCAACCTCCAAGTAACGCCCTACAGATGACCTGTACAAACTTGACTCTGAACACCAACAGATAAGGCTGCAACTACGTCCCAATAGATAACCTGAGCGTAATAACTTGTTATTAGGCGGCATCTTCCGCATATCATTCCAAATTAGGTGGATAGGCCGATAGTTTCTGCATATCAGCCTAAACCAGATGGATCGGAGGAACGTTTCTCCATAATGTGGCGATATGTGGCGATCGCCCAGATCAATATCCGGTTTCCACATCTCGTTAGACATTATGGCGATCGCTCACTGTGTTGGTTGAGTGTTTAGAAAATCTGCGTACTGCCCGGTATTTAACACAATTTGTTGATTTAGGTCTTGACGGTGGGGCGGGTATGCCCGTATTGTGTCTGGTTAAGGTTGTTGAACGATTCTGTAGTCGAGCAACCCCAATTCACTCCAAAAATCTAGCACCGCCCAATGCTGTTCGTAGCAACATTGAGCGGCTAACCCCCAAACTGGATACACAGTCTGGCAGCTAACTGGGAATTTTAACATTCTCTCTAGCCACCCTGCTTTGTGAATGCGCGGGGTGGCTAGGTTTTTGGGGTTTCCCTCTAACCGCTTTATGTAGGAGAACCCCCAATGTTTGAGATGTTTGATGATTCAACGGCGCGCAGTTTCTTGACTGATGGTGAGGGTGGCGATCGGTGCCGTCTCGCAGAGAATCGCCCCCAATCTCTAGTGCTGCCGATCGATGTCAACCCGCTTGCACCAGAACAAGAGCAACTGCGAATTGTGCTGATTGGTAGTGCTGGCTGGGTGCGCGAAACGATTCACGACTTGCACGGGCGGCGGTTTGCCAACGCCAACGACTGGAGCAGTTTGCAGCCCGGTGCCAATGCTGGCGAGGTGGTTAGCGTTCTTACTCGACGACGACAGCGATCGTAGGTAGAGGAGTAGGGGCGTAGCATTTGGCTGATGACATTGTGAGTCAATCCAGTCCCATTGCAGCCCCTTCCAAAGAACGCACGCTTTACTTAAAATCGGTGCCCAATGCCAACGTGCCATTGCATGGCATCGCTTCCTACCGCAGCGTTAGGTTGATAGCGCATATCGCCATAGACAATGACCTGGCGGCTCACCGATGTTTCAACGCCTGTGGTCAACACGACTCCATCGCGATCGCCTACGGGTGTTTGTTGACCGGGTTGTACAATGGCATAGCCCGCCCCGGCATACACATTTGTATTGGCACCCACGGGCAGATCATACGACAGCACTGGCGTAACAGACTCCACCCGCTCACCCATAACCACCGTGCCCCGCACCGATAATTGAGAGTTGGGTAAATCAATGCGTCCTTGCAGGTGGGTGGGCGCGAGGCCAGCGGCATTTCCAGAGCCAGAGGTTGCTGTAGTTCTAGGTCGGCCAACCACTTGATCTATGAGCCAAACGGCAGAATTGCCCGTTCTAACCAGGGTTCGCAAGCCATCGTCTAAATTGTCGCCATCCAGCGTTACGCCCAGGTAACTACCAGACATGCCTTGGGGCGAGTTCGCTGGCTCAGCCTGGGCAGAGGTTGCCTGTAGCAGCAGGGGAGCGATCGCCAATCCAGACCCCAGAGCCATAACCGCAATCCGTTTTGCAACGCGCATAGATGCCTGTGACAGTAAATAAAGTGGTTAGGAAATCCTTTCGACCCTACTCACCCAATCTCCGGGAGTTTTCTAGACATTCTCTGAAGGAGAGAGCCAAAGGCAAACGCCCCTCGCTACCCTGGCAATGCGTAGCATATAGCTGCAACCCTTGAGGCTTACCGATGCGGCCTTGCGGAGGGGGTGTGGGGGACGGGCTTCGTCCCCTGCTGGGGGTTTGGGGGCATCCCCCAAGGCTGTTAGCTCGGAACTCCCGCTCTGGTAGCTCACGCTTGGCCGTCAGGAAAATTCTGCGGGGCTTCACCGGAATGGAGTAAAGACGGGTAAATCAACAAGAAAAATCCCATCCACGCCAGTAACGGAATAGCCACCAGCACCGTTACCCAAACCAGTTTCAGCAGCAGCCAGCTTGCGACAATTAGCCCAAAACCTGTTAGCAAAATAGACCAGGGTTGGCACCACCACGGCTTTTCATTCCAGACACTTTGAGGCTGTTGATCGGGTTGTAGGGTCATGGCGTAATAACTTAAGTGTCTTCTGAGCGTAGTCGTCTCCTGAGCGCGGTCGTCTCCTGAGCGTACTCGAAGGAATCTGGCTTCGACTGCGCTCAGCCAGCGGGTTGTGGGGCTGAGCGCAGTCGAAGCCTGAGCGCAGTCGAAGCCTGAGCGTACTCGGCTCCTGAGCGCAGTCGAAGGAGACAGCGGAGGTGGCGGGTGTGAGTAAATCTCCGGTTTTGTTGAGAGCGTCTAATCTTCGAACACATTGCCGAAAAAGGCGATCGCCTCTTTCAGCGCGACGATAAAGGTATCAATTTCTTCGCGGGTGTTGTAGAAATACAGGCTGGCGCGCGCCGTGGCGGAAAGGTGGAGGTAGCGATGCAGTGGTTGCGTGCAGTGATGTCCAGAGCGGATAGCAATTCCCGACTGATCTAACAACGTAGATAGGTCGTGTGCATGAACGCTCCCCGCCGTAAACGCTGCCAGGGACGCACGATTGCTAGCGTCGGCGTTGGGTTTAGGGCCATAGGTTTGCACGTCTGGCAATTCCGCCAGCCGCTGGTACAGATAGACGGTGAGGTCTTGCTCGTAGGCGTGGATAGTGTCCATGCCAATGGCGGTTAAATAATCAACGGCTGCACCCAGGGCGATCGCCTCGGCAATGGCTGGGGTTCCCGCTTCAAACTTGTGGGGCAAATCCGCGTAGGTAGAGTGGTCTAAAAACACATCAGCAATCATCTCGCCACCGCCCATAAACGGCGGCATCTCCCGCAGCAAGTCCAGCTTGCCGTAGAGGAAGCCAATTCCTGTAGGAGCGCACATCTTGTGACCCGATGCTACCAGCCAGTCGCAGTCTAGCGCCTGCACATCAATCGGCATGTGGGGCACGCTTTGACAGGCATCAAGTAGCACCTTCGCGCCGACCCGATGGGCAATGTCAATTACCTCTCGCACCGGGTTGATGCAGCCTAGTGTGTTGGATACGTGGGCGATCGCCACCAGCTTTGTCCGATCCGACACGAGCGATTGAAACTGGTCTAAATCAAACTCTTGCGTCTGCGTCAGCTCGACAAACTTCAGCACTGCTCCCGTCTTCTGCGCCACAAACTGCCACGGCACCAGATTGCTGTGATGCTCCATCACCGACAGAATGATTTCATCTCCCGGCTGTAGCGTCGTCATGCCCCACGCGTACGCCACCAGGTTAATCGCTTCCGAGGCGTTGCGCGTGTAGACAATTTCATCTCGCGTAACAGCATTCACAAAGGCCGCTACTTTATCCCGCGTGCCCTCGTAGGCATCTGTCGCTCGCGCACTCAGCGTATGAACGCCCCGATGCACGTTGGCATTGTATCCCCGGTAATAGTTTTGCAGGGCATCCAGCACGGCTGTGGGTTTCTGGGAGGTTGCCGCGTTGTCAAAGTAAATTAACGGCTTCCCATGAATCTCTTGGTGCAAGATGGGGAAATCGGCGCGGACGATATCGGTGAGGGTTCGTTCCTGAGTGAAGGGCATAGGAAAGAAGGATGAGGGATGAGGGATAGAGGATGAACGGATGAATGGGAAAAAAGAACGGGTCTAAAACATTACTGGATCTGCCTGGTAATCTGTTGAGAGAGAGCGTGTTTGAGAGATGCGATCGCAACCTGTTCGATAATTTCGTAGGCGAAGGCGTAAACGAGCAGGCGACGGGCGCTGATAGCGTCAATGCCTCGGCTTTGTAGGTAGAACACTTCGTCGGCTTCGAGTTGACCAACAGTGGCACCGTGGGTACATTTAACGTTGTCGGCAACAATTTCTAGCTGAGGCTTGGTGTCTACACGGGCTTTAGGCGACAGCAGCAACGTGCGGTTGAGCTGTCCGGCATCGGTAAGCTGAGCCGCCTGAGGAACAAAGACTTTGCCGTTAAAAATGGCATGGGCGCGATCGCCCACCACACACTTTTGCAGTTGCCGGGTAATACCGTAGGGCTGAGTCAGGGCGATCGCGCTGTGCATGTCTCCCACCTGCGTCCCGGCAATCATGGTGAGTCCGTTAAGCGTAGTCTCCGTTTGCTCACCCGTTTGGTAAATCTCCAAATGATGGCGAGACAGAGCGGCTCCCAAGCTGAGAGCGTTGCAGGTGTAGCGAGAGGTGCGAGCCTGAGACACGGCGGTTTTGCCAATGTGAAACGCCTTAGCGCTGTCTCGTTGAACGCGAGTGTGGTTGAGCTGGGCATTCTCAGCGAGCCAAATTTCGGTGACCGCATTGGTGAAGTAAACGCCTTCGCCTTCGCCGAGGGCAACGTAGTCTTCTACTAGAGTTAGGCTACTGTTAACTCCGGCCACCACCAAGCAGCGGGGTTGCGTTAATACTGGGCGTTGGTTTGCCTGCGCGGAGCGCGTATCGCCCCCTGTAGAAACAAACAGCAGGTGAACTGGCGTATCTACAACTAGCTGCGGCGGCAGCACTACAATCGCCGCGTCAGATAATCCTGCCGTATTCAGTGCGGTGAATAACTCGTCCGAACCTGATTGCTGAGCCAGGTATGGAATTAGCTCTTTTGGGTCACTCAGCGCTGCCAAATTGCCAACCTGAAGCGTGGAAGGCAGATCAAACGTTGCTGACAAGTCAGGCGCATACACACCATCAACAAAAACCAGTCGGCTCTTCTCGGCTTCAGGGAGAACGAAGGCAGCTAAGTCTTCGAGGTGAATACTGGAGGGACGTTGGGCAGACGCTTCAAACTCAATCTCCAGTAGACCGGATAAATCTGTGAACCGCCATTCTTCGTCGCGGTTGCTGGGCAGCGTCTGCGACTTTACTCGCCCTGTGGCGCGATCGCGCAAACCCTGGAGCCAGGGCACATTAGAGGGGGTGGCGATCGCCAGCTCCAGCAGACGAGACAAGCAATTGTGACGCTTCTGAGCAGAGCCACTCAACCCCAAATCTGGCCGCATGTCTAAATTTATTTCTGGCAATGTTGGAGACACCGGAATACTCATTTACACGACCCCCGCTGCCGCTTCATCCAGCAGCCAGTCGTAACCGCGCTCTTCTAACTCCAGCGCCAGATCTTTAGTGCCCGAACGGATAATTCGCCCATTAGCCATCACATGAACGTAGTCGGGAATGACGTAGTTCAGCAGCCGTTGATAGTGAGTAATCAGCAGCATGGCGTTGTTCGTGTTAGAAAGCTGATTCACGCCATCCGCTACGATTTTTAGGGCATCAATATCTAGACCCGAATCCGTCTCGTCTAAGATCCCCAGCTTTGGTTCTAACAGCGCCATCTGCAAAATCTCGTTGCGTTTTTTCTCGCCGCCCGAAAAGCCTTCGTTCACACTGCGGTTCAAAAAGGCCGCATCCATTTTCACCACGTCCAGCTTTTGCTGCACTAGGTCATCAAAATCGAAGGCATCTAGCTCCTCTAGTTCTTGATGTTTTTGGCGAGAATTGTACGCCACGCGCAAAAAGTCTAAGTTACTGACTCCAGGAATTTCTAACGGGTATTGAAAGGCCAGAAATACTCCCGATCGCGCCCGTTCTTCTGGCTCTAGCTCCAGTAGATTTTGACCCAAGAACGACACTTTACCGCCTGTTACCTCATAGGCTGGATGCCCCGCCAACACTTTGGAGAAGGTGCTTTTTCCAGACCCATTAGGCCCCATGATGGCATGAACTTCGCCGGCCTTAATTTCCAGATTCATCCCTTTGAGAATCTGGGTACCGTCTACATTAGCGGTTAATTCTGTGACCGATAAAATAATCGGGCTGTTCTCACTGATCACGTCGTGTTCCTCTCAGCTAAGTCGTTCCCTAACCCACGCTGCCTTCTAGCTTTAGCGCCAATAGGCGATCGGCTTCTACCGCAAACTCCATCGGCAGTTGGCTAAATACATCCTTACAAAAGCCACTAATCATCATGGAGATGGCATCTTCTGCCGAAATGCCCCGCTGCCGAAAGAAGAAAAGCTGATCTTCCCCAATTTTGGAAGTGGAAGCTTCGTGCTCAACGCGAGCCGTATTGTTCTGTACTTGAATGTAAGGGAATGTATTTGCCCCAGCAGTATCTCCAATTAACATAGAGTCACACTGCGAATAGTTGCGCGCTCCCTCTGCCTTTGGGCCGATTTTCACTAACCCGCGATAGCTGTTCTCAGACTTGCCAGCCGAGATCCCCTTGGAAATGATGGTGCTACGGGTGTTTTTGCCGACATGGATCATCTTGGTACCCGTATCGGCCTGCTGCATGTTGTTCGTTAGCGCAACCGAGTAGAACTCACCAATCGAGTTATCACCCACCAGCACACAACTAGGATACTTCCAGGTAATGGCAGATCCGGTTTCAACCTGCGTCCAAGAAATTTTGGAGTTAACCCCTTGGCAAAGCCCACGCTTGGTCACAAAGTTATAAATGCCGCCTTTGCCATTTGCATCTCCGGCATACCAGTTCTGCACGGTCGAGTACTTAATTTCAGCATGATCGAGCGCCACCAGTTCAACCACTGCTGCATGGAGTTGGTTAGTGTCAAACATGGGAGCCGTGCAGCCTTCTAAATAGCTCACAGAGCTACCTTCTTCAGCCACGATTAGCGTGCGTTCAAACTGACCCGAATCTCCATTGTTGATGCGGAAATAGGTAGAAAGTTCCATTGGGCAAGTAACACCCTTAGGAATGTAGACAAACGAGCCGTCGGTAAATACTGCCGCGTTTAGTGCCGCAAAAAAGTTGTCACCCACTGGCACGACGCTACCCAGGTACTTTTGGATCAGCTCTGGGTATTCCCGCATGGCTTCGGAAATCGAGCAGAAAATTACACCAACCTCAAACAGTTTTTCGCGGAACGTAGTAGCTACAGAGACACTATCAAAAATGGCATCAACCGCCACGTTAGACAGACGCTTTTGCTCAGAAAGTGGAATGCCTAGCTTCTCAAACGTTTCTAGCAGCGTTGGGTCTACATCACTCAGGCTATCTAGCTTTTTCTGCTGTTTGGGAGCCGAGTAATAGACAATGTTTTGGTAATCAATTTGGGGATAACCAACCTCTGCCCAATTTGGTTCCTCCATTTTGAGCCACTGGCGATATGCCTTCAAACGAAACTCCAGCATGAATTCTGGCTCGTTTTTCTTCTTAGAAATTAGCCGGATTACATCTTCGCTGAGTCCCGCAGGAATCGTGTCGGATTCAATGTCGGTTACGAAGCCGTACTTATAAGGCTGATTGACGAGAGAGGTGACGGATGCAGTCATCGGTTAAGTATCTCGACGGAAGGGGTTAGAAAATAAACGGTCAAGAACAAACGATTGGTGGTTGGCACGCTAGGGATGGTTTGTCACACTGCGAATTTCGTCGAAGCCAATTTCTTGCTGGGTACCAGCAAAGTCATTGTCTGCTGGCAAGAAAAGCATACAGTGGCACTCTTTGCGCTCACGCATGGGGACACAGGGGCAGTTCCAATAGGCAGCGGCTGCTTCTGCTTGCTTGTCTTCGTAGTGACGGCAAGGACAAAGGGGCGCGCCCAAATCATCTTTGTGCTTTGCAAGTCCCTCGATTACAACCGCCGTAACACTGGGATCGACGCAGAAATAGGTACCTGTACGCTTGGCGTAGCTTTCGGAGAAGCTACGCATTAATTCGAGACTTTTGTCTGAGGCTTGAGTTGGTTTATCCATAGGTTTAGAGCGGCAAGGCGAACAGTTAGCACCTATAATTAAAACAACTTCAGCGTTGCTTAAGTCCATTGTAGAACGTAAATCTACTTTAGCAACCTCTGGGTTGTTAAAGTAGATTCTAAGTCTTTTTGGTTTATTTTTGAAATTTGCGGTGTAAATTTGCGGTGTAGGTAGGGCGAGCGAAATGCTTGTCACAGAAAAGTAATTTGTTTCAGGTTAAGATGGCGAGTCCGAAATTCTCTCGAAACGCTCTGGAGAGACGATGACAACTACACATGAACCGTCCACCAAGCAAGACATCCTGCAACATTTGGTGAAGCAGGGGCAAGTCAGTGCACAGGATTTAGCCGAGCATTTGGGCATTAGTCCCCAAGCAGTGCGCCGTCACCTTAAGGATTTAGAGGATGAGGGTTTAATAGATCGGGAAACTGTTCAGGTGGGTATGGGGCGGCCTAACTACTTATATAGTCTGAGTCGGGAAGGGCGCGATCGCCTGCCAGAGCGCTACAACGACTTTGCCGTTTCGCTGTTGAATACCTTGGCGCAGACCGTAGGGCCTGATCAGATGGGAACCATTCTCCGTAAGCAGTGGGAGCAAAAGGCGCTAGATTACCGTAGACAGGTGGGAGGAGGCTCTTTAGCAGAGCGCGTTGCCAGACTGGTACAACTGCGGCAATTAGAAGGCTACATGGCGGAGTGGCATATTGTAGATAGTGACGGTGCTGATGATTGCCTGAAGGGTGAATTTGCTGGTGGTGAGCCTCGGTACATCATTACAGAATATAACTGCGCTATTTCTCAAATTGCTGAGTCATTTCCCAGCGTGTGCGGCCATGAACTGGATATGTTTGAGATGGCACTGCAAGGGTGCCGAGTCCAACGGACTCATTGGCAAGCCAACGGAGAACATCGCTGTGGCTATTTGATTCAACCAATTTAATTCGGTAGTGGTATTGATGTAAGGATTTTTTGATGGGCGGGCGAAGCCCGCCCATCAAAAAATCCTTACAAGTTTAGGACTATCTTTAATTCAACTAACGTGATCAACGCGCACGATGTTGGAGTATTTTTTCAAATAGGCTTACATGACAAACCTTCAGCCCGCTCCGATGGAATTTCTAGCCCCTGATGAATGCGCCGAAATTGACCGTGCGCTGATGGCCTCAGGCGATCGCTTTTCCACCCGAGTTGCCATCTATTCTCTGCGGGCGCTTAAACAAATTGCTCAGCAATCTGGGGATGCGGTAGCTGAGTTAAGCACTCAGCAAATAGCTGACTGGGTTGAGCGAGATCCAGCCCTTAATCCTGAACAGGGATTTGACCAAGAGTTTAAGGTGTTTTTTGGGCGGTTAGTCATTTCGTCTCTCAACCCATTACGGCAGATTTCTCAGGAAGCAGAGGTGGCGATCGAGGCATTGACTGCTTCTCAAGTGATTAGCTGGTTTGAACAGAAAGCGAAACTTCGCATTGAGCAAAACAACAATCCAACGTCTTCGATCCCCCAACTTTGAAGGTTAGCGGTTATTAGTAGTTCAACCTACATAAAAACCAAATCCTAAAACCCTGCGCCGCCCGCTGTGCGGGCGGCGCAGGATTTTAGGATCTTATATTTAATTAAGCCTATCTACTTAGTAGCGATCGCCAGATGATTCAGGACATGCTTGTCTTAATCGGCGTGGCGATGGGTATGGTGCAAGCGATCGGGTGTAATTGGGTTACAGGACGGTACTGACGCGAAAAATCTGCCCTGGTGACTATCCCAGAATCAATTAATCTTTGTTATATTACTTAATAAAGATATGTGTCTTTAAGCTCATAACTATCCTCGTTATCCACACACCTGCACACACCATGAGTACTACTCAGCGTCTTGCGAGCTTACTAACGACTGTATTACGGCCAAACTTTGCCCCTAATTATCCCTCCCAAGCAGCATGGACGGTGCTTCGTTTGGTGGCAGGTTTAGTCATGATTCACAACGGGCTAGACAAACTAGCAGACATCAACAGCTTTGCTGAAGCGTATGTCAAAGTCATCGGTCTACCTTTCCCCATTTTCTTTAGCTACGTCGCGGCTCTGACTGAGCTAGTGGGCGCTCCTTTGTTAGCGTTGGGTCTCTTTACTCGCCCAGCAGCACTAGGACTATTTTCGACCATGGCAGTAGCCATGTATCACCACATCAAAGTGGCAGGATTCAGCATCCCCTATCTTGAACTGTCAATGTTGTATGCTGCCTGTTTCTTATTCTTTGCCGTCAACGGTGGCGGGTTGTTTTCACTCGATGCCCTGTTGAGTGGTTGGTTGAACGCATCTGTGGCAGGTCAGTCGATGCAAAAGATCGAAACGTTGGAAAGCTCTTATCAGCGTTTTGAAACGATGCCTAAATAGTGGCAGATGATGGTGGAGCGACTAGTACTCACAAATTAAAGAACGGCATTTGATTCGGCCTTAACGCTGTTTGCAAAGCAGTTCTTTGAATAAAAGCTCAAAAACTTGCTTATTCTGGATGCACTGCACCCAGAACAGGCAAGTTTTTTTAGATCTAAGCCATATACAGCGTTATAGCCATAGTCATAAAGCTTAGGACATGCCAGCGTCATTCCCGCGCAGGCGGGAATCCACCCCCGCACCTATCGAGCAGATGGATTCCCGCCTGCGCGGGAATGACAGGGAGGCGTCCTATTGATCATGGCTACCGC
>JBBQFG010000188.1:0-10496 GCA_038321765.1 Elainellales cyanobacterium
CTAAATCCCCCTTAAAAAGGGGGACTTTGAATCCAGTTCCCCCCTTTTTATAGACGCGAAGCGGCTTCCCGAAGGGTAGGGGGCTAGGGGGATCAACAGGTGCCTAAAATCACAGCAGACCACTTTTCAAACATCCTCTAAGGACGTAGCGGATCAGTAGGTTAGAACTAGCTATGTGAGCAAGATCACATTTCTCTACCTGATTAGTCACTCATGAAACAGGAGAAGCGGCTGATACTAAGTTCATAGAGTTTCCTAGTCGTTACGTGCCATGGCTATCTCAATCAGCTTAAATTTGTTGCCCGGAGCGATCGCCGAACTGTTGGCGTATTCCAGTGTTTCTGGGGTCATTACATTAGCTGATCGCTACGGCCTGTTGGCGGCTCTATTGGAAGACGGCATCAGTGAAGAAGAACGCTCTTCGATTGACCGTATCCTGCGGGCAATCCGCCGAGGCCATCTCAAAGTCGTCAACGAGATCTCTGCTCTGCCGTAGGTTCGTCAAGTAGTTAGAAAAAGGATAGTCCTAAAAATCCTTACCGCTATACCGCTGCCAGAAAAAGTAATTAGAACTTACGCACTTCACGCGCACTTCACGCAAAGACGTAGGTTCTATGAATCAAGCCAGAGAGTTTTGGCTAGCGAGCCGCTAAGCTGACCTTTCCCAAGACAATACCAAAAGCCTGTCTATTTTTTAGCAGCGCTACCAAAGTATGCCTTGTATACCTCATGGGCAATAGGTAACGCTGCCACACCACCATATCCACCATTTTCAACGACGACAGCGATCGCAATTTGGGGGTCGCTGACGGGTCCGTAGCCTACATACATTGCGTTGGGCTTGCGGTTTACACCGACTTCAGACGTACCCGTTTTCCCAGCCGTAAGGGGAATCGAGCCATCGTTGAGTCGTCGTCCTGTGCCCTTTTGCACCACTGCCACTAATCCTTCACGAATGATGCGAATAGTGTCGGGATGAATACCTGTAGGTTTAGGCTGCATTTCGGAAAGATTGGTTTCGGAGAGCAACAGGTGAGGGTGTACCCGCTTACCACCATTGGCGATCGCTGAGGTCATCACGGCTAGTTCTAGCGGCGTTGCTTGCACTAGCCCTTGGCCAATTGACATGCTAATGGTGTCACCCAAATACCAAGGTTCGCCATAGAGCGCCTCTTTTTGGGATGGAATCGGCATTATGCCACTGCTACCACCTTCTAGCCCCAAGGTGTCTTTGATACCAATTCCTAAAGCATTTCCCCATTTGGCGATTTGTTCAGGCCCGGCGGCCATGCCAACCCGAAAGAAAAAGGTATTGCTGCTTACCGCCAGGGCATCTCGAAAGCCAATGGTTCCGTACCCATGCTTGCTGCTTTCCCAAAACTGAATTCCCCCCACGCTAAGGAAAGCAGAGGTACCCACCGTAGAACGAGGAGAAAATTTACCCGATTCTATAGCCGCAGTAGCTGTCACAACTTTAAATGTGCTGCCTGGGGGATACCCTTGCAAAGCCCGGTTTAGAAACGGCTGATCTCCTTTTTGAAGATTTTCCCACTCGGCTTGACTAAAGCGACGGGTAAACATATTTGGATCGAAGCTAGGCCCACTGGCTAAAACCAGCACCTCTCCAGTTTTCACATCTAGCGCCACAACAGCCCCACGGCGGCCATTCAATGCCTTTTCGGCAGCTTGTTGAAGCTTCAGATCAAGTGTCAACTGTACAGATTCGCCATTGCGGGCAGTCTGAACTCCCAGCATTTGAGATTCTTGCCCGCGAGCATTCACCTCCACTAATCGGCTGCCCCACGTTCCGGCTAGTTGCTGATTGGCTAACCGCTCCACGCCCATTTTGCCTACCAATATCCCCATAGGATAGCTGGGGTTTGCTTCAATCTCATCGGCTGTAGCTTCACCGATGTAACCGAGTGCATGAGCCGCTAGCATTTTGTGGGGATATTGGCGGCTAGACCCTGCAAGAATTTCAACCCCTGGCAAGCGAGGTAGGGCTTCTGCGACAGCTACAAACATGGTAGGAGAGAGTTGTTGACTTACCCGCACAGGTAACGCAGAGGTGTAGCCAACCTGAGCAAGGCGATCCGCAATTTCTTTGGGTGGAATTTGCAAGATTGTACTGAGACGAGCAATTGTAGTTTTCCATTGCTCTGAAGATTGTTGGCGCGGCCAAAGGTAAACGTATCGAGAAAGCCGACTAGTGGCCAGCAGCTTGCCATGGCGATCGCTAATGTTGCCACGGTCGGACGGCAGAGGAACCGTTCGAACCCGATTCTGTTCTGCCAACTGCTGATTTTTGGTTCCTTCGACTAATTGCAATTGTACTAGCCGAGCCACACAGGCTGACATCAACACTGTGACTACAATCATTAAAACAGAAGCACGATAAAGCAGAGCGCTCTGATTAGAGGCATTCTGAACTAATGAACTGCGGATCAGGTGTTCCTTACTTAGAGAGTAAATTCTGCCAGCCATCTTCACTCTATCCTCAACCACTTTGCCTGAGTTGCTTAATACCTTTGGCTATTCAGGAACATGTCTTAAACGAACATGATTAAACGAATCAGCCGAGATACAGATAAAACGCACTTAAATCAATCGAGAGTTATGCAAAGAACCTTGAGAACGAAATTCTCTAGCCTAAGCCATACTCTGTAACAGAATCACATCGGGAGTGGTATCTCAAGGAAGCTATTGAATCTCATTGAACACGTACTTGACCAATGTTCAAAAAAATTAACGGTACATCCAAAAAGCTACCTATGTCAGAAAGACCCAATGATGAGTAAGGCTTGAGCGACATCGGTCAATTCATTATTCCACTGACTTTGGTGCCATCCCGGATGGAGAGCAAGTCAATGGAATCAAGTTGACCTGCGGTCTGATTATTCCGTAATAAACACCCCTTCAACAGTTACATTCGACACAGGTAAAACAAAAAATCCCCTAGATCTTACATTATTTTCTCTAGAAGGCTTAGGGTACGTCGTCTATCACACAGCCTCTCCATGTCCGACTAGCCCAGATCTGAGAGCAAAAATTCTCAGGAATTTGGCATTTATAGCCATAGTCATAAAGCTTAGGACATGCTAGCGTCATTCCCGCGCAGGCGGGAATGACGCTAGCACCTATCGAGCAGATGGATTCCCGCCTGCGCGGGAATGACAGGGAGGCGTCCTATTGATCATGGCTACCTCTATATGTAAATTTGGTGTGATTTTTTACAGTTCGGACTACAGTTCGGCAAGTTGTACCGTAAGTTTGGTGTGATTTTTGGCATTGCTTAATCTGGGTGTGATTTTTTTTTGAAAGGCGCTCTCTGCGCCCCTTTCAAAAAAATTCACACATGAAATCAGCAACACCTGATTTTCTACAGTTCGTAAAGTTCTAAGGGCAAGTGATCAGGATCTTGAAAAAAGGTGAATCGCTTGCCTGTCAGAGCATCCAGGCGAATGGGTTCGATCGCGATACCGATCTGATTGAGTTTGGCAACGAGTCTGTCTAGGTTTTCTACGGCAAACGCCAAGTGCCTTAGTCCACAGGCTTCAGGATAACTAGAACGAGCGGGGGGATTTGGAAAAGAAAACAGTTCAAGGCGATCGCCCCCGTCTAACTCTAGATCCAGTTTATAGGACTGGCGCTCTGCCCGATAGGTTTCTTGAATGACTTGGAACTCCAGCACATCGACGTAGAAATGTCGGGAGCGTGTATAGTCTGAGCAGATAATGGCAATGTGATGGATACCTGTAATGCCCACAACGCTTCTCCACCTAGAGGTTGCTCTATGTATAGCAGTACGCTACTGGGTTAGAACAATTTTTTTCTGAGAGCGGCGCGGCGCACGGCTCTCAGAAAAAATATTAAGCTTAACAGCCTGCATCGCCTATCACAGGTAGCTCTACCGCACCGCTCTCTTGCTCAACGCGCAGGGTGCCATCTTTGATCTCTACCGATTCGATTTCACCTTTTTTCCCCAGGGCGACATTCACCCGAACCGTTGTCGTGCCGTCTTGACTGACAAAAGTCTGAGACGTTTTTTGTCCATAGAAGTCATCTCCACTAGCAGCCGTGCGTCGAAACCGCACCACATCACCATTCAGCCTCATCAACATAGAGTCTGCTTCTAGCCCGTTAAGCAAAATGAAGCGGCGATCGCCTCCACCTTTGGCGGCTTCTTCGGGATGCCATAGGGTCATACCGCATCCGGCTGCTCCTAATTTGTCGATGTCTTCAAAGCCAAAGTCGCCAATGGCGATCGCCTGCTCCTGAGGTGGGCTAGCTCCTACTGCACTTGGAGGCGAAGGGGATGCTACCGTGGGTGTCGTAGCTGCTGGTGTCGTAGCAGGAGATGCAGTAGGGCGGCTCTGAGTAGATTCTGGAGCACAGGCTGATAGTCCCCCCACAACAGTCAGAATCGTTATCAACCAGACTAGCCTTTTCATAATCAGCAAACCCTTAAAATGCTTCCAAATCTACCCACCTTCTCAGCATAGAAGTTCGCCAGAGAGGCATGGGGTAGGTTACAAAACTTGTAACGGCTGCCTGCTTTAGTTGCCATCTAAATCTCATCCTTATGAATGAGACATAACCCCGTCCCGTGGGAGATACATCGCCCATTTTGGCTCTGTAACATAGGACACAAAGGAGCCGTATGTATGCGGGTGTTGGGGCAGGTTAGCAATAGCTTAAACCGACGACAACGAAGGCTCGTGCAACATGTTCTTGTTACGAAAAGTACTAGGTAATTTACAATGACTAACCCAAATGATCGCCCAAATGATCGCCAAGAGCGTGAGCTGCGCGAACGTCAACTCATTCGTGAGAATCAAGTCGCACGCGATGGCGAAAATACGACAAATGGGCTATTTCTAGGCATCATACTAGCTGGCTTGGCTGGACTAATTGGCTTATTCTTTGCCTTTAACCAACGTACCCAAACCCAAACCCCAGCTCAGCAGCCTCAAGTGCCTCAAATTAACGTTCAACCTCCCGATGTAAACATAGAGGCACCTCCACAAGCACCTGCGCCTGCCATTCAGCCTCCCAATCCTGATATCAACATTAACGTTCCGCCTGTTCCTCCCGCAGCGGCACCTGATGTAAACATCAATGTTCCACCACAGCCTCAGTCTCAAGAGCAACCTGCGCCCAGTGCAGTAGCTGAGCCTGCGCCTGTTCAGACTGTTCCAGCTACCGAAGCTCCACAATAACTTTAAAGTTTTTCAAAACAGGAAATAGCGCTGTGCCATCGGCAAAACTGTAGCGGGTTCGCAGGTGAGTAGCTCCCCGTCGGCGCGAACTTCATAGGTTTCGGGGTTGACCTCCATCTTGGGAGTGGCATCGTTCAGCTTCATGTCTTTCTTGGTCAGTTGGCGGATATTGGAGACGGGGACAGCCTGCTTGTGGAGGTTGAGCTGGTCGGGGATGCCAGCTTTGAGGGCAGCTTTGGAGATAAAGGTGAGCGAGGTTGCATGCATAGCAGCGCCAAAGCTGCCAAACATGGGGCGCATGTGGACGGGTTGAGGGGTAGGAATGCTGGCATTGGCATCGCCCATTTGCGCCCAGGCAATCATGCCACCTTTTAGCACCGTTTCGGGTTTGACGCCAAAAAAAGCAGGTTTCCACAGGCAAAGATCGGCTAATTTACCCACTTCTACCGACCCGACGTAATCGGCGATGCCGTGGGTAATGGCGGGGTTAATGGTGTATTTGGCGATGTAGCGTTTGGCGCGGGTGTTGTCGTGGCGATCGCTATCTCCCTTTAGTGCGCCGCGCTGCACCTTCATTTTGTGCCCGGTTTGCCAGGTGCGAATAATCACTTCGCCAACCCGCCCCATGGCCTGGGAGTCGGACGAGATGATGCTGAAGGCACCCAGGTCATGCAAAATGTCTTCGGCGGCGATCGTTTCGCGGCGAATGCGCGATTCGGCAAAGGCCACATCTTCAGGAATGTCGCGATCGAGGTGGTGACACACCATCAGCATGTCGAGGTGCTCTTCGAGGGTGTTGATGGTGTAGGGGCGGGTGGGATTGGTAGACGAGGGTAAAACGTTCAGCTCTCCACAAATTTTGATAATGTCTGGGGCATGCCCACCGCCTGCGCCTTCGGTGTGGTAGGTGTGAATCACCCGGTTTTTGAAGGCGGCGATCGTGTCTTCCACAAACCCGGCTTCGTTGAGGGTGTCGGTGTGGATGGCGACTTGAATGTCGTAGTCCTCGGCCACGCTGAGACAGGTGTCGATTGTTGCCGGGGTGGTGCCCCAGTCTTCGTGCAGCTTCAGCCCTATCGCGCCTGCTTCTACCTGCTCCACTAGGCCAGCGGGCAGTGAGGCGTTACCTTTGCCCAAAAAGCCCAGATTCATTGGAAACGCATCGGCAGCCTGTAACATGCGATACATATTCCAGGGTCCTGGAGTACAGGTGGTAGCGCTAGTGCCGGCGGAGGGACCGGTGCCGCCGCCAATCATAGTCGTAATGCCGGAGGCGATCGCCACCTCAATTTGCTGAGGACAGATAAAGTGAATATGGGCGTCAATGCCGCCCGCCGTCAGGATCATGCCTTCTCCGGCGATCGCCTCAGTCCCTGGCCCAATCACAATATTGACGTTGTCTTGAATGTAGGGATTGCCCGCTTTGCCAATGGCGTGGATTTTGCCATCTTTAATGCCCACATCGGCTTTGACTACCCCCCACCAATCCAGAATTAACGCATTGGTAATCACCGCATCCACCGCCCCGTCGGCATTGGTAATCGGCGACTGCCCCATGCCATCGCGGATCACTTTGCCACCGCCGAATTTCACTTCATCGCCGTAGGTAGTGTAGTCTCGTTCCACCTCAATAATTAGCTCAGTGTCTGCCAACCGGACGCGATCGCCCACCGTTGGGCCAAAGGTGTCGGCATAGGCGCGGCGATCCATCCGGTAACTCATAGCACTCCTCCAAATTCCCAATTCCAGTCATGGTACAGGGAATAGCTACCGGAAAAGTGTTTTTTGCCACCCTAAATGATGGTCAAATTATGGGCTGACGCCTGATAGTTTTGGACTAAGGAACATATATAGTGGCAGGTTCAATGTTGAGCTGCGATCGCCACTCACTCAGCGGTTTTTCCCAGCCGTCTTCCCACTTTTGCGCCAAAAACGGCTGCGCTTTCATCCCAGCCCGATAGCCAATCGCCAGTTTGTCGAGCAAGGTTTCTAGATTCGTTGGAGACTTGAGCAGCGTCCGCAGCAGGCCGCCCGCAATCAGCATAATCGGCAGGGGCAGATGAGTCTGGGCCAGGCTGAAGGCTTGCAGACCCAGTTCCCCTGTCACATCGGTGCTCAGCCCCGTCACGGTGTGCCAAATATCGTGGCTCTGACGCATTCGCAGCAGCACATAGGAAAGGTCATCTTCTACTTCTATTTTGCGGTAGAAATCGGGGTCGAATCCGGCAGCGGTCAGCGACGAAGCATGGATGTAGCCGAGGGAGTCGGAGGGCAGTTGCAGCAGGGCGTTGAGGTCAGGGGTGGGCGGGCTGTAGCGTTCGGCTATCAGGTCGGCCACGCCGGGTTTAGCTTTGAGGTAGTCTACCGCCAGCTTAGTGGCTTCGGTGTGGCGCATCCCGTCCACAATATCGAACACGGATTCGGTGTCATTGGGGTTTTTGAGCAGGGTCGCAGCCCCTTTAATGGCCTTCAAAAATTCTAGGTTCAGAGGAGGCAAGGGAATCGGTAGCATCATGGGTTCCTAGCAACGATTTCAGTTTGCCCCGATTCTAGCGATTTCCAACATCCGCACGGTCGGCAGGCGGTGGGTCGTTCGGGTTGTGGCAAAATGGAACATAGTGGTCAATTCACGTTGTCAATTCGCGTTTAGGTAATTCTGTGAGTGTTCTTGCTTCAACCAGTTCTCCAGTCAACGTTGCGCCTCGGCGGGCGGTGTTTCCGTTTACGGCGATCGTCGGTCAAGAAGAGATGAAACTGGCGTTGTTGCTCAATGTCATCGACCCCAAAATTGGCGGGGTAATGATTATGGGCGATCGCGGTACTGGAAAATCCACCACGATTCGCGCTCTAGCAGATTTACTACCCGAAATCGACGTGGTAGCCGACGACCCGTTCAATAGCGATCCCCGTGATCCGGATTTGATGAGCGACGAGGTGCGGCAGCGGATGATGGATGGGCAAGAGCTACCCATTGCCCAAAAGAAAGTACTGATGGTGGATCTGCCCCTCGGTGCAACCGAAGACCGAGTCTGTGGCACCATTGACATTGAAAAAGCCTTGTCTGAAGGGGTTAAGGCATTTGAGCCAGGACTGCTAGCTAAGGCAAACCGGGGCATCCTGTACGTCGATGAGGTCAACCTACTCGACGACCACTTGGTAGACGTTTTGCTCGATTCGGCAGCCTCTGGATGGAATACGGTGGAGCGTGAAGGTATTTCCATTCGTCACCCAGCTCGGTTTGTTCTAGTTGGGTCGGGTAACCCAGAAGAAGGCGAACTGCGCCCCCAGCTCTTGGATCGCTTTGGGATGCACGCTGAAATTCGCACGGTAAAAGAGCCAACCTTGCGAGTAGACATTGTAGAGCAGCGGTCAGACTTTGACCAAGATCCCAAGGCTTTCTTGGCGCACTGTCAAGCTGAGCAAGATGCCCTGCGTGACAAAATCGTTCAAGCTCAGCAACGACTGGCATCAGTGCAGCTCGATCGCACCTATAAGGTGCAGATTTCTCAGGTGTGTTCTGAGCTGGATGTAGATGGGCTGCGCGGTGATATCGTCACCAATCGTGCTTCTAAGGCGATCGCCGCGCTTGAAGGTAGAACCGAAGTGACAGTAGACGACATCCGCCGTGTGATTGGGCTTTGCCTGCGTCACCGTCTCCGCAAAGATCCATTGGAATCGATCGATTCAGGCTATAAAGTCGATAAGGTGTTTAGCCAGGTATTTGGCCTGATCGAAGCTTCGCCAGCGCAAAACGGAGCGGCCGCAACGCGCTAGGAATCTCAATTTAAAGCTCTTCAGTTTTGTGTGGAGGGGCAGCAAAGCTGCCCCTCCACACAAAACTGGCAGTCAATTGGTTTGCATTATGGAACAACGCATCCTCGGACTCGATCCTGGTCTGGCAATTCTAGGATTTGGGGCGATCCTGTGTAAGCCTAGCGTAGGTCGAGATGTCGCGGGGAACGTTGGTGTAATGGATTTTGGGGTAATTCAAACCCTAGCCGGAACAGCAATGGGCGATCGCCTCTGCACCATTTACGATGATTTAAACAGCGTGCTAGATGCCGTCAAACCCGATCTAGTGGCAATTGAAAAGCTATTTTTCTACCGCATGGGCAACACCATTGCTGTCGCCCAGGCGCGAGGTGTGGTAATGCTAGTGCTAGCCCAACACCATCTGCCGTTTGTCGAATTTACCCCCGCTCAAGTCAAGCAAGCCCTAACTGGCTACGGAGCAGCCGATAAACACGCTGTTCAAGAAGCGGTTGCCCGTGAACTAGCGCTGACAACTATTCCTAAACCAGATGACGCAGCAGACGCACTGGCATTGGCGCTAGCGGCATGGTTTCAACAGTAAGCTTCTAGGTAGTGGTATTGAGATAATGATTTTTTGAAGCGCGGGCTGCGCCCGCGCTTCAAAAAATCATTACCCGTTGAGGACTACCAGCTTCTAAAAAAGCTGACATAAAATCTAACCGCATCTTTAAGATATCGCCCATGGCTAAGGATGCGCGATCGCCTCTACTTCAGCAACTGCGGCACTCAACCAGTCTTGCATAGCGGGCAAGGCCCAGAGCGCCCCGGCATACGCTTGGCAAACAGGGTCGAGGGTGACACCGTAGGTGATAAAGCGGGAAACGACCGGGGCATACATGGCATCGGCAATCGTAAAGCTGCCAAATAAGAAGTCTCCAGTGCTGCCAAACCGCTGACGGCACTCTCGCCAAATGGTGGTAATGCGGTCAATATCAGCCTGGACATCGGGCGCGACTCCCAGCTCTGCATGTCGGGCGCGACAATCCATTGGTAGGTGGGTACGGAGTTTAGAAAACCCAGCGTGCATTTCACAACTGATTGCCCGGGCGATCGCCCTAGCCTCTGGTTCTGAGGGGTACAGATGGGCAGCGGGAACTAGTTCTGAAATGTACTCACAAATTGCGAGCGATTCCCAAATCGTCAGGTCACCGTGCCGCAACACAGGCACTCGTCCCGTGGGGGAGTAGTGCAATAGGCGATCGCGAGTTTCAGGGGTATCCAGCAGAATCCGTATTTCCTCAAACTCTAACCCTGCCTGCTTCATCACTAGCCAAGGCCGCAGCGACCAGGAGGAATAATTCTTATTGCCAATAATCAGCGTCAGAGCAGGGCTATTTCATTCTAAAAACAGTTTTAAGTGTATCTAGGCCAAATTTACAGAAACGTTCAGCCTGAGCCATATTGGAGAACTCGTTGGAGCGGTAGAGATTGAGCGCGAAGTTACGAGCGACGGCGAAGATTTGA
>JBBQFG010000189.1:0-10421 GCA_038321765.1 Elainellales cyanobacterium
GCCTGTTCCAGATATTTCCACATCACCTGAAAGAAAATCTTGCCTTGAACCTTGCGTAACTGAACGTCAAATGATCGTCCCCACTTGCTGATCAATAGTTGATGCAATTCCTCGCCCGTCATGGTCTCCTTTTTAGTTACGTTTCTTCATAGAAACTGCCCTCTTTTGCCCTGGTTTCACTTCGGACACAGCAGAAGTGCAATAATACTTCTAGAAAAACTGTAAACCATTGCTGCTCAAGGCTAATGCCTCACACATCGGGCAGGGTTTAATTGATCAAAGTTCTTAACCCATTACGTTCAGTTCACACCATGGCTCAAGCTTCTGGATCGTCTGACGTACCCGATTTGGGGCGTCGCCAATTTATGAATCTCCTCACCTGGGGGGCAGCGACGGGGACAGCATTAGGGATGCTCTATCCCGTTGTCAAATATTTTATTCCTCCCTCTAGTGGCAGCGCAGGCGGTGGCGTAACAGCTAAAGATGCGTTGGGTAATCCGGTTGTCCTAAAGGACTTTCTGGCTAGCCATAGCGTTGGCGATCGCGTTTTAGCACAAGGCTTAAAGGGCGACCCAACTTACCTTGTGGTCGAAAGCTCCGACGCGATTAGCAACTATGGCATCAACGCCGTTTGCACCCATTTAGGCTGTGTGGTGCCCTGGAACGCCAGCGAAGACAAATTCATCTGCCCCTGTCACGGTTCCCAATATGACAGCGCCGGTAAAGTAGTTCGCGGCCCTGCCCCGCTGTCGCTACCCCTAGCCCATGCAGACGTAACCGAAGCAGGCACTATTGCACTCTCTACCTGGACAGAAACTGACTTCCGCACGGGTGAAGAGCCTTGGTGGTCTTAAAGACACTCTTTGTCGAAGTCTCTTGCCAGAATTTATCAAAATTCGCCGAAATCCTTTGTTTATTGAACCGCATAGCAATGAAATTCAAGGTTTGGTCATATCGCTTATTCAGTCCTATTCAAGTCATTTCTAGCAGCTTACTGATTGCCCTAGTTGCTACAACCCTTTTCTTCGCTGGCGACTTAATTGTGCCACAGGCAGCCTCTGCCTATCCTTTCTGGGCGCAGCAAAATTACGCTAGCCCTCGCGAAGCTACCGGACGCATCGTTTGTGCCAACTGCCACTTGGCTGCCAAACCCACCGAAGTAGAAGTACCTCAGTCCGTTTTACCCAATACGGTGTTTAAAGCCGTGGTCAAGGTTCCTTACGACACCACTGCCCAGCAAGTCTTGGGCGATGGCAGCTTAGGACTTCTCAATGTAGGCGCAGTGATGATTCTGCCTGAGGGCTTCAAGATTGCTCCAGAGGATCGTATTCCCGCAGATTTACTAAAAGAAGTTGGCTCTACAGCGCTACTCCAACCCTACAGTGAGACCCAGCCAAATATTGTCATCGTTGGGCCATTACCCGGCGATCAGTATCAGGAAATCGTATTCCCAGTTCTATCTCCTGACCCTAGCACTGACAAAAACGTTTACTTCGGTAAGTACTCCATCCATGTTGGAGGAAACCGGGGACGCGGACAAGTCTACCCCACAGGTGAAAAGAGCAACAACGCAGTTTATACGGCATCGGTAGCTGGCACGATCAGCAAAATCGTGAAGGCAGATGATGGTAGCGCTCAAGTTACCATTCAGCCTGAGTCTGGGGATACAGTTGTGGACTCGATTCCAGCCGGCCCAGCGCTGCTGGTTTCTGAAGGACAATCGGTGACGGCAGCAGAAGCACTGACATCGAACCCTAATGTGGGTGGTTTTGGTCAGAAAGATGTAGAAATTGTGCTGCAAAGCCCAAATCGCATTAAGGGCTTGATGGCATTTTTAGCCGCTGTAACGCTAACCCAAATTCTGCTAGTTTTGAAGAAAAAGCAGGTTGAGCGGGTTCAAGAAGCAGAAATGACCTTCTAGGAGTAGCCCAAATGAGCAGCGCGCTCGTTAACGAGGCGGTTAGGCGAGACTTTTTTATCTGTTTAGGGATCTGGCTCAGTCTAGAGATGTTGGTGTTTGGGGTGCTTCCACTTGTGGGACTGGCACCGTTGGGCAGCGACTTCATACTTTTGCTAACCGCCAGCCTCGTGCTAGGTATCGTTGGAGCAGTTCTGCTAAGTTTTGGCGTGTGGATGGGGCTTAAGTCGAGGGCGGCTGGCGATCGCCTGCTGCGTTTCTTCGTCCGATTGCTGGGTCAATTGACAAGTTGGCTAGGGTTGCTGGGCATCGCCTTTCCCTTACTTGTCATGAGTATTGGTATCTTCACCAATGTCTTTTCGATACTGATCCGTTGAGCATTCTCTAAAACCAACGCTGAAACATAAGGACACCCCACAAAGTGGGGTGTCCTTATGTTTACAGCGGTTCTATAGCGGTAGCCATGATCAATAGGACGCCTCCCTGTCATTCCCGCGCAGGCGGGAATCCATCTGCTCGATAGGTGCGGGGGTGGATTCCCGCCTGCGCGGGAATGACGCTGACATGTCCTAAGCTTTAGGGCTACCGCTATATCAGTTCTATCAGTGGCCTGTTTGAAAACCCTACATTCACCCGCAGGGTCAAATCAAAACGAACCCTAAGTACCAGAACTTGTCTTCAAAACATCAATCATCATGCCTTCACGGGCTAGCTGGGCATGGCGAAACCGAGATTGAACCTCAAGCTCTACATGGTCTAAAAAATCGTCTTCATGAGACGGGTCGTGATGAAACATCACCAGCGTCTTGACATTGGCGGCGATCGCCGCCTCAATGCCAAGTTGCCAAGCGTCAGACTGTTGCCCTGCTGCCGCCTCTGGGTCAAGATAAGCTTGTTCACCATAGGCTGCGTCATAAATTAGGACATCAGCCTGTTGTGCTAAGTACATCAAGCTTTGGTCTAAATGATCAGGCGATCGCTCTGTATCAGTGGCATACACGACCGAGTGCCCGCCCCAAGTAACTCGATAGCCCAAGGCTCCAGTGAGGCGATTTAGAGAAACTGCCTCTACCGCCACATCGTCTAACATAGTCACCGAACCCGGTGTAATATCAACAAATTTTAGATCTGACTGCATCATTTGCAGGGGCACCGGGAAATTGGGGCGCAGCATTTGGTCAGACAGGCGCTGTTTAATCGACGCGCCGTTAGGTCCCACTGCGCCATAGATATGAAAACGGTTGCCTGAAACAAACGCTGGCGAAAAGAACGGAAATCCTTGAATGCGTTCCCAGTGAGTATGAGTAAAAAAGAGATGCGCTTCTACGGGCATTTCTTTGTGGAGATGCTTCCCTAACATACGCAGACCCGTACCGCCGTCAAAAATCAGTCGCTTCCCAGCCACATGGATTTCTACGCAAGGTGTATTGCCGCCATAGCGAGCCGTTTCAAGCCCCGGTGTAGGTATACTTCCCCTAACTCCCCAAAACTGCACCACAAAATGTGACGATGAGCTTCCAGCCATTTCAATATCCCGAGGGGAAAGAGACGAGGTAACGTTGGGCAAATCAGAGCCTGACATGTGCTGTCAAGTGAGTATGTATTGACACGAGTGGAAAAACCTTATATCTGATATCTGAATATGTGATTGCAGTGGTATCTAAACCAAGTCCACGTTGAGAACTGTAGTTTTAGCCCTCACCCCCAGCCCCTCTCCCAAAGGGCGAGGGGAGCCGGAAAAGCTTTCAAAGTCCCTCTCTCCAGGGAGAGGACTTAAAGCCTTCGGCATATATGAAAAGGGTGAGGGAAAACTCTGGGTTTCAAGTTAGACGAGGTTTAACTGTGCTTCAAATAAACAACAGGTTTGAGCATTACCCAGTTGACACTCAAGAAATTGCGAGACACTCGTATGGAATATCAGCCGATTGAACTAACCGACACACAGCTACAGCAGTTTCAAGCAGATGGCTTTTTGATTCTTGAGAATCTTTTGCCCCCCGATTTGCCCGAACGACTGATCGATCGCATGGAGCGGTTATTTTACGGTGAATTTGAAACTGGAATCTATCCTGATGAATGGTATTGGCGACCAGGATTGAGTTTGCCTGATGTCACGAGAGAGATGTGTAATGCGTGGAAATGTGATTTGACGATCGCCAGCTTGGTGTTGTCGTCTGAAATTGGTCGCCTCACTGCAACTCTAGCCGGCTGGGAAGGCGCACGAATTGGCCAAGACAGCATGTGGATGAAGCCCCCACTGGCCAGTGCGATCGCCCTCCATCAAGATGGGGCTTACATTAATTATCTGACACCGCCGCAAATGATGACCTGCTGGATTGCGTTAAACGATGCCACCGCTGCTGACGGTACTCTGGTTTATGCTAAAGGATCGCATAAATGGGATTTGATTGATGTTGCAGGTGAGTTTCACGCCCCCACTAAAGATTACCGCTGGGCAATGCTGCAAGCCGCCGAAAAAGCTGGCGTTGATGAGCCTGAAATTGTAGTGGTTGAAGTGCCTGCGGGAGGATGTGCATTTCATCATGGGCGCACCTGGCACGGCTTGTGCAAGACAACTCGCACAGATGGCACATTTCACAGTATTGGGCTACATACAATCCCTTCTAGTGCTCAGTTTCATCCGACTAACAAGGCAGGCTATATCTACGGTCGCTACAAACGGGTAAACGATGTAGCGATGGATGAAAGTTTTTTCCCAATTTTGTGGACGCAAGATGGCTATCGATCGCCCTTTTTGCGTGATTACTGCGAGGATGCGCTAACCGTTCAACCAACGATGTCTGGTGTCCGTTAATGGCCTGGTGGTATTGCTGATTTCACAACAAAACCTCGGAACATGGCAAATTCCGAGGTTTTGTTGCCGCTATTCTCGATCGCACCTATCTCAATCGGTGCAACTTGCGGGGCGATCGCCGCTTAGTTCCAGCTTTCCGTCCCATTGCCGTTCCACCCAGACCCATCATGCCTAAAAAAGCCAGGGGCTGCCAGTTTTGGCGGCCAGATCGGGTTTCCTGAGCCTGACGAGAATTAGTGGAATCCCGCTGTTCCCATTGCGGATTCAGTACCGTTCCCATGACCGATGCAAATCCTGCCAGCAATAGCAGCCCTAGAGCTTTAACACCGGGTGCTTTCATTGATTCCTGCTTCATGAAATAGGAAGCATAGACAAAATAAATCGAAATAAGCGCACCGATAATTAGCAGAATGTTAATTATTGATGAATTGTTGGCAAAGGTATAGATCGGTCCCTTTGCACTCGAGAATTCTTCAAAGGTTGAAAATGGGCTAGTCGTCATAGTGTTTTCACTCCGTTGCAAGCTCTGTAGAACCGAGGGCAGCAGCAGCCTGAACTGGCTTGTCCTTAGTTCCATTGGTGACGAAAGACATCGTGGCGTACTCTGGATATCCTTCAACGCCCAAATCAGCAAGATCTAATCCAGCCACTTCCTCCTCGTGAGAAACACGCAATAAATCAAACTTCTTCAACAGCCAGCTCGTACCATATCCGGGAATAAAGCCCAGAATCACGGTACAAACAAATGCTCCAACAATCTGACCAAACAAATTGATGTTAGGAATACCGTCACCTTGGGGAAAGCCAGCGGCAGCTATGCCCACAACTACTGAACCAAAAAGACCGCAGAATCCGTGCACACCAACCGCTCCAACCGCATCGTCAACGCCAAGCTTTTCGATCGCGATGATAACTTTTGGCATACAGAAGGCAGCAATAAACGCTAAGACAATCACTAATGATGGGTGGTAAATATCCATCCCTGCACCTGTAGCGATGATGCCTGCTAGGCCACCAGAAATCGTGAAGAAAGGATCGCCCTTCGATGAAATGTAAGCTCCAACCAATCCAGAGGCGAGCGCCATTGTGGTGCTAACTCCAACAGAAGCTAGCGTCATAGGTGTGCCATAGATCGTGAACTCCCCGGTATATCCCGGCAAAAAGATCAAGCAGGCAGCTAAGAACGCATAGAAGCCCACAAAGATCAGCATCAGCCCCACCATGGTCAGCGGCAAATTGTGCGGCAAAATTGGCCTGGGATTACCATCTGCGTCGTATTTACCAATTCTAGGTCCAAGGTTGAGCAACACGCCCAGCGTGAAAAACCCGGATACGCCATGCACAACTCCTGAACAGCCAAAATCGTGATAACCCAGTTCAGTGAACATCCACCCGAAGATGTTCCATCCCCAGGCAGCGGCTACAACCCAGGTGAATGCTCCCAAAACAATCGACAGAACCAAATACGCACCAACCTTGACCCTCTCAATTAATGCACCTGACAAAATTGAAGCAGTAGTCATAGCGAACAGGGCAAAGGCAAAGAAGAATACGCCCGTGATGTGATCAGCCGTATTTGGCCCCAATGCAGGCGACCAAGGATATGACCCATCCACGTAAGGCATAGCAGCCTTGACCGTTTCGTTGACCTCTGGATTAGTCCAGGGGCCTAAAATGCCCCCCGTAAATGGAAATAGGGGAAAGGCATTGTAAACCCACCAACCAAAGAAGAAAAACGCTAGACCCACGCTTGCCAGCGTGAGGAGGTTTTTGACCATCGTTGCAAGAACATTCTTAGTTCGAGAGGCTCCACCTTCATACGCTAGAAAACCAGCGTGAATCAGCAACATGAAGACAGAAGCCCAGTAGTAGAAACTTTCGGAAACAAATGTTCCTAGAAATGTTTGTGCTTCGGGAGACATGGTTTATGTAAGGGATATTTCGGTCAGAGTTTACGGTTGAAACAATTAGCGGCGATGCTTGGTGGCACCTGATGCGCCATCCGGTGATGCACTATGGTGATGCAGTTGAGCAATCTGATAGTTGAGTAAGTCGAACATTTTGAACAGCTTCACTTGCACAAGGCGCGATCGCCCCGTTTCTTTAAGAACTAACTTTTGATGAAGCAAATATAAATTCGACCTGACATAACAAATGTATTCTAATTAACCGTTTGAAATATTTGAGCAGTTTATCTTCAATGTGGAATCTGTTAGAACAGCGCCATAGAACTAATCGTAGGTACTGTGCGAATTTAGAAACGCGATGTTGAACTACAGACCCGAATTTACGATCTTGAACTAGGCGGTCAATAGAGCTTTTATGACCACAAAAACTTGGAATCAATCAGAGTATTGGGGGTTGGGGTATGAGTTCGACCCCCAGTGGACATTAACGCCTGCTCAACAAGCTCTACAGGCTAAGTTGATTCAGGTCTGCTCTACTGTTTTACGTCCAAATGCCGTCGAATCTGATCGCAATCTACTGTATCCTCGTAAAAATTTTGAAGCGTTGGCCGCTCTGGGTCTATTGGGTCTTTTTGTACCGAAGGAGTGGGGTGGACTGGGTGAGAACCATGTCTGTGCTGCTATGGTGGTTGAAACGATCGCTCGCTATGGCTGTCCTAGCACAGCAATGTGCTACACCATGCACTTGGGTGCGACCGCTGCGGCTTTATTTCGGTCACACACTAGCAGCAGTTTGCAGACCTTGCTGCGGCGGCTCGATCAAGATGTATTAATTGGTACATTATCATACTCCGATCCTGAAACCGGGTCGCACTTCTGGTATCCCGTTTCCTCGAAGGCAGAGCAGGTAGAAGATTCCTGGCAGGTGTCAAAAAAGGCATCTTGGACAACCTCTGCTGGCTTTGCTGATTGGTATATCGTACAAACCACCAGTCCCGAATTTAATGGCAACTACGCTGACCTGTCCTGTTTTTTGATCTATCGGGATGAGGTGCAAGCTGAGCCTCACAAGTGGGATGCCATGGGGCTGCGGGGCAATCAGTCGGGGACGCTGCTGGTTGATCACGTTAAAGTGCCGCTTGATCGCATGGTTGGTCCTAAAGGGGATGGAACTGCCTCAAACGATGAAATCGTCGATCCCTTCTTTTTGCTCTGTTCGTCAGCGTGCTGGAATGGCATTGCTATGGGGGCGATCGATATTGCCAAACGTCACGTAACACGCAAAAAACACGTTGATGTAGGGATGCGAGTGGCAGACTATCCTACGATTCAAGATTACTTTGGTGAGGCCATTATTGATACGAGTGCCTGTCGCATGTTTACGGTGTCGATGGGGCAATTAATGGATGGTCTAACGAATGATTGTGATTGGTCGATTCATGCAGATCTTACAGTTCTGCCGCGATCGGCTTATCTAGCCTGGTATTGGCAGATTAAGTTCGCCGCTGCCAAAAATGTGGCTTATGTTTGTGACAAGATGCTGCATGCCTGTGGCGGTTCTGGGTTCAAAAAAGATATGGAGATTGAACGCTATCTGCGGGATGGTAAAGCGGGTTGGGTAATGGGGCCAACGAACGAAGTGCTACGCCAATTTGTTGGTAAATTAGCATTGCTTGGATTTGAGTCACTGGATTATTGGAATCAAACGGTGAATGAGCGGATACTACACAATGAGGTGAAAAAACTCGATACAGAGGGCAAGCGCAAACTGGCCGAGAGTCTGTTGCAAGACATCAATTCAAAAGCTGAACAAGCTGATGTAGAGGAGAACGCCTCAGCAGCGGTTCAAAAATCGCTAGCAGAGGCGATCGCCTAATTCATTCTGTTTGATGTTAAACCCTTTAATGTCTTGTGAAAGCGCCCGCCATCTTTACGAATCATTTAGCGCTGCTAAGTAGTTCAACTTAAATAAAAACAAGACTCTAAAAGTCTGCGCCGCCCGCGCAGCGGGCGGCGCAGACTTTTAGGGTTTTATGCTTAGTTACGCCCGCCTATTTATAGGTCTGATTGCAAGATGAGTGTGATTACACAAATCGACAAAGACTTACCTCAGTCATTGCCGCAACCGTTAGGTCAAGTGGTGGCTGAGTATTGGATTGAGGGTGCAGATGCGATCGCCTACCGGGTTGCAGTGGGGCAATACATCCAAATTGTGGATGTAAAAGGTTGCCAGTGTTCAGATTTGTTAGCCTTTGCAGGCGATCGCTATACCGAAGAGCTAGATGCCACTGTAACCCGAACACTCAACGGATTGTCTACGCCTGTTGTAGGGTTGCATGGCAAATACTTTTCTCAGCAAATGCAGCCATTGCTAGAGGTGATTCAAGACACGTGCAATCGCCACGATAATTTTCTGTTAGCTTGCACTGCTCGATACTACGAAGATTTAGGCTATCCTGGTCATCCAAGTTGCAGCGACAACTTCAACCAAGTCTTACAGCCTTATGGCATTGTGCCTCGCCCCGGTTGGAGTGCGATCAACTTTTTCTACAACACAGCGGTCGATAGTCAGGGGGCGATCGCAGGGGGTGAGTCGTGGTCGCGACCCGGTGATTATGTGTTGCTACAAGCCCATTGCGACTTACTCTGTGCTAGTTCATCCTGTGCGGACGATATCGACCCACTCAACGGCTGGGAGCCAACTCCCATTCTGATTCGTATCTATGCGGCGAAAGAAAATTTTCCCCAAGCCATTGGGCGACGTGCTTTTGCGACGGCTCCGCTCCGGCTCACACAATCGAGCGCATTCACATCTCGGATTCGGCAGTTAACCAGCAACCTAGTGGAATATAACGGCTATTGGGTGCCCAACAGCTTCACCAATCAAGGCATTCAATCTGAATATTGGGCACTGCGAGAGCGTGCGGTATTGATTGACCTGTCGGCTCTTCGCAAATTTGAAGTCACGGGTGCCGATGCATTTAATCTGCTGCAATTCAGCTTTTCTCGTGATCTCAGCAATCTGAAGGTGGGACAGTCTGCCTACGGCTGTTTACTCACTCCGCATGGCGGCATTGTCGATGATGGCATTGTGTTTTGCTTCAGTTACACGCATTATCGCTATGTAGGAAACAGCGATAGTGATGCTGAGTGGTTAGAACGAGTGGCGGCTCAATCTGGCTTTGACGTTAAGATTCAACCCTGTAGCGATCGCCTGCATAATCTAGCGATTCAAGGTCCTTTGTCTCGGCAAATTTTGCGATCGCTCACCCAATTTGATCCTCAATTCGTGTCATTTACGATTGATAATCTACCTTACTTTCACTTTGCCGCTGCAACCATTGCCCATATCCCAGTCTTGATCTCGCGCACAGGCTACACTGGAGAATTAGGTTATGAGCTATTCATTCATCCTAATGATGGTATAGCCCTATGGGATACGCTAATGGCTGCTGGGGAATCCGTTGGTCTGCAACCAATGGGCATGTTGGCTCTCGATCGTGCCCGCATTGAAGCCGGGCTGTTAGCCGCAGGACGTGAATTTGACGACCTAACGTCGCCGTATCAAGCTGGAATTGGCTGGGCAGTTGCACTTAAAAAACCAGATTTTATTGGCAAGGCGGCATTAGAAAAAATCCGACCTCATCCTAGCAAAGTGATGGTTGGTTTGGAATTGGGAGGGAACGAAGTGGCGAATGGAGGGCAGTGGATATATTGTGTCGGAGCCCATTGGCGGATAGGGACTATAACCAGCGGCACTTATTCGGCTATATTGAACCGC
>JBBQFG010000190.1:0-10367 GCA_038321765.1 Elainellales cyanobacterium
CCTTGGATGCCCTCGAAGCAATCCTGGCAACTCGCTGTGTCAAACTGTCAACAATGCCAGACGTCATTCGTGGACACACACTGTTTCACTGGTGGAAGGAAGCCTAAAATAGTGTCACCATACTATCCGGATTCCGTATGAGAACTCTGCGCCCCCGCAATGCGGGGG
Source organism: Elainellales cyanobacterium (assembly GCA_038321765.1). GTDB lineage: Bacteria > Cyanobacteriota > Cyanobacteriia > Elainellales > Elainellaceae > CASBQJ01. The sequence continues at coordinate 169 of JBBQFG010000190.1, forward strand.
CGCAGAGTTCTTAGAGGATGTTGTTAAAAGTCCCATCGCTGGTATAAAAACGGTATCGATCCCCCTAAATCCCCGCGCTGGCGCGCCGCTGCGCTAGTAAAAAGGGGGACTTTGAATCCAGTTCCTCCCTTTTTATAGACGCAAAGCGGCTTCCCGAAGGGTAGGGGGGCTAGGGGGGATCACTCAGTGCCCAAAATCACAGCCAATCACTTTTCAAACATCCTCTCAGATCCTACATTTCGTTAAGCTCACCGGTAGTCCTAAATTGGTAAAAAATCCTTACATTAATACCACTACCAGCTCACCTACTGACAAAGTGACTTGTTGAGATCCGTACACCGCGTGGCTCTCAACAAGCCAACCTAATCTTTCATAATGGAAATAAGCGAACGATTAAGCGAACCCTCACAAATTTGTTTTATGACTGCAACTACTGTAACCGTCGAAAATCCCCTATTGATCGGTCATGGGCTACCCCCCTTCGATCAAATTCGGGTTGAACAGGTTGTTCCTGGCATGACACAACTGCTAGCCGAGGTCAACGACGAATTAACCGCCTTAGAAGCAACCCTTGCACCGACTTGGGATGCGGTGGAGGCCACTGAGCGGTTGACCGAGCGCCTGTCGTGGAGCTGGGGGATTGTAACCCATCTGCTGACTGTGCAGAACAGTCCTGAGTTGCGGCAGGCACAAGAAGCCATGCAGCCTGAGGTGGTGAAGTTTTGGATGCGGTTGGGGCAAAGTGCCCCGCTCTACAAGGCGTATAAAGCACTGCATGATGGCGATCGCTGGAACAGCTTAGAGTCGGCTCAGCAACGGGTAGTCGTCGCAGGTATTCGCGAAATGGAGTTGGCAGGTGTAGGGCTAGAAGGGGAGGCACGCGATCGCTTCAATGCCATGCAGTTAGAGCTATCGCAGCTTTCGACCACCTTTTCAAATCATGTGTTAGATGCCACAAAAGCCTTCAGCATGCCGCTCTCTCAACCAGAGCAGGTGGACGGCCTACCCCCCAGTCTGCTGGCGCAAGCGGCGCAGTCTGCTCGCGCGGCTGGCAACGAAACAGCCACTCTTGACGCGGGGCCTTGGCAGATTACGCTAGATATCCCTAGCTACTTGCCGTTTATGCAGCACAGCCGCCGCCGCGATCTGCGGGAGGTGCTCTACCGTGCCTACATCACTCGTGCAGCATCAGGAGAACTGGACAACCAGCCCGTGATCAATCGCATTTTGGCGCTGCGTCAAGAGATGGCCAATTTACTGGGCTACGCTAGCTATGCGGAACTGAGTCTGGCTAGCAAAATGGCTCCAACTGTTGCTGCCGTAGAATCGCTGCTTGAATCACTGCGATCGGCTAGCTACACCGCTGCCCAGCACGATCTAGAGACACTGCGCGACTTTGCCCGCAGCCAAGGTGCCGCCGAAGCCAACGACCTGCAACCCTGGGACGTAACGTTTTGGGCAGAACGGATGCGAGAGCAAAAGTATGCGCTGAATGCTGAAGCCCTGCGTCCATACTTCCCCTTAGAGCGGGTATTAGAGGGACTGTTTGGCTTGGCAACGCGGATTTTTGGCATCACGATTACCCCGGCGGATGGGGAAGCCCCGGTCTGGCATCCCGATGTGCGCTATTTTCGCGTGGCCGATGAGAGTGGAGCGGCGATCGCCTACTTTTACCTCGATCCCTACAGCCGTCCGGCAGAGAAGCGGGGCGGAGCCTGGATGGGCTACTGCATCAACCGCGCAAAACAGGTAGAAAACGGCAGCTCTACCGTGCGTTTGCCTGTGGCGTACCTGGTGTGCAACCAATCGCCGCCCGTAGACGGCAAGCCGAGTCTGATGACCTTTAGCGAAGTTGAAACTCTATTTCACGAGTTTGGTCATGGCTTGCAGCACATGCTCACTACCGTGGATTACACGAGTGCGGCGGGAATCAATAACGTAGAGTGGGACGCAGTCGAGCTGCCCAGCCAGTTTATGGAAAACTGGTGCTATGACCGCGCCACGCTGTTTAGCTTAGCGCGACACTACGAAACGGGTGAACCGCTGCCAGAGTCTGATTATCAAAAGCTGCTGGCGGCTCGCAACTTTATGAGCGGCAGTGGGATGCTGCGGCAGTTGCACTTTAGCCTGGTGGATATTGAACTGCATCACCGCTACCAGCCGGGGGGCAGCGAAACCCCCAACGATGTCCGCAATCGACTAGCTCAAACCACTACGGTGATGCCGCCTCTGCCCGAAGATGCCTTTCTGTGCGCTTTCGGTCACATTTTTGCGGGGGGCTACGCGGCGGGTTATTACAGCTACAAGTGGGCAGAGGTGCTCAGCGCCGATGCGTTTTCGGCCTTTGAAGAGGCGGGCTTAGAGAACGAAGCAGCGATCGCCCAAACGGGTAGACGTTTCCGTGACACCGTACTTTCTCTCGGCGGAAGTCAGCATCCGATGGATATATTCAAAGCCTTTCGGGGGCGAGAACCAGACACGACAGCGCTGCTGCGCCACAACGGGCTAGCTGCCTAAATGTGCAGGTAATCCTCACCTTGTAGCGATTTCTGGGTCATAATTTTTTGAAGCCTGAGCGTTGCCCAGGCTTCAAAAATCATTACACTACCACCCGGATTTTATCCAAGCGCAAATCGCCGTAACTATGGAACCTCGATGTCCATCCGGTTCAAAATTAAGTTTATTTTTAGCAGCGTAGGCAAAGCTCGCGCTGCTAAAAATCATGACAAGTTTAGGACTACTAAATTATGATTCTCCTCTTTTGAAAAATGCCTTTTTTGAGTTATTGAAGCCCTTTCTTACGTTTATCCAAACCATTTTCCAGTACGCCACAACATGTAGGAAGATGAACGCCAGAAAAACATAAGCCGACCAGAAGTGGAGGTTTTTAGACAGCCCAGCCCAACTTTCATCGGCAACAAAAACGGGCGGCACAGAAATACCAAAAAAGGTAGTATCTAGACCTGTAAAATTTCTCAAGAAAAAACCGCTGACGGGAACTATCAGCATAAAAAAATACAGACTACTGTGCAGAACAATGGTCGGTAGCCAGTTAGAAGGGCGCTTGGGCGATCGCCTCACATGACTGGTTCCAATTAACCGTAATAGTAAGAAAATTCTGGCGACTAACAGGATCAGAAACAATATCCCAAACGATTGATGAAAGGAAGGAATCAACCAATCCAAAACTGGTTCTTGATACGGACGAGCGACAAAAATACCCGTTACGTAAAGTGAAAGGATAAACGCTGCCATAATCCAATGCAAAGCCATTAAATGCTTGAACGCTGCATTTTTTCGCTTTGGTTTTTTCGCGTCTGTTGTAGCATTCATTGGCTTACCTTTTAAAAGGGATTGCCTGTAATCGTGATGGGAAATCGTTAAAAATTTGTAAATCTGGAACTGAAATCTTCTAGCTTCGCTAAAAAAAGGGGAGATCAAGACTCGAAGGCCTCTTGATAAACTGGTGCTGTAAACTGGTGCCGAGCTACCCGTACTGCGTTTAGCACAGCACCTACAGCGAAGTACATCCTTCCAAATAGAAAACCCTTTTTGGTAGTCCTAAACTTGTAAGGATTTTCAGATGGGCGGGCGAAGCCCGCCCATCTGAAAATCCTTACCTTAATACCACTACCCCCTTTTTTTGGGATAGACGGTGTAGGGTGAGAGAACGATAAGCTTTAAGACCCCTCTGCCATGACCCCTCAAGACATTACCGCTGTAATCACCGATATGTTTGGCAGTGCCGTCGAATCATCAGAACCTGTATCTTGGCAGGTAGAGATGGGTAATTTTCGGTTGCTCATTCTGCTGTCAGAAGATTCCTCTTGGCTACGGTTGCTTGTCTCCATTACATCAGCCCAATCGGCTCAACCCTATTGGGAACAGCTATTAGAAGCAAATTTTGACGATACCCAAGAAGCCCGCTACGCCCTGTATGAAGGGGTACTATGGGGTGTATTTCAGCACAGCTTAGAAGGATTGAGAATACCAGATTTTCAGGGTGCGATCGCCCGTTTGATTGCGTTACAAGACCAAGGGCTAAACCACAGTTTTAACCAACTGGCCGAAACCCACATCCGTCAAATTGTGCGTGCGGCTAAGCAACAAGGACAGTCTTTACCCGCCACCCTACAAACTCTCCAACATCTCTACGACGAAGGGGTGATGGGTGATCTAGACGATAATGCGGAGTCCAGAGACAGAGTGCTGGGAGCATGGCGGAACCAGCTTGAACGGTTCTGGGAAGAGGTGGACGTAGAGGAATGAAGAGCCTGATTACAAGGTCTGTGTGAATGCTTTTTCGTAAGTGTGGATGGTATGGACGTAGCGCTATACCAGTACTCTTTCTATAGGACGCGTTGGTAGCAATCGATGAGCTGGATTTTGCTGATTGGAGCCTTACTCATTTCATTTTTAGTCTTTACTTTCCTTGTGAAAGTGTTACGAGCGGCGGTCAGTACGGCGATCGCCCTGGCTTTGGTTGTTTTGGTTTTGCAAATTCTGTTTGGCATCAACCCAGGGCAAGTCTGGCAATCCGTAACTGGTCTTTGGGAAAATCTACAGCGCATCATTAGTGGCAATTAACCATAAATGTTGTGGAGATTGCTGAGGGGCGATCGCAATACTACACAGCTAGCCAAGATAGAGTGGGATGCACCCGTTCTACTCCTGTTTTAGCAATTTTCTCAGGAGGTTAATAATGCAGTCACAGTTTCATTTGACATAAAGTGACGAAAGTCTAGTATTTCAACTAGAACTAGCTTGGCATCTTGAGAATAATGCAAAATCACTTGTCCTTCGTCTTCAGCATAGGCAATTGGCTCATTGGAAAGTTCAATTAATAGAGCATCAACATCTTTGCTATAGCTGATCTTTTTCATATCTAGATCTCCTGCCAGGATAAAGGGTGATGATCAAAATGAAAGCATTGAATTCTCGATAAACAACTCGAAGCACTACATTTTCGTCTAAACGTTTTTGTGCAATTAGTTTATCTACTTCACCAGTTTCCAGCTTATCTAGCGATCGCACTGTCTCTATTACAAAGTTCCGATCAATGCTGATTTCATGACTCGCCAAAATCTGCATTTTTAATTGAGCATGATCGCTAAAGCGAATTTCTCTCGTCTCTTATTTCAACACCCCTATTTCTATATTTAATGCTTTAAGCTGTTGATTTATCCAAGTGGTTGCCGTTGCTTCATCAGCCTCAATCACCTGTTCTACTCATGTTTTAGCCATTCAACTCAAACGGTTGAAAAATCAATATTTTCGTAAAGCTCTGCAATTTGAATTTGCACCTCAAAGGTACTCAAAGAAAGGGTGACAGTTGGGTCGTCGTATTCTGAAAATAGCCACTGATGAGCGGCTGTTTTGACATGATGCTCAACGTGTGTGCGGTATTGATCAATCAGCAAATATTCCTGGAAGGTAGAAATTGTACGATAAGCAACAAATTTCTCGCCTCGGTCGTAGTTTTGGGTGGACTTAGACAATACCTCAGCGATAAAGCAGGGGTTCACCACGGTATCTTTGCGTCCAGTTTGAAGTTCTAAGGGTTTGGGCAGAACTATCACATCGGGATAGGTATATAGGCTGACACTGGGAATCCAAAGTCGTTGATCGGCATAGAAAGTGCGGTAGTCTTTCCCTTTTAGGGCAGATTTAAGAAGAATATATAAGTTTCCAGCAATATCGTTGTGGTTGGGTGTTCCACCAGTCATTGGAATAATTTCTCCATCGCAATATTCGCTGCGTATTTCTGAGGCAATTTCAAGTTCTAAATACTCATCAATGGTGTAGTGTTTTGTCTCAGTTTGAGCGCTCATGACAGGTTTACCTCCAAGGCTTTAAGTTGCTGGTTAATCCAATGGGTTGCGATCGCTTCATCAGTCTCGTTGGTGCAGCCTCTCTGTAAGAGAATCGCTCGTTCTACTCCTGTTTTAGCAATTTCTAGCAGTTGTTTGGATTGCTCCCGCGCTTCGCGAGATGCTCTGACCTTTTCTGCAATTTTCTGGCGAGTAGATTCTTTGGGTAGCGTGATCGGAATATTCAACAAGTCCTCAGTAGAAATTGCTGGATACATACTGGCAGTGGTATGAAGATCAAGGATTTCACAGACAATGGGCGATCGCAAATAAACCAGTAAAAATAGTTTGCAAGTCCTATAGTGTCATATTGAGCTACTGCAATGCCAAGACAAAGGGTCGCAATCGAATAGTTAGATTGCGATCGCCACCTTTCCATCATTAAGTAAGATCGAATGTGGTGGGTTGCAGCAGTCGCACTCAACCCTATGCTTTACACTTGTTGGGTTTGTAAGGTGGGCGATCGCACTAACAACAGATCGAATGGCATAACGTTCCCAATCACCCGCCGTAGATACCCTGAATGCTCACAGTTAACCCCTCGGCGGTCGGGTGCATGGGGTTGTTATGCTGTGTTGTGTAATTTATTGCAGAACATGAAGCCCATGAACTACTCCACCCTCTGAATCAAATCTAGGTTCGATAATAGGAAAAAATCTATTGTCTCCTTTCTCAAAATATCTAAAAATAGCGTAGGCGACTAAATCCGCAAGCTGAATCAATCTTGATGCCTTTGAATCTAGAAATAGAGGTACTTCTGAGAAGTTTCTTATAGCGGTTCCTTTTAACATGAGGTACACGTTGGACAGACAGGGCAAGGGTTTCAGCTTGTTATTCGTACCGCACCAGATCGGTAACCGCTATATCACTCCCCAAGTGTATCCAATTGTCCTGAAATCAGTCGCCAAAGATTGAATTGTTGTTTCGTAAGTAGATTTGTCAAAGATAATAACCCCTCTATGCGTATCGCCATTCCTATGCAATCTCATTAAATACTTATCAAATCTGCTGGCTAATTGCTCAAACGCAGCTTCAACAGGATCTCGTGGAGACACCACAGATTTCTTAATCACGCTTGCAAAAAGTCGATTGCTGGGATGAGATTGCAGGAAAACTTTCAAAGAATCTTCAATTGCCTGATGCCTATAGCGGTTCTTTGCCGGGTGAGGTACAGTAGACCCCGGCAAAACCCTTGCTGAATAAGGCTTTTAAAAATCAACTTGTACTTCACTGAACCAGGAACCGCTATATCCTCTTTAGGATAACTTCTCCAGCGTCCTCTTCCACCGAACATTGGACTACCATGCAACTCAACTGCTGCTAGGTCAGCAGGATCAAACCTTGCTGCAATTTGGTCAAGCTGGCTTGCAATCCAATATCCCTGTCGCTCAAATACACAAAATCCGGCTAGCACGAAATATTGTTGGTTGGGGTCGTGGGTTGTACCAGACTCATCTACATACAATAGATACATGCAGCGTTTTATATCCCTTTAAAACTAAAATCAGTCGAGGGAAGACCAAGCTTCCACGATCCGAAAAGGTCAGATCTCTCGACTGCATCCGCAATTGTAGCACTTGCTCCGCACATCGACGAATCTCAACTGAGACCATGCATAATCAGTAGATGTCTTCTAGGATGACAGTCTTACCAGTTGCCTAGCAGCATAATGGTTTAGGTCAGCGGTTGCCAGTACCTTTACATCCAACTCAAGCGATCGCTTCCCTTCCGTCTACACCAAGGCAGTGTTAGCGTATCGGTTTAATTAGGAATTGAACTGGATAAGCAACTGCCGCGATCGCTTTCAACTCCATGTTTTAAGCTTGCTACGTTGTGACAAGAGGAGCGATCGCACCCTACCGACAACTTTTCAACGGCACCTTGTTAGACCGCTGTTGGGGCAGTATCGGTTCACTTGACACCGAATAAATAGCGGATTAAAGCCACTCCGAACGCAAAGATAAATCCGTAGGTAAAACTGTCTAATTTAATTGCAGTCAAGCTTTTGCTCTCTTGCCATGCACCAAAGGCAGACATCGCAAGGCCAGCTAATACAGGAGTTAAAAGCAAATTTGCAACACGTAACGCGGCATTATGGACAAACAGTTCGGGAAATACCAAGAGACTTAGACCGCCTGAAGCCAAGCCCAGCAAAGCGTAGCCAGTAAACGCAAGTGAAGGATTTTTGGTTGGTTTGTACTCAAGTGCCTCAGCAATGCTGCTCCATCCCAAATGAAATAGCACCTCGACAACAACTTGCAACAGAAATTCCAGAAGTGCCAGAAGTATTTGAAATAGGAACTCGAAAGCGATTGCTATCATGGCTTGAAGTGCAATAGATGCTTCAACGTATCACGCAGCAAGCTAACGTTCCTGGTCAGCGGTGGCGACAAGCTTGAAAACGCCACTAGCGGTGTGCAAACGTCCGATGCACTCGGTTTGTTAGCGGGCTAGAATTAACCTCGCCAAGCGATCGCCCCCACAACTTGACTGAACCTTGCACCACCCACCGACAACCATCATCAACCTAAGGACACGTATAAAAATAAGTTACGTAGAGAAAAGCCTAAAACGACTGTCTACCGTAGTTTTTTTAGGAAAATTGCCCAAGTTATTTTTACACGCCGTCTAACTCAACACTGAGCACAGTTTAACTCAGTGAACCTGAAATATCTTTGCTTTGTTGAGTACGTATCTTAGGGGGGATCTCTCCAATAAACCTCACCACTGCTAAAGATACCTGTCTGAAATTTACAACTAGTTTGACAACGTTTGCCTCGACTGTTCGTATACTTCACATTATTCGTATATTTCACATTATATAGCGGTTCCTGGTTCAGTGAAGTACAGGTTGATTTTTGAAAGCCTTATTCAGCAAGGGTTTTGTCGGGGTCTACTGTACCTCACCCGGCAAAGAACCGCTATAAGTACGAGTGGTTTTATCCATGTCAAACCATTCTCTTGAAATAACAATATCGGTTGCTCCTCTAAAACGAAGCTGATTACTTATGCTCTGCTTCTCTCCTTCAATCTGAAAGTGGCTAATTGCAAAAACGCCAATAGCGATAACAGTAGCAAAAGTAACATAAACGATGAAGGGCCAGCTTTCCTTAATGAATAGGATTAAAGCGTCAATAATTAAGGTTAAGTCTCCCATTTTTGTAACTCAACTTGCACTTTAGAGAGTTGTAGATTTGGTAAGTAGTCTATGTCCATCTCTATCTAAATAAGTGAGCACTCCCTATCAAAACACCTAATTGAACCTTGAATTTGCAGTAAAAAAGCCGAAAAGCACCTCTACGGATAGCCAAGGCAGCTAACGGGAAAGTTGTGCGGCGGTACGTATGCTGAACTCTCACCGATCGCTTCTATTCCGTCTGCACCAAGGCAGTGTTAGCGTATCGGTTTAATTAGGAATTGAACTGGATAAGCATCGTCCGCGATCGCCCCCAACCTGGCTGGGAGTAGTCACTCTGACCTGCACCCTACCACAGCGCCACTGTTCCAACTCACTGGTAACTGGCTGGGAGTGCTCACTCAGAACCGCACCTGACTCAACGTACCCTTCGCTAGTGGGGGGCGATCGTACTAACAACAGATCGAATGGCACAACGATTAAGATGAGCCGCCCCAAGCAGCCTCAAACATCCAGCAGAAAAGCTTTTGGCGGTCGGCTCTATCGATTTATTAGGCTGTCTTTTCAAGTATACTTAGCAGCGATAAGTTTCATTATCTTTTGCAGAGTCTATCTAATACGAATTCTTTGAGCAATCCGAGTCCTTAACTTAAGCTGGTTGTACAAATCCACTTCAGGATTTGAGTGATTAATAGACACAACTAGTGCATATCTTTGAGTATCAATTTCCCCTTGTTTCGCCCATTTTCGAGCACAACTAAGAACAAGATACAATGGTTGCTGATCAAATCCGCTAGCCTTGGATGAGATTTTAACTTGCCCTCGCTGAAGACATCCTTTATTCCTCAATCGGCTTCCTGGAGATAAATCTACAGTGATTCCTTTACCTGGATGTTGCTGTTTCAGTTGCTCTAAGGAAATTTCTGTAAACTCTTCAGTTGAGGTTCCCTTACTAGCCTTGACAAAGGCACCGATGATACTTTCCTTATCAATATTTTTGAAAAGGTTGAATTCCATTGTTAATCCAAGATAGGAGTCTCCTCGTGTTGGTAGAGTAGGCGGATCGAATGCAAGGGATATGGATAATATCCGAGTACCTTCTGTTCGTAGATAGTCCTCAGGAAGTGGGGGAATCTCAAAAATCTGGAAACTTCCCACAGGAATTTGTACATCATCTTCCAGAAGAACTACAT
>JBBQFG010000191.1:0-10273 GCA_038321765.1 Elainellales cyanobacterium
AGGCGATCGCGCTTGACCCTAAATTTGCCTATCCTCACATTGAGTTAGGTAATGTGTACTTTGACCAGGGCAAGTATGAGGACGCGATCGCAGCCTACCGACAGGCGATCGCGCTTGACCCTAAATATGCCTCTCCCTACAACAACTTGGGGGAAGTTTATCTTTTTCAGAATCAATTGGCTAAAGCTGAAACTGCTTTTAGAGAAGCGATTCAGATTGGTGGAGAAAGATATAACTGTATTTTTAGCCTTGGTTTAGTCAAGGCTTTGCAGGCAGATCAAGATGAAGCGATCGCACTGTGGCAAAAGAGCCAGACGCTTTGTAACGGCACATCTGTTCAGGATCGATTGAATTGGGTTTTAATCAACGTTGCGTTAGAGGATGAAACCGTGAGCCAATCCGAGATGCAGCAGATTGTAGCGCAGTCTCAAGACTCTAAAGGATTGCTTCAGGAAACCCTCGAATATGCGCTGTTACTGGCACAATGCCCAGTGAAACCAAAGCGGGTGGATGAGTTGATTGGTTTGTTGAGAGCAGCACTAAGTTCAGGTACAGAATCGACATTGTAGGGTTGCTTTATCTACACCAAGAGACAGACAATCTAATGCTCCATGTTGATAGTGAGAAACTTGCTGCAAAAAACAGTCAAAGAACACTTCTGTTGTTTAGCTGATTGGTATCTCGGAGCGATCGGTTCAACCTAAATACAAACAAGATTCTAAAAGTCTGCTCAGCAGGCGATGCAGGCGGCGCAGACTTTTAGAATCTTATGTTTAATTGCACCCACCTACTTACCGCCAATTCTAGGCCTGGAGATTCATAGCATGACGACTTCTAATCACCGTTCCTCTACCGATATTTGGTTGCCTTTAGCGATCGCAGACTGGCAAGACACCTGTTTAACGCTGCATTTGTGGACGCAAATTGTCGGCAAAATTCGTTTGGCGCTGGCTCCCAAAATCAATCATTGGTGGCACTCGACCTTGTATGTCACAACTCGTGGATTAACGACTTCAACTATTCCCTATGGAACTCGTAGCTTTCAAATCACCTTTGATTTTCTCAATCATCAACTTCTAGTTGAGACCAGCGATGGCACAACCAGACCTATTGCTCTCACTGCCCGCTCTGTGGCAGATTTTTATCAAACAGTGATGAGCACGTTAAAGGACATGGGCATTGATGTCCAGATTTGGACTATGCCGCAGGAAGTGGCTAATCCAGTCCCGTTTGAGCAGGACAATCACCACACGGCCTATGACCCAGAATATGCTCGGCGGTTTTGGCAAATTTTGGTACAAGCCGATCGCCTCATGACAGTATTTCGCTCTCGCTATATCGGGAAGTGTAGCCCAGTTCATTTTTTCTGGGGCAGCTTTGATTTGGCTGTTACTCGCTTTTCTGGGCGGCGCGCTCCAGAACATCCGGGTGGGGTACCCAACATGGCTGATTGGGTCACGCGAGAAGCTTATTCCCATGAAGTTAGCAGTTGTGGGTTTTGGTTTGGCGGTGGGTCAGCCGAAGCCTTATTTTATGCCTATGCTTACCCGGTGCCAGATGGGTTTCAGGAGTATTCAATCCAACCGTCAGCCGGGTTTTATAGCGCGGACATGCAGGAATTTATTTTGCCCTATGACTTGGTGCGACAGGCTAATGATCCAGATGCGATGGTGCTTGAGTTTTTGCAAAACACCTACGAAGCAGCCGCTAATTTAGGACATTGGGATCGCGCCATTCTGGACTATAACCCGGTGGCTAAGGGCTAACGTTGCGATGGTGCTTAATCATTAGTGCTGCTGTGATTGAACTGGCGATCGCTAATGTTACCGCAATTCCCATCACCAACCTTCTGAGTGCATGAGATACGGATTCTTGAGGACTTACGCACCTCACACGAAAAATCAAGAAAGTTGAACAAATTTGTGCAGTTGTGGGAACTGTGGGGTCACAATCAGGGCGATCGCGTCCAGATTCAGCTTGCCTCTGCCAATCTACACTGGTGTTCAGATGAGGCACTGCTAAAGCAAAAGGAGTTTGCAGAACGCTACAACGTCAAACTCCACATGCATTTATTAGAAACGCCCTATCAAAAAGAATATGCCAGACGCATGTCCAGTATCAAGACAGTTATGATTGGGGAAGAAAATATTTTTAATGCTGGTAGCTTTACTAAAATCGATAAATCTTCTGTGCTGCAAGCGTTAGCCACATCATTATTGCAAATGCCGTTAACACCTGAAGAACAGCACCGTCGAGACCTGTCGCGTCGATTGTTTCCCTTCGTCAAACAGTTCTATCAAGGCTGGTTAGATTCGACATCATTCACGCCTCACTATTGCCAAAATTCTCGCGATTAAAGTACATCACGAGCCATTCTTCTGAAGTCCATAGTTCTGATTTTTCACTAGCTCCTTGGGCAGATGGGTAGTCTTGCATTATTCATGTTGGAGATCATATTTTTTGGGTGCTCCGCGCCTCATAAGATATAACAATGTATAGCGGTAGCCATGATCAATAGGATGCCTCCCTGTCATTCCCGCGCAGGCGGCAATCCATCTGCTCGATCGGTGCCAGCGTCATTCCCGCGCAGGCGGGAATGACGCTGGCATATCCTAAGCTTTATGACAATGTATCACTACCGGCAGATGAAGTCGCACGACTATTTCCCTAGTATAAAAAGCAAACTGCCTGTGGCTTTGCTGTGGCTATCTTCACTATGGCTATGTTGCAGTGTTAGCCGATCGGGAAATCCTGAATGCAGATTACTAGTTTGGCATCATCAATTAAAGCTGTCGTTGCAGAAAAGAGGAACTATGTCAGATTCAGAGATGCTATATCGAGAGCTGGGTAGTACTGGAGAAAAAATTTCTGCCATTGGGCTGGGTGGATGGCATCTTAGCTTAAAACATGTGGATGAGTCACTGGCGATTCGTCTTGTACGCACGGCGATCGACCGGGGCATCACCTTTATGGATAATTGTTGGGATTACAACGATGGCGTTAGTGAAATGCGTATGGGCAAAGCTCTTCGCGATGGCTATCGAGACCGTGTATTTTTAATGACGAAACTTGACGGACGCTCTAAAGCTGAAGCCGCTAAACAGCTTGATGAATCACTGAAACGATTGCAAGTCGATCACATTGATCTGGTGCAGTATCACGAGATTCTGCGATTTGAAGATCCGCATCGCATCTTCGATCAAGAAGGAGCCTATGCTGCTCTCTTAGAAGCTCAAAAAGCGGGCAAACTACGCTACATCGGCTTTACGGGTCACAAAGACCCGGCTATTCATCTACACATGCTGGATGTAGCAGATCATCATGGATTTCAGTTTGATACGGTACAGATGCCCCTGAATGTGATGGATGCTCACTACCGCAGCTTTGCAAAGCTCGTTTTGCCAGAATTGGTCAAACGAAAGATCGGTGTCTTGGGTATGAAGAGTATGGCGAATGGAATTCTTCTGCGATCCAACACGGTAACGCCGATTGAATGCCTGCACTATGCACTAAATTTACCCACATCAGTGGTGATTACGGGAATGGACAGTATGGAAATTCTTGATCAGGCGTTTGAAGCGGTACAGACATTTCAACCCATGACAGATGAACAGGTGCAGGCGTTGTTGGCTAGAACGGCAGAAACAGGCTCACGCGGAGAGTTTGAGCCGTTCAAAACCTCGTCTATTTTTGATGGCACCGCGCAGCATCCAAACTGGCTGGGAGAGGAACCCCAGCGCCTTCAGCAATTGATGGCAGCGGGATAGGACGGTGCATGTCTGCCGCTTTGCAATCTAGCAGGTAATCTTCCACCCATTTTCAGCGGGCTGTTTGGTTAATTGTTGGTGAGGTACCTGCTGCGTAGTTACCTCACCAACAATTAACCGCTATTCTAAAAATGGATTTCGTGTAAGTCCAAGTTTTCTTGGCTGGAACGACTAGATAAACTAGAACAAGAATTAAGATAGAACTATCTAACGCATTTACCGTAACGTGTCCCTTGAAACTGGAAACGGCGACGCTTTAAACTATGACAACCGTTCTCAACCTGGAAGCACTTACCCGTAGCCTGACGAGGGAGCAATTTATCCACCTCTGTAAGAGCAATCCTGATCTTCAGCTTGAACGTTCCCTAGAGGGAGAGCTAGTCATCATGAGTCCAGTCGGTGGGGAGAGCGGTAATCAGGAAGCGATGTTAATCACCAAAGTTGGTCTTTGGAACGAACAAACTCAGTTAGGTTTAGTCTTTAGCTCCTCTACTATTTTTAGCCTGCCAAACGGCGGCGATCGCTCTCCTGATGTGGCTTGGGTTGCAAAATCTCGCTGGGAAGCGCTCAGCCCCGCAGAACGAGAAACCTTTCCGCCTATCTGTCCAGACTTTGTAATTGAATTGCGCTCTCGCAGCGATCGCCTTCAGCCCTTGCAAGCAAAAATGCAGGAGTATCTGTCTAGCGGTCTCCGGTTAGGTTGGTTGATTAATCCTCAAAACCACCAGGTAGAGGTTTACCGACCAGATCAATCGGTTGATATTTTGCAGCTACCCACAACGTTATCTGGAGAGGATGTATTACTGGATTTTGAGTTGGTCTTATAGAACTTCGCATTTCGGCATTGCTCAAACGATTGACAGAGATGAAAAGGTAGGCAGGCTGGTTTAAATTGCGGCACATCCCCGGAACCAACGCCCCGGATACCCGTGGAGCTGACGCGCCAATCATCTTTGCCCGGTTAGGGAATGCAGTATCTGCCACAGCAATCTCACCCGCTGGGCGGTGAGTTATTTCTGGCCCAGCCAACGGGCATCAGCAGCCTAAGATCAAGCACTTAATGCAATGACTCCAAAGGGCTGAGGCGTTTCTTAGGGAGCGATCGCTAATGTTACCGCAATTCCCATCACCAACCTTTTGAGTGCATGAGATACGGATTCTTGAGGACTTACGCACCTCACACGAAAAATCAAGAAAGTTGAACAAATTTGTGCAGTTGTGGGAACTGTGGGGTCACAATCAGGGCGATCGCGTCCAGATTAAGCGATGCCGAAGTTTGACACTTCGCTGCTTAGGGCGGGGTAGTTCATTCCCCATTTGTAGTCTGTTGCAAGAACAACGAAAGTTCTCGGTTGAGCTGTCCTGTCTGGACGAATTCAGCATAAGTGTCTGCCTCAATGGCTAGCAGTTCTAGCTTGAATTGCTCAGCAGCAAACGTGCGTAGATCGGGATACTCGTCCTGCAAGGTGTCAATCTCTTCCTCCAGACGCACAATTTCTCCTTTAATCAGAATCTCCTGATAGCGGTAGAACTCTGGCTCAATTGCCGGACGAGCTTCAGACTGAGCAAGGTACTGTAACACTCGTTTCAACGCCGCTAACCGAGCGATCGCTTCTGAAAATTGCTGTTGCAATGCCTGATTTCCCAGGAGGTTTTGCCATTCCAGCAAGGGTTTAATCGTCAAGCCCTGCACCAGCAAAGTGAACAATACCACCCCAAACACGGTGGCAATAATTTCCTCGCGATCAGGCAGAATAGCTGGTACACTCAGCGCCAGCGCAATCGACACCGATCCTCTCAGCCCTCCCCACAGCAAAACAGTTTGTTCTTTGAGTGGAACCTGAGATTCACTGAATCGGTTACTGAAGGCACTCAAGCCATAGATGGCGATCGCCCGCGTCAGCAACATCGCAACCAGCGTAATCGCAATGATGCTGAGGTTTTGTCCCAGGATATTAAACCGGATTTGATCACCAATCAGCAGGAAAACAATCGAGTTGACGAAAAACGCCAGAAATTCCCAAAACTCGCTCACAATAATCCGAGTCCGAGGGTTCATGCCAATGCGAGAACCAAAGTTCCCTAAAATTAATCCCATTGTCACGACACCAATCACCCCAGAACCGCCCAAATCCTCAATGATTAAATAGGTGCCATAGGCGGACACCAAGGTGAGCGACTGCTCTACCAAGGGCAAATCAAATCGTTGTGTCAGGTAAGAAATGCCAAAACCAATCAGGCTGCTGACTGCAATGCCGATACCGACCACGCGCACAAACTCAATGACTGCTGATTGAATAGATAAATCTGCTGTGCCTAGCGGTAGGGCAACCAAAAAACTGAAGGCAACCACTGCCATACCATCATTAAACAGGCTTTCCCCTTCCACCAAAACGCTGAGCCGATTGCTCACCCCCAATTCTCGAAATAAGGCGATCACTGACACAGGATCGGTGGCAGACAAACTTGCTCCAATCAGCAGCGCTGTTGTGAGAGACACTCCTGCCAGTTGATTTAGCCCCAGTGCCACCCCTGCGATCGCAACCATGACCCCAACCACAGCGTAAAGACAAATGGGCAAGAGTTCTTGCTTCAGTTCTGACCATTTCAAATTCCATGCAGCTTCAAACAAAAGCGGTGGCAAAAAGATGAACAGGATCAGCTCAGGCGACAAATCCACCAGGCGCACATCCACAAATGCCAACCCCAACCCCACAATCACCAGTAAGAGGGTGTAGGGGATTTGACGAGACCAGCTAAAAATGCGGGGCAAAGTTGCCACACTCAAGGAAATTGACAGCACCAGCAAAAATTGCTTCAGGTTTGTCTCGATCGCCATTTCACTTAACGTCGTATCCATTGAGTACTGCCCTCCAAAAAATCCAGCCTTCACCATCTTCAGCCCATCAGAACACAATCGCTACAATCACAGGTATAGCCATAGACGGATTGGTTAGGACGGGGTGCAGGGGTGAAACCCCTGGCTGGGGGCAAAGCCCCCACACCCCCTTTGATCCCAGTATCCTAACCTTTGTGGCGACAGCTATAAGATGCTGGTCAGAAGTCAGGATTCTGGAATTATTTAGAAGGAGCTAAAGATTTGCTGACCAATCTCCGCGATCGCTTCAAGGCTTTCAGAAATCAGGGAAAGAGCCTGATTCAATTGCAGCAGCTTCAAACAGATCTGCTGGCAGAATCGACACCTGAGCCATCTTACCTGATCTTGATTATCAGCTCTTGTGCGATCGCCACGTTCGGTTTGTTGGCAAATAGCACGGCGGTAATTATTGGTGCGATGATTATTGCCCCCCTAATGCTGCCAATTCGGGGACTCGCGTTTGGGGCACTAGCAGGAAATATTGTGCTGTTTCGGCGTGGCTTAGTCGCAGTTGCTGTGGGGACTGTCCTGGCAGTGGCGCTTGCCTGGATATTAGGAAAATTGGTCGGCATTTCTAGCTTTGGCAGTGAAGTGTTGGCGAGATCAGCCCCGACGCTACTCGATTTGGGAATTGCAGTCGCGGCTGGGGGCATTAGCGGCTATGCGAAAGTGCAGCCGAAAATCTCAGAAAGTCTTGCGGGAACGGCGATCGCAGTTGCTTTAATGCCACCTGTTTGCGTCATTGGCTTAGGGCTATCTCAGGCAAATTGGAACCTAGCCCAAGGAGCCATGCTGCTCTATCTCACAAACCTGCTGGGCATTACCTTATCTTGCATGGTCACTTTTCTGCTGGCAGGCTATGCCTCCCTTCGCCATGCCCGCAAGGCACTTGCCTGGATATTGACTTGTACCGCAATCCTGCTGATTCCTTTGGGGTTTAGCTTTGCCCGCTTGGTGAGGCAAGCACAGTTAGAGACCAGTCTACGGCAAGCCCTATTAAATCGCACCATCACCTTTCAACGGTTAGACCTGTTGACCAGTACCACAAACTGGTTAACCGCCCCCCCCGAAGTCCGATTGAATGTCCGGGCTAGAGAACCCATTACTCCCAGACAGGTTGCACTTCTGGAGGAATTTGTGAAACGAGAAATGGGACAGCACTTTACTCTAATCTTTGTAGTTGGGCAGGTCGAAGAAATTCGTCGAGAAGAGTCTAATGTCAGAGTTAATGAATTGCTGGATAAGTAGATGGGCGTAATTAAATATAAAACCTTAAAAGTCTGCGCCGCCCGCGCAGCGGGCGGCGCAGACTTTTAGAATCTTGTTTTTATTTAGGTTGAACTACTTAATAGATTTCCAGAAAAGATTCTACCCTCAAAATACTGCCCTTCGACTTCGCTCAGGGCGCGGTTGGCTGAGCGGAGTCGAAGCCAACGGGTAATTTGTTTGCTGGAAATCGCCTTAATAGATTTAATCAACCCTAAAGTTCATTTCTGAGTGGGGCATTGCTGATTTGAAGTATGAATTTTTTTGAGAGGGGCGCAGAGCGCCCCTCTCAAAAAAAATTCAGATCCGGATTAAGCAACGCCCATTTCTGAGTGGATATTTTATCCGCCAAAGATGGTGCGGATGACCTGTCCTAGTTCTCGAAAGACTTGATACAGGCGATTCTTCCGGCTATGACTGCCCAGTTTACGCAGAATTGTGGAGTTTTGCTGTGAAATAGCTTGAGTTCTTTTGCGTAAAATGGCGATCGCCCCTTCAATCGATTTTGCTAAAGTAAACAGTATCTGACCACTCCTTCTGCCCCCTTGGAACCGCCATGATCGCCTCGCCTCAACACCTCACTCTAGATGACTATCTCCAGCTAGAGGCTCAAAGCCCTGTCAAGCATGAGTACATCGACGGTGAAGCCTATGCAATGGCTGGAGCTAGCGATGTTCATGTCACCATTGCGGGTAATCTTTTTGCTTTACTTCGGAGCCATGTGCGCGGCACGGGTTGTCGGGTTTATATTGCTGATATGAAAGCCCAGATTGAAGCCCGTAACCGCTTTTACTATCCCGATGTGATGGTGACGTGTGACTCCCGCGACCAGGAAACCTCAGACTACAAGCGCTATCCCAAGCTAATTGTGGAAGTGCTGTCGGACTCAACAGAGGCATTTGACCGAGGAGATAAATTTGCAGATTACCAAACCTTAGAGAGTCTGCAAGAGTATGTCTTGATTAATACGCGCCACCAGCGGGTAGAATGCTTTCATCGCAACGAAACGAGGCTTTGGGTGTTGCAGTATTACACCCCCGAAACCGAAACATTTCACTTGGAGAGCATTGACTTTACCGATACCCTAACGGCACTGTACGAAGACGCTCCCTTAGAAGATGTTTTAAAGGTCCCGTCGCTGGTATAAAAACGGTATCGATCCCCCTAAATCCCCGCGCTGGCGCGCCGCTGCGCTAGAAAAAAGGGGGACTTTGAATCCAGTTCCTCCCTTTTTATAGACGCGAAGCGGCTTCCCGAAGAGTAGAGGGGCTAGGGGGGATCACTCAGTGCCCAAAATCACAGCCAATCACTTTTCAAATATCCTCTAAGATCAAGCACTTAATGCAACGACTCCAAAGCGCTGAGGCGTTTTTTAGGGAGCGATCGCCAATTGCCGCAATACATCAACTCCATCCCCGGCACCCGGTGCCTCTGGATTGGTCTCTAGCCATTGCACCAGCGCTAAAATAACATCTACAGATGTCTTCCCTAGTCTACCAATGGCAGTCGCCGCAAAACTTCGGACATTGCTATCTTCATCCTTGAACAAAGACAGCAGGGCACCGACTATCTCATCTGAAGACTGGCCTAGTCTACCAATGGCATCCGCCGCACTCCATCGGACATCGCTAGCTTCATCCTTGAGCAAAGGCAGCAGGGCACAGACTACCTCATCTGAAGACTGGCCTAGACTACCAATGGCATTCGCCGCACTCCTTCGGACACTCCTATCTTCATCCTTGAGCAAAGACAGCAGGGCACCGACCACCTCATCTGAAGACTGGCCTAGTCTACCAATGGCATTCGCCGCACTCCCTCGGACATTGCTAGCTTCATCCTTGAGCAAAGGCAGCAGGGCGCTGAGCACCGTATCTGAAGACTGGCCTAGACTACCAATGGCATTCGCCGCACTCCATCGGACATTGCTATCTTCATCCTTGAGCAAAGGCAGCAGGGCGCTGACCACCGTATCGGAAGACTGGCCTAGACTACCAATGGCAGTCGCCGCACTCCCTCGGACATCGCTAGCTTCATCCTTGAGCAAAGGCAGCAGGGCACCGACCACCTCATCTGAAGACTGGCCTAGTCTACCAATGGCATCCGCCGCACTCCCTCGGACACTCCTATCTTCATCCTTGAACAAAGACAGCAGGGCACAGACCACCTCATCTGAAGACTGGCCTAGTCTACCAATGGCAGTCGCCGCACTCCCTCGGACATCGCTATCTTCATTTTTCACTAATGCTAGTAATGAGGCGATCGCCCCTTCCTTGTCTCCCAAAGCAGCCCGATATTCTTGCAGTCGTATCGCATCAATCTTGCCTGCTGGAGCGTTCAGCAATCGTTGCAGTGCTGGCTGCTC
>JBBQFG010000192.1:0-10269 GCA_038321765.1 Elainellales cyanobacterium
GAGACGGGTGGGTTTAATGCCTGTGCCCTCTGCCCCCAAGCCCAGGTCAATTCAGCATGGCTGATCGACCAGTTGCAGCAGATGGCTGTGAACGGGTTACCCGACAAAATTCAGGTGTTTCGGCCACAGTCGCTCAGTTTGCTAGAAGTGGCAGGGCAAGCGCTAGGGATTGCTATAGAGCCAACCCGCCGCACCCCGGCATTGAAGCAGATTTTGCAGCTGCGGGCGGCGAAATATCCGACAATGGCGGGCTACACAGGCTCACCCTATGCGCCGATCGCCCTCGACTCCCCGCCGCCGCTGCCAATGCCCCAAGAGCTATGGGGTGACCAATGGCGGTTTGCCGCGATCGCCGCCGCCGATTTAGAGCCGGCCTTCCGCGATCGCCCCATCCCTATTTGCCAGATGCCGTCTGAGTTGCTGCCTGTGAATCAGGCGATCGCCTCAACAACGATGATTCCTGGAGTGTTAATTGATGGCGGTCGGCAGTCGATGCGGCTGGCTCAGTGGTTGCGCCAGGTGCGTCCCGCTTGGTTGCACTACATTCCCGGTGGCCCCGATGGGTTAATTCTAGAAGCAGGGCTGTGCGATCGCTGGGTGCTCACCACCTTTGACGATCCGGAAATGAGCCAAGCCGCTGCTATCTTTCGAGAACGGCAGAGCTTAAGCCAGGGGCTGCATTTTTTGCTGGTGCAGCCCGACAATTCGGGCATGACCTATAGCGGGCTGTGGCTATTGCAGGATACTACTGACCGCCAGCTTTGAGCGCCAAAATGAACTCATCCAAATAGACATTGACCAGCTTGGCACAGTCGGCAGGCATCTGTTCGGCTATCACCTGCTGCAACAGCAGGTATGCCCGAGCCGACTGCTGTTCTTTGTGCAATGCGGCCATGATGTTCTGCATCCACAGCACTAGCTGTTCGCGAAATGTCCGTTCATCATCTTTCAACAGGCTTAGCGCCAGTACCTGCATTACGTAACTCATGTCGCGCTTACATTTCTCGCCATGCTGCTGAATCACCTGTGCCTCTGTAACGGCAAACTTACGCAGAGCCTGGAGGACAAATGCATCACTTTTCTCACTCAAAATTGAATAGACTTGCAGTCGAGTCGCATAAGTCTGAGCGTATTGCTTCAGCGGCCTGAGTTCAGCATCGGTGAAGTAGCGACCGTCTGCCTGCCCAACGGCTTGCATTAACATGCTGTTCATATAGCTATTTCCTTAGCCTCATTAGAGAGAGTGCCCGGTTAACAAAATGGTGGAATCGCTCGCTGCTGCGGATATGAAATGAGCATCCGTACCAGAGCAATAGCGACGCACTTTTATTTAGTTACCCCTAGAATGGCGTAGGACTATCTAGTTAGTCCGTAAATTTTTGTAAAGGCACCTGGGGAGAGTGAGCAGACTGACAGCGACTATAGTATGAGTGTTCTGGAACGTGTTTTGGCAATTGTAGGCGGCGCATGGTTAAAATTCTCCATCTTTCCGACATTCACATGGGCAGTGGGTTTTCGCACGGGCGGGTGAATCCTGAGACGGGGCTAAATACTCGTCTAGAAGATTTTGTCCGGACGCTGGGGATCTGTATTGACCGAGCGATCGCGGAACCAGTGGATTTGGTGCTATTTGGTGGAGATGCTTTTCCAGATGCAACGCCGCCGCCATTTGTGCAGCAGGCATTTGCCAGCCAGTTTTGCCGCTTGGTAGAGGCAGGCATTCCGACGGTACTGTTGGTGGGCAACCACGATCAGCATACTCAGGGGCAGGGCGGAGCCAGTCTGTGTATTTACCGAACTCTGGGCGTGCCAGGGTTTGTGGTGGGCGATCGCCTCGAAACGCACCAGATTCCAACCCGCAGCGGCGCTATTCAGGTGATTACGCTGCCCTGGCTTACCCGTTCAACGCTGCTGACCCGTCCAGATACCGAGGGGTTATCGCTAGCCGACGTGAACGATCTAATGAGCGATCGCCTGCGAGTCGCCTTAGAAGGTGAAATTCGGCAGCTCGATCCAGAGGTGCCCACAGTGCTGTTAGCGCATTTGATGACCGACACCGCCCGCTTTGGCGCTGAACGATTTCTGGCCGCCGGAAAGAGTTTTACAGTGCCCATGGCATTACTGGCGCGTCCTTGTTTTGACTACGTGGCGCTGGGACATGTCCACCGTCATCAAATTCTGTGCGAGCAGCCACCAGTGGTGTATCCCGGCAGCATTGAGCGGGTCGATTTTAGCGAAGAATTGGAAGACAAAGGATACGTGCTAGTGGACGTGACACGGGGCAACGCTGAGCTAACGTTTTGTCCGTTAGAGGTGCGTCCGTTTCAAACGCTCACCGTTGACGTGACCGAGGCGATGCATCCACACACAACTCTGCTTGCCAAAATTCAAACGACGTTAATTTCTGATGCAGTGGTGCGACTGGTCTATCAAATTCGCCCAGAGCAACTGGATCAAATCGATCAACCAGCGCTACACGAGGCGTTGAGCGCTGCCCATACTTACAGCATTCATCCCGAACTAGTCAGCCAATTGGCACGACCGCGCCTGCCCGAATTAGGAGCGGGAAGCGCGATTGAACCACTGGAGGCGCTTAAAACTTACCTCTCCTATCAAAGTGGGTTAGATGATATTGCAGATGACATGTTGGCAGTGGCTCAAGGACTGCTATCTGGCGATCGCACCCTCTGTCTTACTCCATCGAATCTAGATTGGGAATTAACCAGTGACCCCACAGAACAAAGCGAAGGGACGATACAGGCTACCGCCGCCTCTACTCCCGAACCCGCCGAGTCGCAACTAAGGCTACTTTAGGCAATCATCAAACTGCGTAAGTTCTACCAAAATTACTGGAAGCCTTGATAAAAGTAGTACGTTGCCATGGGAATGATCGTTGCCGCTAACAACAAACCAATAACCCAAACGGTCGCGTTGCTTTCAGCCGTCTCTTCAGGTGTAGCAAAGGTGCCTTCGGTATCAATCACCTCTGTTACAACCGGAGCACCGGGATCAGGCTTACCCGACAACACTGCAACGAGGCGATCGCTTGCATCTAAAAACGCTTGATTGTACCGATTGCCACTGCGAAGAGGCACCAATAGGGTTTCCTGGGCAACGCTGGCAGCAATTTCATCCGGCAACAGCTCTCTTACCGCATCCCCAGTGCGGATCGCGGCTGTGTTGGTCACAGTATCCAAGACAAGTAGGGTCTGGTTTGATTGGGCTGCTTCTGTAGGAAACCAGGTTTCGAAAAGCTTATTCGTAAAGCTTTCTGCGGTTTCGCCATAGTCTAGGCGGTGAATTGTGACAAACCGCACCTCCTTGCCCGTCGTTTTCGCCAAGGTTTCCAGACTTTCTCCAATACCGCCCTGGTTCAAACGGCTCAGCACATCTCCTTCGTCTACAATCCAGGTCGAGTCGCCTGCTGACACGGTTGGCAGATCGTATGTAGCCGTTGCTAGGGCAGGTAGGGGAGAACCCATCCACAATTGCAACACCAGCGCCAAACCCATTAAAGGAACGAACAAAGACCGATATCCCACGCTCCAACTCCAAGCCAAATTAATGAAATGTGTCATGTCTGGATAAACCCAATCCTGTTCTCAAAATACACCAGAAATGGGCATTGCAAATTTAGAGATAACTTCATGTTTGAGCGGCAGGCTTGAGGGAATGACAAGCACCTGATCAGGTTGCGTTGCCGGACGACGTTGTCAAATCGCCCTGAGTATTGAGCAAAAGATTAACTGCATTCACCACAATCTGAGCCGAGCCAACAAAAAACTCGGCATTAATCGTACTGGGGGTATCGGTTGTCTGATGGTAATTGGGATTGCGGAAATTGGCGGTATCGGTCACGAGCACCGCTCCGATTCCCTTTTTCCAAAAGACAGCATGGTCGCTGCGGACGAGATCTGGCGTGAGGGAGCCGATCAGGGGGATGGGAAGGCTAAACACAGGTGGTAGGTTGGGACGAGTTGCCTGCTGTAAAGCCTGGAGTAAGGGGAAATGACCCTGGTCGCCTAACCCTGCCAAAAACAGGCCGCGATCGCTAGGTGGGGCAATAGGCAGCATGGGTGGATACTGCTGGCAGCCAGGGGTATTGCAACTGTAGCCAACCATATCTAGAACAACAGCAGCGCGAAGGGTTTCGAGTTGAGTGGGGTCTTCTGCAAACGCATTGCTGCCGACTAAGCCTGCCTCTTCTAGATCAAATAGAGCCAATTGCAGGGTGCGCGGAGTGGAACTATTGGCCAGCAGGCGAGCTGTTTCCAGAATAGTGGCAACGCCAGTGGCGTTGTCGTCGGCACCGGGCGATCGCTCCACGCTGTCGTAGTGGGCTGCCAGCAAAATTTTACCAGCCTCAGGGTCGTTGCCTGGTCGCTCTGCCAGAACATTCACTCCTGCAACACCCCCCGACTCAAATGGGTACAGTTGAGGTGTCCAGCCAGCCGTTTCTAACGCACTGGTAATATAGCCACGGGCACGTTGGCGATCGCCTGGTTCAAACCGCTCGAAACTCAACCCTTGCAAATCGGCCAGCAGTCTTTCCAGATTAACAGTTGGGTTTTCTGTTATAGGCGGTTCCGCCGCCTGTTCGTAGAGGGTTTCAACTACCAGGGCTGGCGACTGAAGCGGTCGCCAGCCCGCTCCAATAATCGCCAGACCAGTGGTTATGAGCAGGGCGATCGCCAGCCAAAGTCGTTTCATTTCCAATCCCTGTTGCCCAGTTTTCTGCCTCGTCTTTGATACCCGCCCAGTCTTTTGGGAAACCTCTTGGTTCCATTTTTGGGAAACTTCTTGGTTTCATTGTAGATATAGCTGTCGCCACAAAGGTTAGGACACTGGGATCAAAGGGGGTGTGGGGGCTTTGCCCCCAGCCAGGGGTTCCACCCCTGCACCCCGTCCTAACCAATCCGTCTATGACTATACATCGGCATTTGCAGCGTTAGTGGAGCGGGGATTGTGAGTTTGATTTTGGGGTTTGATTTTGGGCAGTGGCGATCTGCTGATAAATTATAAGATTGCCAGATTAAATAATTGAGAGATTCAGTTTCTGCTGAACGGTCTATAGCGTGTAAGTGCGTCAGAATTAGTAGGGTGTCAGGATTTTCTCCATGAATCGTCTCAAAGTCGTCGTGATTGGTGCCGGAATTGGTGGGCTAACAGCAGGCATTGCCATGCGGCAAATTGGCTATGAGGTCGAAATTTACGATCGGGTGAAGGAATTAAAACCTGTAGGGGCAGGGATTTCGCTCTGGTCAAATGGGGTCAAAGTTCTCAACCGTTTAGGCTTAGGCGATCGCATTGCCAAAATTGGCGGCATCATGAATCGGATGGAATATCGCAGCCAGCAGGGTGAGATACTCAACGATATTGGGCTGCGATCGCTAATCGACGCAGTTGGGCAACGTCCCTATCCCGTTGCCCGCAGAGACTTACAGCAAATGCTGCTAGATGCGTTTCCGGGACAGGTTAAGCTCAACTGCAAATGTATCGGGCTTGAAGAAAATGGGCAAAGCGTGACTGCCCTATTTGAGGACGGGTACCGAGCAACGGGCGACTTGCTAATTGCCGCCGATGGCATTCGATCAGTGCTAAGGCAGCACGTACTTCAGGCAGAGGTTGAGCCGCGCTACGGCGGTTATGTTAACTGGAACGGGTTGGTGCAAGCTAGTGACGACTTGACTGCAACCGATACCTGGGCTATTTACGTGGGCAGCCATAAGCGGGTCTCAATGATGCCCGTCGGGGAAGGTCGATTTTACTTCTTTTTTGACGTGCCGTTGCCCAAAGAAGAGGCAGCTAACGCCAGCGGCGACCTTCGAGCCGAGCTATCGAGCTACTTTGCTGGCTGGGCACAACCCGTTCAAACCTTAATCCAGCGACTCGATCCTACCGCCACCAACCGTCTGCTGATTCACGATTTGGGACCTCTTGATCGGATGGTGCGGGGTCGTGTGGCGCTATTGGGTGACTCGGCTCATGCCACCTGCCCCGACTTGGGTCAGGGTGGTTGTCAGGCCATGGAGGATTCTCTCGTGCTGACTAATTACCTGATGACGACTAATTTAGGTGTCGAAGACGCTCTCCGGCGTTACGAAGCCGAACGCCTGGAACGCACTGCGGGGATTGTGCTCAAGGCGCGTAAGCGCGCAGACCAGATTCACGGCAAAGATCCTGAACTAACGCAGCAGTGGTACCAACAGCTCCGAGAAGAAAGCCCTGAAGATGTGACGGGGGCGATCGCCAAAACTATTTTGGGTGGGCCTTTACACTAAGCATCATTCCTCACAGACTACCTATGCCCGGAAAGCTCACCACCCATGTTCTGGATACCGCTCACGGCTGTCCTGCTGCTCAGTTGCCCGTGGAACTGTGGGCGATCGCGGCTCACTCTGAAACCTCTCAAACTGACCACCCTAACCAAAGAACTCTACTCAAAACCACCACAACCAACGCTGACGGGCGTACCGATAGCCCACTATTGGTAGACGACGAATTGCAAGTTGGCATCTACGAGCTGGTTTTTATCGTCGGCGACTATTTTGCCCAGTTCTCCCCAACCTCTGCCGCCCTACCGTTTCTCGATCGCATTCCCATTCGCTTTGGCATCGCCGACCCGACCCTGCACTACCACGTTCCTCTACTGGCATCGCCCTGGTCGTATAGTACCTATCGTGGCAGCTAGTCAGTTCTGTAGCCCCTGATATCGTTTAGCTTGAATCTTGGCCGTAAATTTAAGATGGCGATCGCGATACCTACCCTGAAGGGCGGGTTTTGTTGATCAGTGATCACGACCACAGACTACGAGATACTTACCCAGAGGGCGGGTTTTGTTGATCAGTGATCACGACCACAGACTACGAGGTACATACCCGGAGGGCGGGTTTTGTTGATCAGTGATCACGACCACAGACGACGAGGTACTTACCCGGAGGGCGGGTTTTGTTGATCAGTGATCACGACCACAGACCAGGAGGTACTTACCCGGAGGGCGGGTTTTGTTGATCAGTGATCACGACCACAGACCATGAGGTACTTACCCGGAGGGCGGGTTTTGTTGATCAGTGATCACGACCACAGACCACGAACTGGCTGAACCCGCCCCTACAGCGGTATCGCCCTTGATCCTTCATTCTTCATCTTTTTTCCCTCATGTCCACTCTGCTCGTCAAACACTGCCACACGCTCGTGACCATGAATGCAGAGCGGCAAGAGATCCCCGATGGGGCATTGTTGGTTCGAGATCACGTCATTGAGCAAGTAGGAACCACTGAGGAACTACCCCAGACAGCGGATGAGGTATTGGATCTGAGAGGGCGACATATCGTGTTACCAGGATTGGTCAACACTCACCATCATTTTTACCAAACCCTAACGCGAGTGATTCCTGCCGCCCAAAATTGCAGCTTGTTTACCTGGTTGCAAACGCTGTATCCCCTCTGGGCAAAGCTAACGGCAGAAGGTGTTTACGTCAGTGCCCAAATGACGGCGGCAGAGCTGATTCGGTCGGGTTGCACCACGGCTAGCGACCACTTGTATCTTTACCCGAATGACTGCACGCTGGATGACGAAATTCGGGCGTTGCAGGATATTGGGATGCGGTTTCATGCCAGCCGAGGCAGCATGAGCGTAGGTGAAAGCCAAGGTGGACTACCTCCCGATTCCCTGGTGGAGTCAGAAACGCAGATCCTGAACGATTCGCAGCGGCTAATTGAGCAATACCACGACAACACGCGCCATGCCATGCTGCGGATGACGCTGGCTCCCTGTTCGCCGTTCTCGGTTTCGACGGATTTAATGCGAGAATCGGCGGGGCTAGCACGAGCCTACGCGGGAGTGCGACTGCATACGCATCTGGCAGAAAATAAATCTGACGTGGACTACAGTTTAGCCAAGTTTGGGATGAGTCCGGGTGACTATGCCGAGGCGGTTGGCTGGCTAGGCGATGATGTCTGGCATGCCCACTGTGTACAGCTTAGCGATGACTCGATCGCCAAATTTGGCCGAACCGGAACGGGGGTGGCGCACTGTCCGTGTAGCAATATGCGCCTTGCCAGCGGCATTGCGCCCATTCGCAAGATGCTTGATCGCGGCGTGCCTGTGGGTTTGGGGGTGGATGGCTCAGCCTCAAATGATGCAGGCAATATGCTCTACGAGGCGCGTACGGCGTTTTTGCTGGCGCGGGTGCGGGAGTGCGACGCGGCAGCAATGACAGCGCGGGAAATTTTGGCAGTGGCAACCTTGGGCGGAGCGCGGGTGCTGGGTCGAGATGATATTGGCGCGATCGCCCCCGGTATGTCAGCAGATTTTATTGCGATTGATGGCGATCGCCCCCAATTTGCCGGAGCACAGCACGATCTGGTGGCCGCTCTGGTTTTCTGTCCCGTAGATTCGGTAGATTACAGTTTCATTAACGGCAAGAAAGTGGTCGATCGAGGCCATTTGACCACCGTCGATTTACCTCAGTTAATCGAGCGCACTAATAAAATTTCTCGCCAGATGCTCGACTGAGGATGAGGCAAAGCACTGTGCAGAAACGTATCGGATACGACTCAAATATGACTCAAAGATAGCGGCGCAACGCTTTGTCCTTACTGCCTGGTAAACTCCCATGCCCATTTCCCTTACGGATCTGAACCAAAGTAGCCAGAATGCATTTGTCGCCGCTCTGGATGGTGTTTTTGAAAACACGCCTGCGATCGCCCAAACCACCTGGCACCAGCGCCCCTTCACGACGTTGGAGACCTTACACCAGAGCCTCGTCAAAGTCGCACAATCTGCTAGCCCCGCCGCGCAGCTAGAGCTAATTCGGGCACATCCCGACTTGGGCAGCAAAACCAAAATGGCAGAGGCATCGATAGAGGAACAAGCAGGAGCAGGGCTAGATCAGCTCACCAGCGAGGAGTTTGAGCAGTTTCAGGCTCTCAATCAGGCTTACAAGGCAAAGTTCGGCTTCCCGTTTTTGATTGCGGTTAGACATCACGCAAAGCACACTATTTTGGATGCCTTCAAGTCCCGTTTACAAAACGCCCCTGAGATAGAGCAACAGCAGGCTCTAACCGAAATTTTTCAGATTGCCTGGTTGCGGTTGGGCGATCGCATCTCCCCTTGAATGGCCATTAATAGCAAGACCAGATGCTGATTTCATGTATGAATTTTTTTTGAAAGGGGCGCTCTGCACCCCTTTCAAAAAAATGTAAGTAGATGGGCGTAATTAAACATAAAATCCTAAAAGTCTGTGCCGCCCGCTGCGCGGGCGGCACAGACTTTTAGAAGCTTGTTTTTATTTAGGTCGAACTACTTATACCCAGATTAGGCAATGCCTACTACAATTCATCCGCCAAGTATTTTTTCAACATCATCTCTAGTTGTTGCACCGTCGCTCTGGGAGAAAGGCGTGGCAACATCACAAGAGGCTGAGCCGAAGAAATCGGAGTTTGACCGTTTGGCTGACATTCATCCCCTGACTCTCTCACAAGCATGAGCACCGGGATCTCGTATTCATAGGCCCGAAACCAGTCTTCACGGGTTGTAATATCGCGGATCTCCAACTCAATTGGGATAGTTTGAATCTGCTCTAGCTTCTCTTGCAGCCCCTCGCACAAATGACATCCCGGCTTGCTATATAGAATCAGGTGCATCGGCACTAGTTTGATATCCATCGTTTAATTCTGAGTGCGCCTTTCACAATAAGACGTATTTCACAAAAAGTATTCCACAATAAAATGCATAGCTACAAAATGTACAGCCATCGCCACGAAGGTTAGGACATGCCAGCGTCATTCCCGTGGAAACGGGAATCCACCCTCGCACCTGTCGAGCAGATGGATTCCCGCCTGCGCGGGAACGACAGGGAGGCGTCCTATTGATTATGGCTACGGCTATAATCAGCAACACCCGGTTAGATCAGTTTGATTTGATTTAGGATTGCGTACAAAATAAAACCTAACTTTTTTTGGAAGTGCCTCGCACTGCGAGGCACTTCCAAAAAAAGATGGTAGTTCTAAATTGGTAAGGATTTTTTGATGGGCAGGCGAAGCCCGCCCATCAAAAAATCCTTACATCAATACCACTACCAAAAAGATTACAGGTAATTAATTTGTAATCCTTAGAGGATGTTTTAAAAGTCCCGTCGCTGGTATAAAAACGGTATCGATCCCCCTAAATCCCCCTTAAAAAGGGGGACTTTGAATCCAGTTCCTCCCTTTTTATAGACGCGAAGCGGCTTCCCGAAGGGTAGGGGAGCTAGGGGGGATCACTCAG
>JBBQFG010000193.1:0-10198 GCA_038321765.1 Elainellales cyanobacterium
AAGTATTCTCCCGATCAGGGTTCTGTGTGGCTCAAGCTTAGTTGCCAACCCAATCAGATCAGTTTTCAGGTTAAAGACGAAGGCATTGGCATACCACCGCAAGACCAGCAACACCTATTTGAAACGTTTTACCGCGCCAAAAATGTTGGCAAAACTCAAGGGACAGGGCTGGGCTTAGCCATTGTCAAAAAGTGTGTAGAGTTACACCAGGGACAGATACATGTAGAAAGTGAATTAGGAATAGGTACGACCTTTAACGTTACGCTACCCAGATTCTCGCAGCAGACTCGGCCTGAACATTCCTCCCTTCATGACTCAGCCCCAGATTGATTTGAGGACGGGTGACTGAGACTGGGGCAAGATCTGCGTTATTGGGATTGAGCCGACAGACGGGCAAAAAAGTGTAAGATGGGCTGGAAATCCCTAAACCCAAGGTGTCTACCGTCAAAAACCGCTTGCGACCCTTGATCACTTTGCCAGCATCGAATCCAACTGGCTCACTGAGCATGGCCGCACTCTTGACGCTTTGGCTATCGATTATCGCTTCAGATGGACTGGGTTCACTTGATTGTCTAACTACTTGGGTCCACTTCAGTCAACCCCAACGCTTTCATGTTAGCCTCCCCTGGAATAACCTCCACGCGGTCAATTTCAATGCTGTTGATGCACACCTGGCCGTTGATGCACATCTGGCTGTTGATGCACATCTGAAAAGTGTGGTGCCAGAAGCAATGTATAGCTTCAGCCAGTCATCTTAGGACAAGGGGCTTAAGCCCCTTGTTGGCTGACGTGCTAACCTGCGTCCCAACGTTTGTGGCGACGGCTATAAATAAAAACAAGATTCTAAAGTCTGCGCCGCCCGCTGCGCGGGCGGCGCAGACTTTTAGGGTTTTATGCTTAATTACGCCCGCCTGGTTAGGACAAATTTGGCAATCTGCCCAATTGGTTCATCTGCCTCCACCCGACGGGTCAGCGGTGGTTTGCAGCCATGCTTCAATTCCCGTTGCTAAAGTATCTGCTAGTTTTTCTTGAGCCGCAACATCGGTGATCCACTCAAATTCTGTGGGGTTGATCATGAAGCCGAGTTCGATGAGAACCGCAGGGGTGACGGTCGGACGGGTGAGGGCAAGGTTATTCCAGAACACGCCATAGGAAGGGCGATCGAGGTTTTCTACCAGGTAATCGTGAAGAAACTGAGCGAGGCCGTAGGACTGGGATTGATACCAAAAGGTGCCAATGCCGCTGGTGTTAATCGCATCGCCATCGTCGGGTAAAGCGTTGAAATGTAGACTCAGCGCCAGATCAGGTTCTTGCTGGGTAACTAGGGCAGCGCGGGCATTGGGGTCGAGGTCGATGTCCTGTTCGCGAGTCATAATGACGGTGGCTCCCAGGGCGGTGAGGCGATCGCGCAATCGGTTTCCCACAACTAGCACTGCATCCTTTTCGGGATAGCCCGTCGGCCCTCGCGCTCCCAAGTCGTCAGCTCCTCCATGCCCCGGATCAATTAAAACTCGCACTCCGGCCAGCGTTTGATCCCTCGTTCTTACCAACAGGGGCGGATGCCGCAATGAAAGCACCAAGCTGGTGCCTTCGTATCGCAGTTTATATCCCCACTGCTGAGCAGATTTGAGGTTAAACCTGTATTCCACTTGGCCGGGGGTGAGTTGCTGCCAATCGAGCCGTTGAATCACGGTATCGGCGGGGACAAAGATAGTGTCGGTTTGGGCGGTGGTGTTGTAAAGCGTCAAGGTGAAGTGGCGATCGCCCTGCTGCAACGAGATGGGCACGGGCACCTGAAGCGGAAATACGACCTCAGTCCACCCGTCTACCTGGCGTGAGCGAATGCCGCGAATCAGCGTGCGGGGCGGCACCGTACTGGCGATCGCTGCTGTCTCACGGGTACGAATCCAGCCGCCATAGTCTAGCTGTAACCAGTCGCCCTCAATGCCCACCACACTGGCCTGAGTGCCTTGGGGCAGGGGCGTAAGGCGCGAATAGTCGGTGCTAGGCCCAGTACGGGCAGTACCGGGATCTGCCGTTACGGCTACAACACGAGGCGCATCTACCGAGAGCAGTTCTACCGTACCCAGTGCTTGCTGTTGGAGGGTTTGTCCGTTGAGCCGGAGCTGATAGGTGGGTTGCCCCAAGTTTGTACCCTGCGGCAAAGCAACGCTACGGATGACTCCCAAATTTGCAGAACCCGAATTTGCAGGATTAGATCGGCTCAGACCGGGATCAAAGGTGGTGCAACCCTGGTAACTTTGAGCCGTGGAGCCAAGGATGGGCTGATTGCGATCGGTCAAAACGGCAGAGTTGGGTGGTACCAGAGCCTGGTTAGGCTGGGGGGCAAGCGGAATGGTTTGTCCTGCCAACGTGACTGAGACAGTCGCATTAGGCGGGGCGATCGCCCCCAAACAAATGGGCTGATTGGGCAAGCGAGCGATGTTAACAGCGGGCACCAGCGAGTCAGCGACAAAGGCCACCCCAAGCGGCACAGACGGGGTCTCAGCCAGCCGAGTTACATTCAGCGTCAGCGTCTCGCTGCCGTGGCGCAGCGTGAAGACATTTTCGCCCAATTGCAGCGGAAAGCTGGGGGCAAAGTGTCCCGCAGGGCTGCGCTCAAGAGACTGCCCATTGACCGTAACGTTGCCACCGGGAGTGGCAGTGCCAATCAAAAAAATCTGAGCCGCAGTGGTTTCGTGACCATTGGGCGGGTACACCACATTCAACGGCTGTGCCTGGACATTAGTAGCCATGCCCATTGCCCCGATCAACAGGCCACTACCCAGACCAAAAACTTTCAGGTATGCGCTCATAATCCGTATGTCACCCTACCGCAAAATATCTCGCGTCAGGCGTACTTCCACAATCTGGTTCGGCTGAATTGTGGCAGGCTGGGGAGCTGTGATGTAGGTGGTAGCTGCACCCGTAGCCGCACCCGCCGCCAACCCCAGCAGCCCAATGCCCCCAGTCAACACGCCCAACACCGTCACGCCGATCGCCCCCAGAGCCGAGTTGCGAATCAAATTACGATTTGAGACTTGGCGATCGCCTCCCAGGGTGGTCGATTCCGCATCTAAGCGCACATTGCGATCGCCCAAGCTAATCGCCTGAGCAATAAACTGACTGCCATCACTAGTTGTTTCAAAGCGGCCAATCACCTGGCTCCCCGTGGGAAACACTACATTTCCCGCAAAATCGAGGACGGGTTGATCGAGCACCAACACTTCTTGCCAGGGCGTTTCGGGGGTGAGAGTCAGCGCAGTTGGACGGGGGTAGCGCAGATTCAGCCTCGTTCCAGACGGCAGCAGTAGATTGGGGTTGCTGGGAGCCACCGCAATAGTGGGCGATCGCCGCACGGGTACAGGCTGACTTGGCTCAACCGCAGAGGGAATGGCGGCAGTTTGCACCGGGGGAAACGCCGTCGGTTGACTGGGAACAGATTGACTGGGAGCAGGCTGAGCAGATGTAGAACCCAGCGGTGGCACTGTCACTATCGAAGCCGAACCCGTTTGGGGCAATGCAGGGGGTAATTGCCAATCGGATGCAACCGGGCTGGACGAAGGAGCAGTGGTTGGCGTTGTCTCTATCGGGATTTCCACACCACCTGGCTCCATCGGTGGCAATCCAGGGCTGGTGGAACTGGATGTATTGCCACTGGATGTATTGCCACTGAATGTACTGCCACTGGATGTACTGCCAATAGATGCTGGCTCCGTAGTCAGCAGCGAAGACGGCGATCGCCCTTGTAGGTCATCTGGGACAGTCGATCCGGTGGTCGATCCCGTAGGTGCAGGCACTGGTGGAGCGGCGATCGCAGTCTGACTGGGGGCAACTGGACTGGAGGGATTAGCCGCAATATCTCCAGAACCCGCTTCAAACAGAGGCCGCAATGCCCAACGGGCACTAGCATTACTGGTGGCTGTAAGCTGCTGCAACTGCACTTGCCCAGGAGCCAAAACGGCATCGGGCGACAGTTCCAATACAATACGGGTCAGACCGGGTTCAAACTGACTCACCCGAATTTGCCGCACCGCACCGCTGTAGGTTTCTTGTCCCGACACGGCTCCCATATCAATATTGGGGAGATCCATCACAATGCGCGTAGGTTGCGCTAGTAGAAAATATCGGGGAGTAGTACCAGGTGGAATCGTTACCTCTAGCTGCTGATTAACCGGG
Source organism: Elainellales cyanobacterium (assembly GCA_038321765.1). GTDB lineage: Bacteria > Cyanobacteriota > Cyanobacteriia > Elainellales > Elainellaceae > CASBQJ01. Next base: position 4,180 of record JBBQFG010000193.1, read on the forward strand.
TCAAATTGCCACTGGGTCAGCGCTGCGGCCTGTGCAGGGGTAATCGCCGCCACGGTAGCGATCGCCCCTGCTCCCAATCTCAACACTACCCAGAGGGGGTTAGAGGCGATCGCTACCAGCCCCAAACTCAGCCAGAATTTCCCATGTCGATTGCGCTGTCGGTGTTTATTTTGCATCCACTCTATGACTAGGCTGGCCGCCTAGTTCCTCCCTTCTATCTAAAAACGCTGCGTATAGCGGCATAGGAGCCAGTTAGCCCCTTGGTCTAGCGTCAAGTTTAATTAAACTCTGCCAAAACAACAACACATTAGCCCTATTACAACGAAAGTTAATCTTTAGGAGCTGTTTTAGGACTAACTTTTTGGGCAGAGCACACAAAAAGTCAGCTTTTTAGGATTGCTAGATTTCGGAGCATAAATTTCGGGGCATAAATTATGGTTGCAACTCGACGACACGCATTTATAGCCATCGCCACGAAGGTTAGGACATGCCAGCGTCATTCCCGCCTGCGCGGGAATCCACCTATCAAGAGCTGTTTCCAGACGTAAGCACCTGGAGACCATGCCAGCGTCATTCCCGCGCAGGCGGGAATCCACCCCCGCACCTGTCGAGCAGATGGATTCCCGCCTGCGCGGGAACGACAGGGAGGCGTCCTATTGATCATGGCTACGGCTGTACATGAAAGCAGCAGCACCTAGCTATCCATGATGCTGACCACGTCGGTAATCCGCTGGAGGTTTGGATGTAATTTGTATCCTGTACCTTGCAATAAAACTACTACTACCCGTTCCCCCTGATCGGCTTGGCGATCGGCTTTGGGGGTGACTGTAATTGCGCCTTGTCCCGTAGCTGGGGTAATTAGCACTCCCTGGTTCGCTGGAGGCTCTAAGCTAAAGTCCTTAGGTTGAGCCGCTTTGCGGGCATCGAAGTTGACTTGATAGTTGACCACAACTGGAGCAGCCGGTCTAGGAGTGAGGGTTACGATAAATTTACCCTTATCGGGGCGACTGTTCAAAACCCCAAATACAGGTTCTTGCGCCAATGGGTCAACCGCCTGAAGTGTGGCAACGGGAAGAGGTGGCGGTAGGGGTTCGTCTGTAATAGTAACAGTCGCAGACTGCCCTGGGGTACCTGCTGGCGGTATGCGGTAGGTTGGGTCGGGCAATAATTCCACCACTACCGATTCTGGGGCCTCATTCCCTGCTACGTCAGCGCGTGCAACCACAGAAATTTGTGCAGCGCGGACGGCCTTGCTAATCACCACGGTGCCACTTGGGGGATTATAGTCTTGGCCAACGGTAGCATTGCGAATGTTGCCAGGAGCAATCACTTGGTATCGTACCGTGGTCGTCTCTTGCACAATGTTACCCTCTAGGGCAACGTTGAACAACGCTACGTGTTTAGGGGCGATCGCCTCCCCCGGTCGAGGTTCGATTGCACTTTGCACAGCAGTAATCTGGGCTAGGGGTGGGATGGGTGGCGGCGGCGGCAACGGCTCATCCGTAATAAAGACCCGCGCCGATCGCCCCTCTATGCCCAACACTGGGATTTGATAGGTTGGATCGGGTAATAGCTCCACTACAATCGCTTCGGGTGTAGCCGCTTCATCGCCCGGTGTATCTGCCTTAACCACTACCGGAATCATAGCGGTGCCATTAGCTTGATTGATAGTGACCGTGCCGCTGAGAAATTCATAGTCGATACCCGGTGTGGCATTAAACACGTCGGGGGGTGTAATTACCTGATAGCGAACTGTTGTCACACCTGGGAGCAGCTCGCCCTCTAGTGTGACCTGAAACAGGGCGATCGCTCGGCTGCCAGTCTCCCCTTCGGCAGACAGGGCTGTACGTGGCTCCGTTGCATCTCGTAGCCGCGTGATTTTGGCCAGCGGTGGCGTAAAGTTGGTAATAAAAACAGTATCTTGCACGCGATCGCCCAATTCATAGGCACAATCCTCAAAGGTGATTAGCCTTGCCACCACCTCTTCCTGCTGCTCATCTACACTGTCAGGGCCTAGAGGTAAAACCGTAATCAGCAGCGAGTTCTCACCTTCAGGAATAGTCACCTCCTGGGCGGCAGGGCGTAGCGTGTAGTCTACTTCCCGCCGCGCCGTACGCAGCGGCCCCACATCTTCGAGCATGTAGCGTACGGCCAGCCCTCCGGGCGGCGCAACAGCCCCCGCCATCAAACTAATTTTTAACTCTCCGGCCACGGCTGGTAGCGGCGGCATTGGCTCTTTGGCATGGGTTTGGGTGGCTTCTAGGCGCACTCGCGGCAGCGGCGGCTTGAGCGCTAGAGAGGTTTCTACATAAAATTTAGAGCCAAACGTATGCCGCTCTGCGGAAAAGAAAAAGAAGTCGTAGGTTTCGCCTACGTTGAGTTCAAGCGGTGTCTTAGGTGGAGCAGAATCAATCCCTAAATCTTCTTTGAGAAACAACAGCAGGCGGTTGCTGGGTTCAGTCGCCCGGTTTTTGGGGTTGCTTAATCGCAAATCTAGTTTGCCCACCATGGGAGGGTGAACACCGCCTAGATCAATCACAAGTAAATTGCCCCGACTTGGATGCCCCAAAAACACCCAAAGGTCATCATCGCCTTCAAAAGTAAATGCCTCATTGCCTTGATAGGTAAAGCTGGCAGAGGTTTCTAGGGTGAAATGGTAATTATGATCTTTCCGATCGGCAGAGCGACTGATGTAATCCTCTGGGCGAGTGAAATTGAACTGGTCAGGTGGATTAGGATTCTTATTTTTTTTATCTTTAAGACGCTGACCTACTGCCGTTAGGGTTGTTGTGAACTGACCGTTGCTATCAACCCTAAACAGCTCCTGCCGGATATTGCCAAACAAGGCATTGTCTATCGGGAAAAAGGGGTCATGACTGGCTTTGTAGATACCGCCGGGTTCCGGCTGACTATTGTCGAGGGTGAGTGTAACAGTCGTTTCTAAATTAATGCCATTGATGGTGCGAAACCATTGGTTAAAGCTGGCTTCACTATTAATTCCAGAACTTTTACGAGGGCGATCGCGATTAAACACGGGCTTATTGTCAGCACCCAAAACATGTTTAATCAATCCGGTTTCTGCAGGGCCACGCCGATTCTCAAAATCGGGATGATCAGCCTTAAAATCGCGGATTTTTGCCGTTAGCGTGATGGTTGCCATAGGTTACACCCCCAGAAAATGACTGAAATCAGGAATTAAATTAAATTGCTCCGTCTGCCGACTCATCAGAGGTGAACAACATCACCCAGGCATAGCTTGTAAACCAGGTATAGCTTGATCCGGCTTGATGTTCAGTAGATCTCCTGCGTGAATCGTTTAGACCGTCAGAGCTGTTTAGAAACATAGTGTAGATTTTTTGGCGCTAAGCCCACGAAAAATCTATATCTACAGTAACCTACAGCAATTTCTAGGTGAATTAGCCACAGGTATTTTTGTGAGAGTCGCGCTTCGTGTAAGTAGTTCGACCTAAATAAAAACAAGCTTCTAAAAGTCTGTGCCGCCCGCTGCGCGGGCGGCACAGACTTTTAGGATTTTATGTTTAATTACGCCCATCTACTTAGCTCTTACAAAATAATCGATTTTCTGGGGTTGAACTCGCTGTAAATTAGACGATTAGGGCAATCGTAAAGAAGTTAGGCAATTCTGCGAAACAGGGCGATCGCATTGCGTAGACTCAAAAGTATCGTTTACGCGAGTCGAAAATTTATGCCCCCAACTAACACACCGTTTAACCGATCCAATCCGGTTGCTGAAACAACAGGTCGTTACTTAGTTCTGCTCAAAACAGACGAAATTGCTGAAGGCATTCAAACCATGAATGCCGTTGCCGGAGTAGGCGATGTGGCTCATACCGCCGATTTTAACGATAGTGCCCCCGATGCCAGCCAGCTCGCTAGCGATACCCCCTTGCTATTTGACGAGCTAAGTGTGGCCGTTGTCACCATGAACCCAACCCAAGCACAGTCACTAAACGTGGCGAGTGTGAGCAATAGTTCGGTTATAGCGGTAGAGCCAGAGCGCGTAGTTTACGCCCTCAGCGACTCAAATTGGCAGCTAAATATGGATGGCTCGCCGCAGCCCATATCGCCCCAAGATCCAAACATGTCGCTTGACTCAACGCCGCTGAGCATCTCTCCAGAATACTTGCAGGGGTACCGAGATGCAGTGAATACCTTAGTCGATCGCCTGCTCGATACGAACAGCAGTGCCGATATTGAGGGCGACGACGGCGGTGGCACTGTGCTACCCAATGGCTCAGTGACCTGGGGGTTGCAAAAAACTAGGGTAGATACCTCTGTTTATAGTGGATTGGGCATCAAGATAGCAGTGTTGGATACGGGGTTTGACTTAACGCATCCCGACTTTTTTGGCCGCATCATTACCAGCCAATCCTTCATTGAGGGCGAGGACGTGCAGGACGGCAACGGGCATGGGACGCACTGCATCGGTACAGCGTGCGGTGCTCAGACTCCAAGCACACTGCCGCGCTATGGCATTGCCTACAATGCTGAAATCTACGCGGGTAAAGTGCTAAGCAACAAAGGCAGCGGCACAGATGGCGGTATTTTGGCAGGAATTAACTGGGCGATCGCCAATGGTTGTCAAGTGATTTCGATGTCTCTGGGAGCCTACGCGGCACCCGGCCAAGCCTTCTCTATGATCTACGAACAGGTAGGACGGCGATCGCTGCGACGGGGTAGTTTGATTGTTGCCGCTGCCGGAAATGACAGCATGCGGCGGTTTGGTGTCGTGGAACCCGTCAGCCATCCGGCAAATTGCCCGTCCATTATGGCCGTAGCCGCCCTCAGTTCTAATCTCAAAGTAGCGTCATTTTCTAATGGAGGAATCAACCGCAAAGGCGGCCAAGTGGATATTGCTGCTCCTGGGGTAGATGTCTATTCGAGTTGGCCAATGCCCACCCGCTACAACACCATCAGCGGCACCAGCATGGCAACTCCTCACGTCGCCGGACTGGCTGCGCTGCACTGCGAAGCCACGGGTGCCACGGGACGAGAACTCTGGGCGCAACTAATTCAAAACGCATGGCGGCTGTCGCTGACAGCCCGCGATGTCGGGAGCGGTTTGGCTCAGGCGATAGATCAGGCGATAGATTAGGAAAACGGGCAAACCACAGGTTCATTCACGAAACACTTGCATAGGGGCGCTGTGCGTAGCGTCCCTATGCAAGGGCTAGCCTGCATAAAAGCTGCACTATTCAAAGAGGTTATCAGAATGCCAAAGGTAGCTGTAACGATCGCGATCGCCGACGATTATCTCAGCCAGCTAGCAGAGGTAATCAGCCGTCTGCGCGCCGCTGGTTTAGAAGTGCAGCAGGTAATGGGCGAAATTGGTGTGGTGACAGGCACCTGCGATTCTAGCCAAATGGCAGGTTTATCTAAGGTGGCAGGGGTAGAGAGTGTGGAGGGCGATCGCACCATTCGCTTAGCACCGCCAGACTCACCAATTCAGTAAGTAGGTGAGCTTACTTAGGTAGGCTTAATTAAATATGAGATCCTAAAAAAACTGTCTACTCAGGATAAGAACCTGTGTCTATAGCGGTTCCTTTTAACATGAGGTACACGTTGGACAGACAGGGCAAGGGTTTCAGCTTGTTATTCGTACCGCACCAGATCGGTAACCGCTATATCTATTGGCAGAGAAACATCAAAGACTACCTCCGGTATAGTGTTCTCGGCATGTATTTATTCTGAACAAGTTAATCCATGCTTGTTATTGGTAGCGATCTATCCATTCTCTGCCGCGAACGGTACAGCAATCTTTTGAGCATAGTGACTGCTGTAACTTAAATGAGCCATGACCGTTATTTTTGGAATTTTTTAGCGCTCAGCTTGCCCTCAGTGCGAGATTTTTTAGCGCCTGTTCTATCAATTGAACCGATTACCGATCCGGTTGCAATTTTTTTGGTCGTCATGGCCATCATGCTGGTAGCCCCACTGCTGTTTGAGCGGTTTCGGCTACCCGGTATAGTTGGCTTAATTCTAGCTGGAGTGGTGGTTG
>JBBQFG010000194.1:0-10051 GCA_038321765.1 Elainellales cyanobacterium
AGGGCGGGTTTTGTTAATCAGTTGCGATCATCACGAATTACAGATTGGCTGAACCCGCCCCTACAGGATTCGGGCGTTGCTGGGTGGGGCAAGAGGCGATCGCTTGAATTATGGGCTTTGTTTCGTCAAGTGGTCGGCCAGTTCTAAATATTGAGGAAATAGACCAGTTAATGATTGAAAGTTAATAGTTGAAAAATTGACTGCGTTGCAAATAGCGTATTACAGGTGCACGCAGAAGAAACACAAAACAAATAAGGTCTAGCCCTAGTTCAAAGATTGCAAATTCTCTCGCGTAATGTGCGATTTCCCAGTAGCTCACAGGACTGTAGAAGCGATCGCTCCAATGCAACGGAAAGAACATTAGCGGCCCATCGTTGTGATGCGTCAAAATATCCACAGTCGAATGAAGCAGACACGCCAAAAAGAACCAAAACCACCAGCGCGATGTAGAACTAATATTTTGGCGTCGCTGCCAAACTAATGCCAGCCCCGTTAGTAATACAACTGGAGAATGGAGTGTATTATGCAATGTCATCCATACGGGGTCATTAAAAAACAGATGATCGAACATAAACCGAGAGGTTTCTGCCATACTCCATCCCAATATCCAGTGATAATAAACGTAACCGCCAATCGACAGCAGCCAGAGCGGTAGATCAGGCATGATCGAACCCAGTAAAAATGCCCGTTTGACGATGGGAATACGAGGTAGCGCCTGTTCTAATGCAGCCGTCATCAGAAAATGGGACGGAGTATTCATGGTTTAAAACTAGTGGCAGAACTCTTGAGTTGGGCACAGGTTACTAACCCCACAAAGGAAAGACTGAAAGCCGTCAAGAAGAAGCGTTGTCGTAAATGCATTAGTTAATTCCTTAGATTAGTCGTGGTAAGTAGGTGGGCTTAAGTAAAAACCAAATTCTAAAACCCTGCGCCGCCCGCTGCGTGGGCGGCGCAGGGTTTTAGAATTTGGTTTTTATTTAGGTTGAACTACTTAGTGATGTAGTGGTTTTTGAAGTGCGCGCAAAGCCTACGCCCCAAATGAATCTTTACCACTTTAAGGCTATTACTAAGTTTAGTGAATATCTATTACTTGCCGGAACTAACCGTCCAGGTTGTGAATCCAATCTTTAGAGTTAAAGTCTAGGCTCAGTTAAAGTCGTCTTAGTGGGTTACAGCTAGATTTGTTATTTATTGGTTAGAGGGGACGACTCGTCCTGTTCAAACAATAAACACCATACTTGAAACATAACGCCCACAATACCCAGATTGCCCCCTTGTTGGAAGGACTGCTAACCTTGCGTTACTTTCTGCCTCCCGCAAGATCTGCTCAACCCCATTGTTCCTACTAATCGCTATGAACACCCATTACCAACGCAGTATCCAATCGATTTTCCCCCAATTATCCCGGCGCTCAATGCAGGTAATGGCCCAGACTTTTTTGGCGCTCAGCGTGATCGTCGGTGGCTTTCCACTGGATGCGATCGCCCAAGACTACGTTCCGCCCAATCGAGGGCTACCCGGACGGCGTGAAGGCGGTGGCACTCGTGGCTGCTGGACTAACTCTACCCTGGCGGCTAGTCAACTCAAGCTCACCGCTCTAGTGCCTGCCCAAAACTTTGGTTACACCTTAGAGGAGTATCCAACCTTTTTGATTTACGTTCCCCCCTTCTTTGCAGAAAAAGCAGCCGGGGGTGAGTTTGTCTTAAATGACGATCAAGGAAACGAGGTGTATCGCACCGAATTTCAGGCAAACGATACCTCTGGAATCCTTCGCCTCAGCCTTCCCGCCGATGCTAACCTGCCGCCGCTCGAAGTCGGCAAAGATTACCACTGGAGTTTTTCGCTGGTGTGCGATCTGACCGACCCATCCGGTAACTTAGTGGTGGATAGCTGGATTCAGCGAACGCAGCCCTCGGCAGAATTGGCAACAGAGATCAGCCAGACACCTGCTCAAGACCTGCCGGCTCTCTACGCTCGGTCGGGCATTTGGTACGATGCGATCGCCCAACTGGCCCCTCCTCAAGATCAATCGAGCAATTCGGTGGCTCTATCACAATGGCGCAATCTACTCAACTCGGTCGGGTTACGTAACATTTCCAGCACCCTGCCATCTGGCTTGCCTAATTTCTCCCGTACGCCTTTTGGCGAACAGTAGGAGCAATTGTTTCACCCAGTCGGCCTGGTTTGTGGGGGGTTTACAGCGCTCTACAAACCAGACGCTGACTATTTGGGCGATCGCACTCGCCACAACCGCTTGTCCTCACCTCTGGGTGCATGGCGATCGCGATAAACCAGCTTTATGCGGTAGCCTCGCTCTTGAAATACCCGCCGTAATCGGTCAGAAGGATTGAGAAGAAACACCGGGTTGAAACCATCTGCCACGGTTAACGCACTGGGCTGCTGGGTAATTTGTAGCCGAACGTGAGGAGCCAGCCGGCGGCTAAAGGCCAGTATTGTGCTGGGATTGCGATCGGCAATCAGCAACGGCGCTTTGGTGCGATTAATCAAATTGGCAACGGGGAGATAGTAAGAGCTTCTGGAATTTCCCTTATTCCACCACACATCGGCTTGGGCACTGACCGTACAGCCGATAATGGCTGCTGTCAGCAAGGCAATAAACCCAACACGACAGGCTTTTTGCTCCCAGGTGCGAACTTGCACCGCTTGCATTGCAAACCAATACGCCAGGGCAAGCTGAAGCCCAATATAAGACGGAATTAGATAGCGAATTCGCAGTGTGCGCCCTCCCCCCAACACCACATCGGGCAGCGCCAGGGCTAGAAACGGTACGGCTACCAACAGCACTACAAACAGCCAGATCTGGGTTGCAGTCGTGCGCCACAAAAAATACAGCGCATAAATTGCCAGAGCCACCACCAAGATATTGGCAGAACCTAGATCTTCGCCCACAAAGGAACGGCTAATGCCTAAAAACCAGCGGTTGATCAGTTCTGCAAACGACGTGACGGACTTTAGCGCATCGGTAGCATCTTCGACCCGTTCTGAGTTGTGAATCAGCAACAGTAACCAGGGTAAAAAACTGAGCAGCGCTGCCCCCGCCGCTAGCGAGTAGGAACGGGCGATCGCCCCCAGTTGCCCCTTAACCCAGAGCGGAGCCGTCAGGGCAATATAGAGAAAATGGGCGATCGCCACCAGCCCAAACAGCAGTTGAGTATAGAGTCCCACCGCCAGACTCAGAGCATACAACAGCCAACTAGGGCGGGTATTTAGCCGCACAGCTCGCAGCAGCAGTGCCCCCGACGCTAAAATACACAGCGTCCACAGGCTGTAGGGACGCGCTTCTTGGGCGTACAGCACATGCAGTGGTGTTACTGCAAATAGCCCCACCAGTATCCAGGGGATACTGGCTGCCAAATCGGACGCTGAACTGGATGAGGCGATGTGCGGCAAAAATAATTCTCGTCCCAGCCAAACGGTACACGGTAGAGCCAGCAGTCCAAACAAGACCGACAGACTGCGAACGCTGGCTACAGAGCCGCCAAACCAGTTCATCCAGAAGCGTGTTAGTAAGAAGTACAGAGGTGTGTGCTCGGCATTGCCCATCAGCGCTTCGGGAGTGCCTGCCCAGCCCTGCCGACTTTCAGGCCGCTGGTATCGCTGAATGGTGTCTGGGCTGACCACAGCTCCAGTAAATACCTCGCGGACAAACTCGGTTCTGGTGTGCCCCGAAGCGCGCAAAGATGTAAGTGCTTCATCCGTCCAGTACACTTTTTTATCGAGATTGACGACCCGAAAAATAATACCCAGGATGACCAGGGCGACGACCAAGTAGCGCAGCCAACCTGGAACGCGAGCAGTCTGGGGAGTGGCGATCGCGGGTTGGGTATCGTTTGCGTTCATGTCGTCTCTAATTTTTTCTTGCGGGCTGGGCGAGTGTAGAGCGTGTAATCTTCGTTTTGATAGGCAATTGGCAAGTCGAGCTGAGGCGCTTGCTCTGCCAGAAAATAGCGAGCTTTATACTTTCGCATGAGGGCGATCGCCTGTGGTGTGGTTAAGCGTTCGTAGCCCTGGGTCATTCGCTGTTGGATAGCCAGCGCATTGTCTGCTGTGCGGCTAATGTCAACCCACGGATCTACGCTGCCGCTCAGGTCAGACAGGCGAGTTGTCCACTCAGGGATGCCCTCTGCTGTAGGAGGAACTAGCTTAAACTTAGCCACGGTTGCCCGCTCGGCCAGCCAGTGAAAGTTATCTAGTTCGACGGGAGACGTAATAAATATGGCATCTTGGCGAGTGCGCTGACGAATCCACTGGCACAGCTCTTTTCCCTCGGTACTAACGCGCTGCGCTTTGCGGGGAAACTTTTCGAGGGCGATCGCCTGTTGGGCAAAGGTCACCGACTGTAGAACACAGGTCAGGCTCAATACCACCAGACAAATCGTTATCAACATCTGGCGCGATCCCCAGCGATCGCAGGCTTGCTCCAACGCGCAGCAGGCCAGCAGCCATGCCGTCAGCGGCAGCATAATATCCCCAAATCGAAAAGGATAGTACTGCAAAAACGCTCCGTTTGCGTCAACTGGAGCCAGCAGTAGTCCAGTAGCAAACGGAATTAGACTAACCAGGGCAAATGCGGCCAGACCCATCCGGGCGTGATGTTTGGCGAGATGTTGGGCGAGGTGTTGGGCGAGGTGTTGGGGCGATCGCCCTTGATCCTGTAGCTCCTGCTCCGGCCTTTGCAGAGCCATCCACCGCAGCCCATAAACGCTGCCCAACAGCAGCCCCAACAGCAACAGCGGCTTAATCCACCAGCCAAAACCCCAAGACAGCGGGTTCAGATGGTGCGGCGTGCGAATAAAGACATACACAAACGACGGTAAGAACTTGCCCGGAGGGGCATCGGTCGTCAACTGCTGCCAGACAGGTTGATAGGCAAACGCGGCTCCTACTGCATAGGTCAACAGCATTAGCCCGACCTGGGGCAAATCTCGCAGCAGGTTGCGTCGCCATAAAACTAACCAGCCCAGAGTTGTGAGGAACGCCCAGCCGCCCACCAGCGTATGAAACGACGTAGCTACCCCCAACAGTAGCCCCGCCCACACCAGCCGTCCCTCCAGCAACATGCCAATGGCAAACAAAATGCAGGTGTAGGCCGGAATTTTGGGTTCAATGCCGCCAAATAGCCACTCCCGTGACACCGTGCCCTGTGCTCCAGAGGCTCCGCTTGTGCCCGTGTTGACGTAGAGAAACAGGGCGATCGCCAACATCAACAGCGGAAAGCTTAGCCCAATCCGCCGACTCAAAAACAGCAGCGCCGCAGACAGTGCCGTATAGCCCAGCAGTCGTCCCACAATTGACGTGGCTAAAAATCCCCAGGCATCTGCCATTCTGCCGAATACTGCGATGAATGGAACGCGATAGCCCGCAGGCTGGTTCAAATACCAATCGCGAGGAATCCAGTCTGGATTGACGTGCTGACGGGCAAAGGGAAGAATATTGGTTTCGTTGACCAGTCCCATGTTGGCATTCAACAAACATCGCAGGCTAATAAACGCCACCATGATTAGAACAGGCAACCAAACGCCTTGAAATGCGTCTCCCTTACTCAGCCAGTTGTGATTCAGCCTCTTCATGCGTTTAGTTCTACACCAGTGATCAGATCTGATAGAGTGGCGAATGGTATTTATCCAGAGAGTCTAATACCGTTATGGGTTTGACCCGATATGGCTAACCCGGTGGGGCGTTCACTGGGGCATTCAACCGCATAATAGTAACTCTTGCAAATGGAAATTACAGTCGCAATTTCTTACCCGGAAACTGTCTAAGTCTAAGGTACTATGTACACTACTCTGGGTAGCTCAGCAACGTTTTATCAAGCTCTATGGTTACGTCTCGCGTGCATTCATTTCTGTTTAGCCCGGTCGATAAGATCCCGCGATCGCACACTCTGTCCTGGCTGTGCCTCAGTCTTGCTGTAGCATTTTTGTTTGCGATGCCTGCGCTACAACAGGCATTTAGCAGCGAGTATGTGGTGCAAGACGATGCGCGGCAGCATGTATTTTGGATGATGCGGTTCCGCGACCCGGAGTTATTTCAGGGAAACCTGTACGCTGACTATTTCCAGGCGGTCGCGCCGTGGGGTTACACCACATTTTACCGAGTGTTTGCGACGCTGGGGCTAGATCCCATGCTGCTGAATAAACTGCTGCCTCCTGCTCTGGCAATGGTGGCGACTGGATTTTGCTTTGGCACAGTATTGCAGATCTTGCCGATTCCGTTAGCGGGGTTTCTGGCTTCGTTTCTGTTTAATCAAGCCTGGTGGATGAAGGACGATATTGTGTCTGGTACGCCCGTCGCCTTTGTTTACCCGATTTTGCTGGCGTTTTTATATTTTTTGCTCAAGCGATCGCTCATTCCTTGCCTGGTCGCGATCGCCCTTCAGGGATTGTTTTATCCCCAAGTGCTGTTTGTCGTCTGCGGTATTTTGCTAATTCGCCTGCTGTGCTGGGATGGGCGCTTGCCCCGGCTAACCCGCGATCGCTGGCACTACAAAGTGGCGATCGCCGGACTCGCCGCAGCGTTCTTCGTCCTACTGCCCTACGCGCTGCGAAATCATGGCTTTGGCCCAACCATTACAGGTGCCACCGCCCTGTCCATACCCACCTATCAAGAAGACAAATGGTCAGAATTTTACATTCCCAACCAGTTTGAATATTACCTCCGCTACTGGCTGTGCGGCAGGCGGGCAGGCATGATGCCGCAGGAGTGGTGCGGGGTTGAGTTTGGTGCGCTGAACCTGTTGTCTGCCGACCTCGATCCAACTGCACCACCTGTCCTTTTATCGCGGGTGCGGTTTGGCTTGCCGCAGGTGCTGTTTGGGCTGCTGCTACCTATTTTGCTGCGATTTCAGCAACGGTTTTTGCTGGCGCGCCAGGTAACGGCTCAGGTGTGGGTGATGCCGCAAATGATTCTGGTGTCGATGGGGCTGTTTCTTCTAGCTCATGCGGTGCTATTTAAGCTGCACTTGCCCAACCGCTACACCGAGCACACCTTTCGCACGATCGCGGCGATCGCCGCAGGTATCGCCCTAACCCTAGTGTTTGATGCGCTGCTGCGACTAGGTTCGTCTGCTGCTAAGGCCGTAAATGCAGCCCCCCAAGCGTCTCAGTATTCATCCTCTCCTCCAGCACCCAAACCGCTGGCGCTAGTACTCTGTGGCCTATTGGCTGCTGGGTTGCTCACGTATCCCCTGTTTCTGCGAATCAAAGAAATTCCGTTTCCGATTAACGACTACGTAGTAGGCAAAGCAGCGCCAGAGCTGTACCAGTTTTTTGCTCAGCAGCCCAAGCAAATTCAGATTGCCTCGATCGCCCCTGAGGTCAACAATCTCCCCAGCTTTAGCAGGCGATCGATTGTAGTCGGCGGCAAGGGCTACGCTGTGCCTTATCACGTGGGCTACTACAACGAAATTGTCAAGCGCAGCAAGGATTTGATTTTTGCTCAGTACAGTCCCAATCTGGCTGAGGTAAAGCAATTCATCCAAGCCTATCAGGTTGATTTTTGGATGCTCGAACGGTCGGCGTTCAAGGCTAACTATTTCAGACGCAACCCGTTTTTGCTGGAATATGACTGGATGTTGGGCGACTTACCGACTCAAATTGAAAACGGCAGGCAGCCCGCATTGCTGACTATTCCCAAACGCTGCATTGCCTATCAAGACGAGCAGTTCAACGTATTGAAGGCTCAATGCGTCGTGAAATTTGCAGAAAAGCGGGGGAATGGGTGATTCAACGTTTGATGTTCAAATCGTCGCGGACTAGCCAAATTTTCTGGTTTTGTCTGAGCTTAACCGTGGCAGCGCTGTACGTGTTGTTGGTTTTACAGGATGCCTTTCGCACCCCCTACACCGTGCAAGATGACGCGCGTCAGCATGTGTTTTGGATGCGACGGTTTGTTGATCCGACCCTGTTTCCCAATGATCTGATTGCCGACTATTTTGAATCGGTTGCACCCTGGGGCTATACCCAGTTTTATCGGCTGTTTGCGATCGCGGGTGTTGATCCGCTGCTGGTCAACAAGCTGTTGCCGCCTGTCTTGGGGCTAACCGCCACGGCCTACGGATTTGGTGTCAGTTTGCAGTTATTTCCCGTTCCCTTTGCCGGGTTTTTGGCGGCGACAATGCTGAATCAGGTGTTTTGGTCGCACGATGACATGACATCGGGAACCCCCAGAGCCTTTATGCTGCCGCTGTTTCTGGCATTTTTGTATTACCTGCTGCGGCGAAATCTGTGGGGAGTGGTGGGGGCGATCGCCCTCGAAGGCTTGTTTTACCCGCAGTATGTGTTTGTGTTCGCTGGGCTGTTAGTATTGCAACTCGTTTTTTGGCAATCCACAACGGAGAAGTCCATAGCGGAGCAGTCTGGTATAGAGCAGTTGGGGGCGAGACAATCGAGGCGGCTTCGCGTCTCGACTCAACGAGCTGATGTGCTGTTTGCTGGTGCGGGACTGCTTGTAGCATTTTTGGTGCTGTTGCCTTATGCGTTAATCGACAATCCCTATGGCCCTGTTCTAACCGTTGCCGAGGCCAGAGCCATCCCTGAATTCTTTGCCGAAGGACGCGGACGCTTCTTTTTACCAGACCCGTGGTTATTTTGGCTTTCGGGCAATCGCAGCGGTGTATTTCCCACGTTTAAGCCGCCGTTGATGGGAATGGCGATCGCCCTACCGTTCTTGCTGCGCTACCCGACTCGATTCCCGCTGGTGCAGCAGACGCGAAATTTGGGTCTATTGCTGCGGATTGTGGTGGTGGCCTTTGGACTATTCTTTGCAGCACATGCTCTGCTATTTAAGCTACATTTGCCCAGTCGCTATACAGGCTATACGCTGCGGTTTTTGTTGGTGTTTGCAGCGGCGATCGCCCTTACGGTTTTGTTGGAAGCCGGACTACGCTGGATTACGGCTTCAGGCACAATATCGTCGAGCGGGGGCGCAGGGAGGGAGCGATCGCCTTCAACGCCCCGGTGGTTGCGTCAGATTGTTGTGGGTGGATTAGGGGCGATCGCTGCTGCTGCTCTGCTGCTGTATCCCCGCTATATTGGCGACTTTCCTGCCGACGAATACCGGGTGGGGCAGTCTCCCGAACTTTACGAATTCTTTGCTCAACAGCCCAAAGATACCTTAATCGCCTCCCTGCTTGAAGAAGCAGACTTTTTGCCCACCTTCTCCAACCGCTCAATTTTGTTTGGGCGAGAGTACGCTATCCCGTATCACAAAGCTTACGGTGCCGCCATTCGCCAGCGTGCCAACGACCTAATCCGCGCTCAATACACTACCGACTCTACCGAGTTCGTCCGCTTCTTGCAAACCTATGGGGTAGACTTTTGGCTACTTAACCGCAACGCCTTTCGCCCAACCGCCCTCCAAGGCTTAAAGCTGCGCCAATATCCCGCTGCTGTTGCTGAGGCTCAAGCTCAACTACAACAGGGCACTCCGGTCTTAGCCAAGTTGGTTGACCAATGTACTGACTTTCAATCGGGTGCTTTACTGGTGCTTAACGCTGTTTGCCTTGAGCGCAGCGCCCCCGATCTCGATACAAATTAATTGCTGATAGTGTGGCAAAGCTCGCGCTTCGTCGATTTCCCTTACCCTAAGCTCTCTCCCAGTGCGAGCTACGGTGTATGCAGAAGTTTTGAAACTGCGTTAGGACGTTTAGATTTCGAGCCAACAGCCTTGGGGGGTTCCCCCAAACCCCCAGCAGGGGACGAAGCCCGTCCCCCACACCCCCTCCGCAAGGCCGCGTCGGTGAGCATCAAAGGTCGCGTCGCATTAGAGGAGTAGCGAGGGGCGCTGAGTGCATCCCACTTTTGTAACCCTCATCCCCCTTGCCCCTTCTCCCAATGGGGGCTACCGTGTACACACATCTCGGACAAAGTATCAACGTACTGCGAGATCCCCCTTGTATCTTAAGAGTGTGGTAGACCGTCCCCCCTATGATTCTTGAAATCGAGATTTAGCTAGGGTCACCACACTCTTTGAACTCAGAGACACCTCGAATTATCGGCAGGGAATTCAGAGTTTCTGAATATCCCGAATG
>JBBQFG010000195.1:0-9989 GCA_038321765.1 Elainellales cyanobacterium
AGTGCCGCGCTCTGCGCGGCACTTCCAAAAAAAGATTACAGGTTAATTAATTTGCAATCCTTAGAGATTTGGTAATCGAAAGTTGAGTGCGAGGTAAGCGCAGTGGGTATTGTTGTTGAAAATGTCTCTAAGCAGTTTGGCAGTTTCTGTGCAGTTGACCAGGTTAGCTTAGAGATTAAGACAGGTTCACTAGTTGCGCTATTGGGGCCTTCAGGGTCGGGCAAGTCTACCCTGCTGCGACTCATTTCTGGACTCGAAATGCCTGATACGGGCAAAATCTTGCTCACGGGGCGGGATGCCACCTACGATAGCGTTCAAGATCGCAACATTGGCTTTGTGTTTCAACACTATGCCTTGTTTAAGCATATGACGGTACGCAAAAATATTGCATTTGGGCTAGAGCTACAGAAAGTGCCCAAAGCTAAAGTCAAAGCACGGGTTGAAGAATTACTGGCTCTGGTGCAGTTGGCAGGATTAGGCGATCGCTACCCCTCACAACTGTCGGGTGGACAGCGCCAGCGGGTAGCATTGGCACGCGCCCTGGCCGTTGAGCCAAAGGTTCTGCTGCTAGACGAACCCTTTGGGGCGCTTGATGCCAAAGTCCGTAAAGATCTGCGCGTTTGGCTGCGCCGCCTGCACGATGAAGTCCATGTGACGACCGTCTTTGTTACCCACGACCAAGAAGAGGCAATGGAAGTCTCAGACGAAATTGTGGTGATGAACAAAGGCCGGGTCGAACAAATGGGATCGCCAGCGGAGATATATGATCATCCTGCAAGCGCATTTGTGATGAGCTTTATTGGCCCTGTTAACGTGCTGCCTAGTACTTCGCGGATCTTTCAGGGCAACGGGTTTGACTCACCTCATCCGGAGGTATTTTTACGCCCTCAGGATATTTTGGTAGAAGTAAACCCCAACGGCTCAACAGTGCCTGCTAGAGTTAGCCGCCTGATTCATCTGGGTTGGGAAGTGCAAGCAGAACTAACGTTAGACGATGGGCAGGTGCTGACGGCGCACTTAACGCGCGATCGCTTCGATGAGCTAAATCTTCAGCCCCAACAGCGAGTCTACGTCAAACCCAAAGAAGCAAAAGCATTTCCGCTCTACTACTCCATTTAATTTGGGGTAGTGGTATTGATGTAAGGATTTTTTGATGGGCGGGCTTCACCGCCCATCAAAAAATCCTTACTAATTTAGGACTACCTAATTTGGGTGGTTCCCTGGTTTGTTTTAAAACGGGAAACCCGAATTAAGTTACCGAGAAAGAATTCACGACATCGTAGAACAGATCTTTGGCCTTGGCCCAGCGCTGCTCGGTGGTAGAAAGATTAAAGGTAAACAATTGCCCCCTTTCTACCACTACACTGGCGAGGTTATGGCGCTCTTGACTGGGCAACTTGACGGCATACTCCAGCAGATAATAGGTTTTGCTGCCCACCTCATGAGCCTCAGCGCTGACCAGTTCAGCCTGTCGTCCAGAATTGAGGGGAGCGATCGCATTTTTTGAGAGCTTGTAGCCCACTTCACTAGGGGTGCCCAACTCTGCCAGAGTTTTACCATTGGGCACAGGGCTGATAATCACACTAACGTTCTCAGTTTCCTCAATTAAATCGTGCAACACTACATCAGGTCCATTTTTTACCGCTACGGGAACCCATGAGTTAGGGTACAAAAATTCGTATCCATCCACAGTATCTGCGTAGCTTTTTAGCGCCTCTGACGTAGAAGCACAGCTTTGCACACTCAAGCTCAGCACAATCATGACTATGGCTGCCAGTCGCTTCAGCATGACTTCCTCTCCAAAACGCTCTCGACCTCATTCTCTCATCAAACGGAGCACCGGATGATAGACCCAATTCTCTCCCAAGAGTACCTATCGGGTGCATATCCACCAAAATTGATCCATCCATTTTGGTAGTCCTAAACTTATAAGTTAAGTTAGGACTTACGCAAATTTATTCAACTTTCTTGGTTTTTCGTGTGAGGTGCGTAAGTCCTATAATTTTAGGACTACCCTATTTTTCAGTGGGATTGCTTAGGTCGGATTTAATTGATACTCCTAACAATCAGTGCTCTCAGCGCTCTAGGCAATATCTGGCGGCACGTTGGAGAAGCCCTGCGCGCCTTTCAGATAAAGCTGTACCAGCTCCTGTACATTGGCGCGAGTAACCTCTGTACCCGCATTGAGGTTTCCGGAAATTTCAAAAAAAATTATACTATCCACCGTGGTCATTGCTACCATTTGGAATAGGATGTGCGTTACCAAAACGGGGAAAGCCATGATCTGTGGATCTTTGGCAACAGGGCCTGCCAGAGCATCTTTAAGGTCTGCGTAGGCATACACCACGTTTTTCTGAAGGTTTGGCTGTGCCCGGTGATTGAGCGCAGTCATTGCCCAGCGCTGCTCAAGAGTTTGCAAAATATAATACTGCGGATGCTGAAGTTGCCCAGCGATTTGCTTGAGAGCCGGGGCGATCGCCTCTACCGCAGCCGGGGTTGCCCCATCGTTAGGAGCCTGCTGAATTAACTCTTGGATCTGCTGATCTAAGTCCATGTCTGGAAGATTCCGGTCTAAGCAAGGAGCTTTCTTCTTCCCCAGTTTAGTCTAAGTAGATGGGCGTAATTAAATATAAAACCTGTAAAAGTCTGCGCCGCTCGCGCAGCGGGCGGCGCAGACTTTTAGAATCTTGTTTTTACTTAGGTTGAACTACTTAGACTGTTGCATTTCAACTGAGACATCAAGCAGATGCTCTAGCCTACCGTTGCGCCGATTGTTCTGCACCGATTGTTCGCAACAGCAACAAGATTCACAATAACGATGAGACTTGCAAAGTCATTATGAAATATGCGGATTGGCCGCGGCAGCGCTTGGATGAGGGTGTAACGTGAGTAATATCTGGTGAAGCATTAATCAGATGAGCGATGGGGGGACACATGCCTTGGTGGCACAGTACTTCCCTGAACGAGTTTGATGTGAGCCTAGAATGCATCGAGAAAGACAAGTCCAACTTTGACGGGCTGTGCAGCAAACAGGGATGAATCTACCCCACCAATGTCACTCTGGAGGGGTGTGCTAACGTGATAACCACAAATATCCATCAGGACGAAATTGATTGCAGCGTAGACGAAGTTCGCCAACTGATTTTCAAAGAGCTAAGGCAATCCACTCGGTCTTCTGAACAGAACTCCCGCGATGTGACGGCTCGCATTTTTGGGGAGGTGACCCGCATCTGCTCTGAGAGCAAGCGCATTCAATCATCTGGAGAAATCGATAGCTGGTCTATTACCCTAGCGCGCCATCGACTTAAACAATGTCTCAAATACTATCAGTTAGGTTCCCAGCGGGGGCGGGTAGAGTTGCATAGCACTCTGAGTGCTGTGGTCTATCGCTACATCACTCCACCGCAGGTGCAGTCTAGCTATCAGGCACGGCTGAATTTAATTGAAGATTTTCTTCAGGGCTTTTATATTGAATCGCTCAATGCATTTCGCCGGGAAAGCCAACTGCCGCCTACCTATTGCCCGCGATCGCTGCTAGAACTAGCAGAATACATGGCATTTACAGAACGCTATGGCAAGCGCCGCATTCCACTACCCGGTCGCCGCAGTCAACAGCTTATTATTTTGCGAGCACAGACCTTCTCGCAACAGCAGCCACCAGAAACTCTGGTAGATATGGAGCAGGCCGCAGAGGGTTCCTCAGGGGAATCAGATCAAGTTCGCAACGGTGCCCCCTTACAGCAGGTGCGCGAACAAATGGTGGCGCAGGAACCAGAGCTAGCAGAAGACACATTGCGCCATACGGTAGTGGCAGAACTGATGGCTTATTTAGAAGACCGTCAGCAGCGTGACTGTGCCGACTATTTTGCTCTGCGTCTTCAAGATCTACCAGCGAACGAAATTGAGGCCATTTTGGGGCTAACGTCACGCCAGCGTGACTATTTGCAGCAGCGGTTCAAGTACCACCTGATTCGCTTTGCTCTGTCTCACCAGTGGGAATTGGTGCATCAATGGTTAGAGGCAGACCTAGAGCGCAATTTGGGATTAACACCGCAACAGTGGGATAGTTTGCACGCGACTATTAGCGATTCTCAAGCAGAAATGCTGCAATTGAAGCAAAAAGGAGCCTCTGAGGGAGCGATCGCCCAATCTTTGGGGTGCAGTGTCACCCAAGTGCAGAAGCAGTGGTCTAAACTACTGGAACAAGCCTGGGAAATTCGAAACAATTTGGTATCCGGAGCAGGGGTATCGGGGGATGAATAACGATATAGAAGCCAATCAACTATTGGCTTGGTTATTAAAGGATCTGACACCAACTTCGATCACGCCATCGGGCACGCCATCAGGGAATCCCAGTCACGGGGCTGGAGAAAACGAGTTGGACGCAGCTAATCTGCGATCAGATCATATTCATCTATTCGACTCAAAAAAAATTCACCCTGCATTGGGCGAACTACAAGAGTCGGATGATTTTTTGTTTCAAGATTCCCCATTATCTAGACCAGGAGAGATACCCGCTGTGCAAGATCGTTTTTATTCCCTTTTAAGGCGGCGGCTGCGTGATGAGGTGGCTCGCAAACCGCCTTTGTTTCCGTGGGAAACCGAAGTGCTTGAGTATGAATCCGAATATTCTGACCTGCTTGCACCAGAATTAGTTCCCACTACAGTTTGGGCCGCCCAATTGCCCACTTTTAATCTGCCCGTGCCCATGCCGGATGGGCTAATGAATCGCCTCTTTGACCAGTGTCAACAGCTTATTCGCAGTTCTCTGCGAGAGGGCGAAAAACTGGTGCAAGTGGTGGAATCATTGTTCCCAGGACACGCGCCCGCGCTCAATGAATTGGCTGGCTATGTGCTGGCATCTCCTGCTAGGTCAGGTGGAGCTGCCGCTGCCGTGCGATCGCTTCCCACTCAAGACGCTGGTTTCCCCAGTCATTACAGTGCTGCCACAGCGCCGCAGCAAATGGTGCTGTCGCTAGTCGCAGCTCGCGAAATCCTGAACTCTCTCACCCTAGTTGTCACCGCTAACCAACCCAAGGTAGAGCGTCAATGGCACACTACGGCTGGTGTTTTAAGGTTACAGGCAGCGTGGGTAGAAACTGGCTGTGTACGCGTGCGTTGTGTTCTACCCTGCGCGGGGCAAATTCAGTCCAAAGGTAACGATGTAGAAGCCGTTGCCCAGCGCCCCAATCCGGGTGCCCTCAGCATCGAGCTGATTGACTTGGTGCCAGAACAAATCTACCCGCTAGAAGTGCATCTCACCTTACCCGGTATGCCTGTGCTGACCTTTGCTGTACAGGTGGTTGGAGGCTAAATACTTTAGAGGAACTAGGGGGTATAACCTAAAACTTTAAAGCTTGAAACTGCCTCATTATTAGAAAAAAGTGGACATGAGTTCCCCTACTTGCTAGCAGGATGGTTAGTATAGGGGCAGCTTTTGCTTTTGGGGATCATGTCCACTCCATTTCTTGACGCGCGGCGTAATTCTCGGTTTTCCAAATGGCAGCGCCCGTGGCAGAGTTTGCGGCAGCGACTAGATAGGCACGAGCCAATAGAGCCGGAAGATTCTCTACCGCTACGGGTGTTGGTGCAGGTGATGGTGGCGGTCGGCATTGTAGCGGTGGATGTGTCAGCCGCAGATGCGGCTGACGTTTTGGGCACCAGCTTGTGGGCAGTGCCCGTTAGCGGCATTGGGGCAGCCTGGAGTTGGTATCGCCGCCGCAGTCGCAATATCCCAGTTAAATTTTGTATTGCGATCGCCATGCTGGTTGCCCTGGCGGTCTTTTTTGTGCGCTTGGTGAACGAACGCAACGACACGCGGCTAGCCTTAGCGGAGCTGTTAATTCAGCTTCAGGTCTTCCATAGTTTTGATCTGCCCCGCCGCAAAGATTTGGGCTACTCTGTGATCATCGGACTAATTTTGATCGGGGTAGCGGCAACCCTGAGCCAAACCCTGTGGTTTGCTCCGCTGCTGTTGGCGTTTGTGGGATTGTCCATTCCAGTCATGATTCTGGACTATCGCTCACGATTGGGGCTGGCACCCCAACAGACGCTGCGGCGCATTGGAGCCGATCTTGCACCGAAAAGGCTGGCTGTGTTTCTGCTGGTAACAGTGGGTTTGGGGCTGTTCATCTTTGCATTTTTGCCCCGGCTGCCGGGATATCAACTGCGGACGTTTCCGGTTAGTGCCCCGATTGAATTTGAAGGGCAGTTTGACGGCGGCACGATTTTGAATCCGGGCTATGTGCGCGACGGTAGAGCTAGCTCAGGAACTGGGACAGGAGCAGACGGCAACGTGCGGGGTGAACCCGGTCAAGTAGACGCAAGCTTTTACTACGGCTTCAACAGCCAGATGAACCAAAACCTGCGGGGATCGTTAACACCCAAGGTGGTTATGCGGGTGCGATCGCAGTCTGAGGGGTTTTGGCGGGTCATGTCGTTTGACCGCTACACCGGGCAGGGCTGGGAACTCTCGCGCGGGGAGGAGAAAGATGTCCAAAAGTTAGAACGCCCCACCTGGTCATTTCGCTTTACCCTGCCGTGGTCAGTAACCTTGAACCGCACCCAGGATGTGATTCAGTCCTACACGGTTGTGTCAGACTTGCCAAACTTGGTGCCAGCGCTGTACGAACCCAAGGAGCTGTACTTTCCTACGCGAGAGGTGGCGATTGATCCAGAGGGTACGGTGCGATCGCCCATTCCACTATCGGAGGGGTTAACCTATACCGTTATCTCTGAAGTACCCTACCGCGATCGCACGCTGTTAGGCCGATCTCCGACTGCTTACCCACAGCCAATTCAGAAGACGTATCTGCAATTGCCACAGGCGATCGCACCGCGTCTGCGGCAAACAACTGAAGCGATTTTAGCCGAGTCGCCCAATCCGCTGACAAATCCCTATGAAAAGGCACTATACCTGGCGCAATATCTAAAGCAAAACTATGAGCTTCAGCCTAACTTGCCATTTCTAGCCGAAGACGAAGACCTCGTAGAAGCGTTCTTATTCAAATATCAGGGCGGATACCCTGACCACTTTTCAACCGTGCTGACTACAATGCTGCGGTCTATTGGCATTCCGGCACGTCTAACCGTGGGCTTTGGGGCAGGTGAGTTTAACCCGTTTACTGGCTTTTATGTCGTTCGCAATACGGACGCTTTTGCCCTGACTGAAGTGTACTTCGCCAAACATGGCTGGTTTTCCTTTAATCCGATTCCCGGTGCTAATGTCGTTCCTGCGTCGGTTGAAGAGTCCCAAGTGTTTGCGGTGTTGAAGCAGTTTTGGAATTGGGTAGCGGGCTGGCTGCCTTCGCCGCTTTCGGGCTTTCTGAATGGTGTGTTTGAGCAGTTGGTGCGGGGTTTTGGCTGGGCGATCGCGTTTTTGACAGGGCTGTTTACCCAGGGGTGGGTAGGTCTGCTGACGGGATTGATCCTGATGACGGCTCTAAGTTTTGCGGGCTGGCTGGGCTGGAGTGGTTGGCAAACCTGGCGCTATCGCCGCTGGCTCGCCAAACTGCCGCCTATGGAAGCGCTCTACCAGCAGTTGCTCACTTGGCTAGCCAGTCAGGGCATGCGTAAAACGTCCACCCAAACCCCTTTAGAATTTGCGCGCCAATCTTGTAGCAACCCTCCCGCTGGACAGTCTCTTGGCCATGTCGAGCTAATTGACGCGATCTCGCAGGCCTACGTTCGCTGGCGCTATGGAGGGCAAGCTCCCAATATCGAGCCATTGCGTCAACAGTTGAAAGCGGCACGGGGAAATCAAAAGCGTTCGGCAAAGCAAAATAAACTTGGCTAAAGTTCAACGGTGCTTAAGTAGGTGGACTTAATTAAATGTAAGATTCTAAAACCCTGCACCGCCTGCATAGCGGGCGGTGCAGGGTTTTGGAATTTGGTTTTTATATAGGTTGAACTACTTATAGCCATAGTCATAAAGCTTAGGACATGCCAGCGTCATTCCCGCCTGCGCGGGAATCCACCAAATTATAGCCGTAGGAACTGACTCCGTAGGAAATCCATGCCAGCGTCATTCCCACGTAGGCGGGAATCCACCCCCGTACCTATCGAGCAGATGGATTCCCGCCTGCGCGGGAATGACAGGGAGGCGTCCTATTGATCATGGCTACCGCTATACTAACGTTTGAGCTAAGGGGGGTGTCTTTGCCTCTGGGAGCTTTACTCCAAGGGCAAAATTAACTCGCCTACGCCTGGGATCACCGTTCCGATCGCCTGTGCATTGAGGTGATGGGTCTGGAAAAATTGAATGGCGCGATCGCCCTGGTCCGCCGGAACTAGCACCACAAATCCAACGCCCATATTAAAGGTGTTAAACATGTCTAGGCGACTAACAGAGCCTAAATCTGCCAGCCACTCAAACACGGGGGGTATTGTCCATGTATTGGGCTGAATTTGAATTGCCTGTCCTTTACCCAAGCAGCGGGGCAAGTTTTCTGGTAGGCCGCCGCCCGTGATGTGAGCCATGCCGTGAATGGGTAGCCCTTCGCGTAAGGCTGCTAGAATGGGTTGCACATAAATCCGAGTGGGGGTCAGTAGGGTTGCGCCGATGGTTTTGTCGCCGAATAGGGACGGGCTGTCTTGGAGGTTAACTTCGGCGACTTCCACAATTTTTCGGACTAGGCTAAAGCCGTTGCTGTGAATGCCGCTGCTGGGGAGGGCGATCGCCACGTCGTCCATCTGGACTTGGGAACTGTCTAGAATCTTGCTTTTTTCGACGATCCCCACGCAGAACCCCGCCAAGTCATATTCACCGGGCTGGTAAAATCCCGGCATTTCGGCTGTTTCGCCGCCCAGTAGAGCACAGCTTGCCTGTTTGCAGCCGTCGGTAATCCCAGTAATTACTTGGGCGAGTTGTTCGGGGTTGAGTTTGCCTGTGGCCAGGTAGTCTAGAAAAAATAGGGGTTCTGCACCACAGGTGAGGACATCGTTGACGCACATGGCAACTAGGTCGATGCCAACGGTGTCGTGGCGATCGCACTGGTGAGCCAGCTTCAACTTTGTCCCTACGCCGTCGGTGCCAGATACGAGGACGGGTTGTTGATAGCCTGCGGGTAATTCAAAGAGTCCGCTAAACCCACCGATGCCACCGAGTACTTCTGGGCGGCGTGTGCTGTTTACCATGTCGCGGATGCGTTGTACAAATGCCCGTCCGGCTTCTACGTCTACGCCTGCTTGCCGATAGTCCATGAAGGTTCCATTTGTTACGCTGCCAAGGTTGTATTTTATCAGGGCGAGGTGGGGGCGATGCTTTTGCCGGAACCAAGCTATGTAGAAAAGATAGGCGTAAAAACGGCGATCGCCAATTCTACGAGTCGCAACGGAAATGTGGAACTATCATGGCTAGATATCTCAGTACTGGTTGCTCTTCGAGCTGATCCGGGGGACTTCCCCCCGTACCCCCGCACTTTGGGGGACTCGACTCCCCCAAACCCCCCGCAATGTCCGACGGGTCAGAGTGAATGGGGTTGGTAGGTGTCACAGGCGGGAATATTGGAGCACGGCTGCGAATACAAAGCGAAACTAAAGCGGCGTTGCTGAATTCAAATATGATTCCCTCATCCCCAACCCTTCTCCCCAAGGAGAAGGGAGCTAGAATTCTTGTCCCCTAACCCAACGGGCGAGGGTGAGGGCAAAATTAGCGATTCATCCCTAGATTCAGCAACGCCGAAAAAAGATACTCCAATTGTTGGGGCAGGTTGCTCAGCCAGCCTTTCACATAGATAGATCAATACGCAATGTGAACTTTCCTAATCTCAGTAGATCAAAAATTCTCTAAAAAAAGGATAGAGTCAGGCTAGAAGTATCGAACGAAAAGCCATGACACCCTATCCATGCTCATTATCTACCGCTCCTGCTTTGACGGATGAAACAACTTTGGACTCAGCCGTAGATTGTTTGCTCAACCACGTGCCCTTAGCGATGAACGGGAGTTATACACTCAGAGACCTGTTTGAAATTCTGTTGCGCTCAGCCAG
>JBBQFG010000196.1:0-9966 GCA_038321765.1 Elainellales cyanobacterium
AGCGATCGCCTATCTTGCGGTTTTCGTCGCAGTGTCCCCTCCAAAACTGAATGATTGAGACTTAAGGGGCAATTGCATGGCACAGTGAGGAGTGCGATCGCCGCCATATCAGCTCATGCTAGCCGTGATGCCGAATATCCCTCAACATCAGTTTGATCCGTCACGCATCTGTCACATATTCGATTTGGTAAACTGAAGGCATTGATTGGGCATAAGCGACCTATGACCATTGCGACACACCCTGCGGGCACTCAAGCAAACGACCAACCCATACAACAAAAATCACTTAGCTTTGACGAGTTTCTCACCCGCTATGGTGGCGACAACCGCTACGAACTGATTGATGGAGAGGTGTTTGATTTGGAGCCAACAGGTTTGCATGAGGAGGTTGCAGCCTTCATTACTGCAAAAATCTGTGTCCAGATCGACGGAATAGGATTGCCTTGGTTTGTCCTTCAGCGGGGACTACTGCGCCCTTCTAGCATGGGCATGACAGCATTTCGACCGGATGTTGCAGTTGTCAATCGAGATGAATTGACCAAAGAATTGCTTTGGCCTGACCAGTCGATTCTGACGCTGGGCAGTTCGATTAAATTTGTGGCGGAGGTTGTGAGTAGCAACTGGCAAAATGATTATGCCCGTAAGGTTGAAGATTACGCGGTTTTAGGCATTCCTGAATACTGGATCGCAGACTACGCAGGACTAGGGGGGACGCGACACATTGGCAAGCCCAAACAACCCACTCTCTCTATCTGTACGTTAGTGAATGGGGAGTATGAAATTCAGCAGCTTCGGGGCAATCAGCCGATCGTCTCTTTCACCTTCCCAGATTTAAAACTGACGGCTGAACAAGTGTTGAGCGCTGGTAGGTAAAATCGCTCGCCGATCGCGATCGCACCCCACACAATTAGCAATCGTATGATTGGCCGCAGCTACGCACCATTCGCCAGCGGTAGCACCGATCGCCAATCAATTTATGCAAGAATTTCTTCAGCTTAAAGCACCAGTTCCCTTGGTCTAATCACGCTTCATGTCTCATCGCAGCAAGGCTTCAACTCAGCGATCGCCCCTTCAACCAGTGCAACCAGCGCGGCCAGCGGATGCATTGCTGCGAGGCTCGAAGCCGACAGTTAACCCGTTTGAGGTAACGCTTGAGCGCTTGGGAGCGGCGATCAAAATGGGGCTGTATGAACCAGGCGATCAGCTACCGAGCGAGCGCGACATTGCCCAAATGATGGGAATTAGCCGCACGACGGTACGCGAAGCGATCGGGCTATTGGTGACACAGGGAATTTTGGTGGTGAAACGGGGGCGCACAGGCGGCACGTTTGTGTCGAACCAGCCACCGTTGCCGACGGTGTTGGAGGTGCGGCACAGGCTCAATGCCAACGGTGCAACCCTGGCAGAAATTCTCGATCATCGGCTGATTGTAGAAGCTGGTATTGCGGAGTTAGCAGCGCAACGGGCGGAGGAAACTCAAGTAGACGAGTTGCAGGATTTGGTAGATCGGATGCGGCAAATAGATGTTTTCAGCGAGTATCGCAAGCTGGACACTCGGTTTCATTTGCTGATCGCCAAAACCACCCAAACTAATCGGCTCCCGGCGATTGTAGTTGACATTCATGCCGAACTCACTGATCTGCTGCAAACTGCACCCTATAGCAACGCCCAGCGCATCCACTCCACTCAGCAGCATCAAGATATTGTTGATGCCATCCGCCAGAAAGATGGCGATCGCGCCCGTCAGCTCATGCAAGAACACATCCTGGCTACCTCCAGTTTTCTCAAGGGCTTACTTTAACAGGAGCTTAACAACCAAACGCGTCAGATGATTTTGAGAACCGCGCGCCGTGTGGTTCTCAAAATCATCTGACACAAAAGCAAGTTATAGCCATAGTCATAAAGCTTAGGACATGCCAGCGTCATTCCCGCGCAGGCGGGAATCCACCCGCGCACCTATCGAGCAGATGGATTCCCGCCTGCGCGGGAATGACAGGGAGGCGTCCTATTGATCATGGCTACCGCTATAAATCGTTATGCGTTAAGGCGGGATGAGACTTTGTATAATTGGCTACCCATTGGCGATCGCAAACCGCCTACTTTAATGGCTTGGAGTCATACCATTTAAGCCTCAAGCGTATTTAGCAAATTACAGGGTAAGTTGCGGATGGAATTGCTATTCATTGGGGGCGATCGCCGTTCTGCCATATCGGGGGACGCGTATCCGCTCACCGACCCCGCGACTGGGGAAGCCTGGATGGAGGTAGCGGCGGGCGGTGTGGAGGATATCGACCGGGCTGTAAAGCTGGCAGAGCAGATGCGATCGCCCTGGCGTAAAGTCAACAGTCGCGAGCGAACGCGGATTTTGCTGAACCTGTCGGCTCTGTTGCGATCGCACCTCGAAGAGTTGGCCCAGCTCGAAAGCCGCAACGTGGGCAAGCCGATTCGGGAAGCGCGCGAAGAGGTAGAACTCGCCGCCGACTGCTTTGAATATTATGCGGGCGCGATCAATAAGGTGGGTGGGCAAACAATTCCCGTGGCGGCAGCAGGCACCGGGCTGACCTTCCGCGAACCGCTTGGAGTCTGCGGCATGATTGCTCCGTGGAATTTTCCTCTGGCCATTACAGCCTGGAAAGTGGCTCCAGCCCTAGCGATGGGCAATACGATCGTGCTCAAACCTGCCTCGCTGACACCGCTCTCGGCGCTGCGGCTGGCCGAGCTGGCCTCAGAAGCAGGCGTGCCGCCGGGGGTATTCAACGTGGTGCCCGGTGCGGGTAGCGTGGTGGGCGATGCCCTGATTCGACATCCGCTGGTACGCAAAATTTCGTTTACGGGTTCTACCGAAATTGGGGCGCAGGTGATGCGGCTGGCGGCAGACGACATCAAGCGGGTAACGCTGGAACTGGGCGGTAAGTCGGCCAATCTGGTGTTTGCCGATGCCGATTTGGACAAAGCCGCGCCCAAAGCGATGTGGAGCGTGTTGGGCAATGCCGGACAAGACTGCTGTGCGCGATCGCGTCTTCTAGTGCAGCGCCCAATCTACGCCGAATTTCTGCAACGGCTGATCCAGCAATTTCAGGCGCTCAAACTGGGGCAGCCGCTGGATGAACAGACCGAAATTGCCTGTCTCGTCTCCATCCAACAGCGCGATCGCGTGCTCGACTACATCACCATTGGTCAGCAGGAAGGAGCTACCTTAGCCTGTGGCGGTACTATTCCCACCGAAACCGGAGCCTACTTGCAGCCCGCCATTTTTGCCAATGTCCATCCCGATATGCGGATTGCCCGCGAAGAAATTTTTGGCCCTGTACTGTCCGTAATTCCGTTTGATACCGAGGAGGAAGCCGTGGCGATCGCCAATAACAGCGTCTACGGCCTATCGGGTTCCATCTGGACGAAGGATATTAGTCGAGCGCTGCGCGTGGCAAAGGCGATCGAAACGGGCGTAATTTCAATCAACACCGGGCACAGCGTCCATCTCGAAGCTCCTTTTGGCGGCGTCAAACGCAGCGGATTGGGACGCGAACTGGGTCTGGCCGCTCTTGATCACTACAGCGAAATGAAAACGGTCTTCATCGCTGAGTAAAAAGGATCGTGAATTAGTTTTAGATGCCTAAAAAGGCCCCACACCACACCCAGCCGCTCGTAGGGGCAGGTTCAGCTAGTTTGTAGCCTCTGTGGTGAGTAACTGACCCACAAAACCTGCCCTTCCGGCTTTTCGATTCCTTGTGAGTTTCCGGGTGGTCGTGAGTAACTGACCCACAAAACCTGCCCTTCCGGCTTTTCGATTCCTTGTGAGTTTCCGGGTGGTTGTGAGTAACTGATCCACAAAACCTGCCCTTCCGCACTCAACAAATCATTTTCCCCAACTCATCCCAACTCATCCCAATTTTCAGCCTTTACGCATGAATAAACCCAACGTACGCGGAATGCTCTCTGTCGAGACCTTAAAGCAACTGGTGGCCGACGAGCAAATTGAAACCATCTTGACCGTTTTCCCTGACCTGTATGGGCGGCTGGTGGGCAAACGAATTACGGGCGACTTTTTTGTCAACGACGTGTTGAAAGATGGATTTCACGCCTGCGATTATTTGCTGGCCTGCGATATGGAGATGGAGCCAGTGCCCGGTTACAAGTTCACCAGTTGGGCGACGGGCTACGGCGATTTTCGGTTGGTGCCTGACTTAACCACCCTGCGCCATGCGTCCTGGCTAGAAAAAACGGCGATCGTCATTTGCGACGTGTACAACGAAGAAAAGGACGAACTCGTCGAGATTGCGCCGCGCAATATTCTGCGTCAACAGCTCGATCGCGTCAAGGCACTGGGCTACACTGCCATGGGCGCATCTGAGCTAGAGCTGTATGTGTTCTCCGATTCCTACGAAGAGGCTCGCCGCAAAAACTACCACGACCTCCAGCCGATCGGCAGCTACATTGAGGATTACCACATCTTTCAGGGCACCAAGGAAGAATTTTTGATTGGAGCCATCCGCAAACATCTCGATCGCTCTGGGATTCCGGTGGAGTTCTCAAAGGGCGAATGGGGGCCCGGACAGCAAGAAATCAACCTGCGCTACTGCGATTTTTTGGAGATGGCCGATCGCCACACGCTGTATAAGCACGCCGCCAAAGAAATTGCGTGGCAAAACAACGTCGCCATTACCTTTATGTCCAAGTGGGATGAGCGGTTTGCGGGTTCTAGTATGCACCTCCATGCCAGCCTGTGGAACGCGGCAGGAGAAGCGCTGTTTCCCGGTGAGGAACCCTTTGGCCCGGTTCATAGCTCACCGCTGTTCCGCTGGTTCTTGGGCGGTTGGATGGCTCACATTCGCGAAATTTTTCCGTTCTATGCGCCCTATCCTACGTCCTATAAGCGCTACGTCGCTGGCTCGTTTGCGCCCACGGGCATTGCCTGGTCATACGACAACCGCACAGCAGGGTTTCGCATTTTGGGACACGGCTCGTCGCTGCGGTTAGAATGCCGCGCTCCTGGGGCTGATGCCAATGCCTACCTGGCCTTTGCGGTGACGCTGGCGGCAGGGCTAGACGGCATCCAGAACCAGATTGAGCCGCCCGCCATGTTTGAAGGCGATGTCTATGAAGCGCGCGATTTGCCCCAGGTGCCCCACAGCTTAAATGAGGCGATTCATGCGCTTGATACCAGCGAGTGGGCGCGGACGGCTCTGGGGACGGAGGTGGTGGATCATTACCTACACTTCTTCCGCACCGAGCAGCGCAAGTTTGATCAAGTGGTAACAAGCTGGGAGCGCGCCCGCTATTTTGAACGTGCCTAATCAACCCTTACCCATTATTGGTATTACCACGTACCACCGCACGGAAACTGGAGAGTTTGCGCTGCCGGGAGCCTATGTGGATGCGATCGCCCTCGCAGGGGGCATTCCGGTTTTGTTGCCGCCCCAGGCTGCCGACTCCAGCCATCTGTTAACGAGGCTGGATGGGTTGATTTTGTCAGGTGGTGGGGATATTAACCCGGTGCTCTACGGTGGAGAGTCTGACCCTACCGTGTATTTGGTGAATGCAGAACGGGATACGTTTGAACTGGCCTTAGCCAAAGCGGCTTTAACAACAACGATTCCCGTGTTGGGTATTTGTCGAGGAATGCAACTGCTGAATGTGGCTACAGGCGGCGATTTGGTGCTACATGTGCCCGATGTGTATGGCGATCGCACCTTACACCGCCTCGACCACCCCCGTCGCCCGGTCGAGCATACTGTTCAAATTGCCCCTGATAGCCGTCTGGCGCAGCTATTGGGAACTAGCGCGATCGCTCCCAGCATTAACGTTGTCTCCTGGCATCACCAAGCTGTACAGGCGATCGCCCCTGCATGGACTGTCGTTGCCCACGCTGAAGATGGCCTCGTAGAAGCTATGGAATACCAGCAGCACCCGTGGCTACTAGCCGTTCAATGGCATCCTGAATTGTCGTTGGCTGCGCCAGTGCATCAACAGTTCTTTCGGGAATTTATCAATGCAGTAATTTCGCTCAGGGATGGGTGAGGCACGCTGCGTGTCCCAGCTAATCCCTAACAAAAAGTTGTCATTTTATTGTTGCCATTTATTTAGGAACTTAACCTATGCGTTTAGCGAATAAAGTTGCACTGATTACGGGCGCTGGCAGTGGTATTGGCCGAGAATCGGCGGTGCTGTTTGCCAAAGAAGGAGCGGCGATCGCTGTGGTTGATCTAAACGAAGCGGCAGGTCAAGAAACCGTTGCGTTAGTAGAGGCGATAGGCGGTAGAGCGACCTTCATTCGGGCTGATGTGTCTAAGGCGGCTGATGTAGAAGCTATGATTGCCGCTACCGAATCTGAGTTTGGCGGGCTGCATGTGCTGTTCAACAATGCGGGCATCTTTCATCCGGATGATGGCTCTGTATTAGACACCGAGGAAGCCATATGGGATTTGACCATCAACATCAATCTCAAAGGCGTGTTTTTGGGCTGCAAATACGGTATCCCGGCGCTGCTGCGATCAGGTGGTGGGTCGATTATTAATACGGCCTCGTTTGTGGCTGTAGTCGGTGCAGCGACCGCTCAGATTGCCTATACCGCCAGTAAAGGTGGTGTCCTGTCGCTAACGCGAGAAATTGCCGTAGAGTTTGCTCGCCAAAACATTCGTGTTAACGCGCTCTGTCCTGGCCCTGTCGAAACGCCGCTACTTGAAGAACTGCTGGCAGACCCAGCCCGACGGCAGCGTCGCTTGGTACATATTCCCCCCGGTCGCTTTGCCAAGGCTCAGGAAATTGCTCAGGCAGCGTTATTCTTGGCTACCGAAGAATCGTCCTTTGTGAACGGCTCTACCTTCTTGGTCGATGGCGGAATTACGGCAGCCTATGTCACGGCTGAATAGTAGAGATAAATAGTAGAGATAATAGGTCGCTCTTGAATCATTAAGAGATTAGCCGTAGCATCCTACTTCAATTAGTGGGGATAAGTAGATTAGTGGGGATAAGTAGATAGGCGTAATTAAATATAAAACCTTAAAAGTCTGCGCCGCCCGCGCAGCGAGCGGCGCAGACTTTTAGAATCTTGTTTTTATTTAGGTTGAACTACTTAGTGGGGAGGCGATCGCCATACCGCAGCATCCTTAAAGGTTTGATGCAGTGTGGCGATCGTCTACGCATCCTACGCAGATTGGTATATTATCTAACAGTAAGTTATTAAGGGTTTAAAATTCGACTAGTCTACAAGGGTATACATTACAGAGATATTTCTGTCCTTCTCCTCTAAAAGTTTCCTCAAAATCGTGAATCAATTAATGCCTAGGTAGTCCTAAATTGGTAGGGATTTTTAGATGGGCGGACTTCGCCCGCCCATCTAAAAATCCCTACATCAATACCACTACCAATGCCTGTATCGGGGTAGATGAAAAGACGATTTAGCCGTTCTTTCATCCACAACTTTTAGGTCTTAAGTAGGTAGGCTTAATTAAATATAAGATTCTAAAACCCTGCGCTGCCCGCACAGCGGGCGGCGCAGGGTTTTAGAATTTGGTTTTTATTTAGGTTGAACTACTTATTGAATTTACGATCCTTAACGGTATTTGTAACTGGCGAAACTATGAGCCAGAAGGGCTGGTTAAATTTGGTTGTAGCTTTTAGATGTAGTTGAGTAATTATCCTGATAACTTGTTCCTAAATGTCGTCAACAGAATCAGGGCTTAAAAAATATGGCAATTGTGACAACCGTCTCCCCCGCTGGTGGAAGACTCCCGACTGGAGCCTCAGTGGTTGGGGGTCTTGTTTTAGATCTTATTGGCACCAATGGGCAGAGAGTCGTAGCACAGTTAGGAGCAGGGGCAAACCTCTACCAGGGTGTAGCTGGCCCTGCGGAGACAGAGATTGTAATTGGTACTCAGGCTGGCTTAACGCCTGCGGTTCTCGCGGCTTTAGGCGGCGGTATTAGCAAAGCTGCAATCCGCGTGACGCTATTTGACGGCGATACTAGCCAACCAGGCGTTCCCCCTGTTAGTAACGTCAATCAGGACTTCAACGAAAACACTCTGCTGCTGAACGATCTGAGTTTTGGCAGTTGGAGTCCGATTGAAACGGCTACCACCGACAGCATTGGCAATGTCATCCCCAGTGCAACTAGCAACATCGGCTTCTTTAATGAAGAGCTAGATACTGGCTGGTTTTTCACAGAAGATCCAGCGCTACTAACCAGTTTTTACAATTCTCTGGTGTCTACTGGTCAGGTGGTTTACAAACTGCGAGATACCGACCCCGGTGACAACTTTCGTGACTTTCGGGAAGGATTAGATAGTAGCGCCATTTCTGGTGGTCCCAATGGCGATATCGTCCCCAACGATACTGACGACAATATCACCGATACAACGGTTCAGTTCAATTTCACACCTGCGGTCAACCGAGATGTGATTGTTAACACGGGTGATACGACTCAAGACCCAATCGACAGTCAACAAAATAGTCTAGTGACTCAGCCGGTAGCAACGGCGGCGGCGGGGTTTGCTGGCAAAGGGCTGCCTGCCAATGGGTTTTTCCCAGCCAATTCCCTCCACCCCGACATTCAACTGCCCTACCGAGACACCGATAACGGTAACAACGCCTGGGTAGCACCCACTAATGGGCAAGGTGTAACCGTTGACATTCCCGATGCCCAATATTCGGCGGTTCACGTGGCGGCTGTAGCTACGGATGGGCCTGCTACGCTACAGGCCACGTTTAACTACACAGACGGTACGCAGTCTAGCGCAACGGCGAATGTACCCGATTGGCTAGATGAGATTACTCAGTCACCCTCTGCTTATTACCTGATCGATACACTGGATCAAGCGCAGCCCAACGGTACGTTTGAGCAGGCTAATGACCCGGCTTTGTTTGGCTTCCGCTTTACGCCCGACGCGACGCGGACGGTGCAAAGCGTAACGTTAACCAAAACAGGTGGAGCAGGCACCCTAAATGTGTTTGGGGCGACAGGCATCAGTCCGGTAGTCGGTCCTGTCGGTCCTGGCAATCCAGGTGGCAATCCTGGCGATATTATTGCGGGCGGCGGCGGGACGGGCGCGTCTGCAATTACTAGGAAATGCAGGAATGGTAGACCTTTGCCTCCTTTCCCCGCTAAGTTTTTTAATCGACAAGAAGTGATCAGGCTGGATAATGCGCCCAACACGCTGGGGCTGCAACTCGCAGCGGTGCCAGGACGGCTCCAAGCTTGGCGGATTGATCAGAGCAATAATCCCAAATTTGTGCGGCAGTTTAATCGCCAACCACACAACTCGCGGGCGGGGTATCGGGTGTTTGGCCGTCAGGGCAATGATGTGCTGGAGGTTAAGCAGCGACAAAATGTACTTTATGGCAATAAAGGCATTGATACGCTGACGGGTGGTGTGCGTCGGGATGTTCTGTACGGCGGCCCTGGAGGCGATATTTTGAACGGCAACATTGGTCGAGACATTATTGTCGGTGGTGGCGGTAACGATACACTGACGGGTGAATCTGGTCGAGACATGTTTGTCTACAATACGGTTAGAGAAGGGACAGACTTAATTAAGGACTTTACCCCTGCTTTGGATGTAATTGACCTGCGTACTATTTTTAACAGAGCACCCTTTCAGGTGGGGGGGCAGTCGTTTTATCAACGGCTGAATCGGTTTGTGCGCTTGGTGGAAACAGGCGGCAATACTCAGGTACAAATTGATGCAAACGGTAGAGGGGCTGGACAACCCTTTAATACCCTAGCGGTGCTGGAAGGTGTTTCGATTAGTCAGCTCACATCTTGCAACTTTGTTTTGTAGCACGGGGCTTTAGGTGCAGTTGGCTATGGGTTTTGTTGAAGGGAGTGGGGGCGATCGCCCCCACTCCCTTCAACTTTTTTCGGTAGTCCTAAATTGGTAAGGATTTTTTGATGGGCGGGCGAAGCCCACCCATCAAAAAATCCTTATAGCCATAGTCATAAAGCTTAGGACATGCCAGCGTCATTCCCGC
>JBBQFG010000197.1:0-9892 GCA_038321765.1 Elainellales cyanobacterium
CCAGGTAGCTGCCAGCCTTGATTGTAAGCCAGCTCAATCGCCCACAGTGCCGTAGCCTGCACAGCATACGGTGACGCAGCCAGACCATTCATAAAATGCCAGTATTCTACACAGGTAGGTTGCGCGGGCGAACTGAGGTTGAGGTTGCGTTCAGCTGCCTTAGCTCGAAACCACTCCAATTCATCTTTTAGAGCTGCCATCCCACTCAGCAGCACATCAAAGTGATGGGTTGGAGCAACCGTCAAAACACCCGCAACCAGCCGCGTAAACTCATTTACAAATAAATAGTCTTGCACCAGCCACGTATTGAACTGCTGAGGCTGAATGCTCCCTGATTTGCACGCTGCTAAGAATGGATGTATTGTGGCATCTTGCCACACTTGGGGATAGGCTTGAATCAACGACTGACAAGTTAGAGGCATAGTTCGGCAGACGGTTTTCAAATAGTTCTTAGGACAAATATCAGATAGATATTAGGCAGCACCTCATCCTGAGAATTGACTTCCATTCTACCGCCCCACCACCCAGTTCCTTTCATCCTCTTCTATTTTCCCTCTTCTCCCTTCTATTTTTCCTCTTCCTTCTTCTATTTTCCCTCTTCCCTCTTCATCCTTTCCCATCTCCCCATGCCCCTCTACATCGTCGCGACCCCCATCGGCAACTTGGAAGACATGACATTCCGAGCAGTGCGAATTTTGCAAGAGGTAGACTGGATTGCCGCAGAAGACACGCGCCATACAGGAAAGTTGCTCCAGCATTTTCAAATCACAACGCCACAAATTAGCTACCATGCCCACAACCGCACCAGCCGACTACCCGACTTATTAAGCCGATTGCAAGACGGCAAGGCGATCGCTCTCGTTAGTGATGCGGGTATGCCAGGAATTTCTGATCCGGGCTATGAACTCGTCAGTGCCTGCGTAGAAGCCGGGATTCTGGTGATTCCAGTGCCGGGAGCCAGCGCGGTAATTACGGCACTGAGCGCCGCCGGGTTGCCGACCGATCGCTTTGTCTTTGAGGGCTTTTTGCCCCCCAAAGGGACAGAGAGACGCGATCGCCTCGAATCGTTAATATCCGAACCCCGGACGATCGTGTTTTACGAAGCCCCTCACCGCTTGCGACAAACCCTTGCAGACCTGCTAAAAACAGTTGGAGCCGAGCGAAGCATTGTGTTAGCCCGTGAGTTAACCAAGCTGCACGAAGAGTTTTGGCGAGGTACCGTGGAGGAGGCGATCGCCCATCACACAATCCGAGATCCTCAAGGCGAATTTACCATTCTGGTCGCCGGAGCAAAACTCACCCAGCCTATCCTCTCAGAGTCAGCCCTTAAAGCAGAATTAGAAGCGCTCATTAACCAGGGGCTATCTCGTTCGCAAGCTAGCCGCCAATTGGCTCAGCAAACCAACCTGCCCCGGCGAGACATTTATCAGATTGCCCTCAGCATTGCTGAATAGACTCAGTTGACTGCGGTAGAAGTTTGATACAGACTTCACTCGCATCTCCACTTGATCTCAGGCAGGGCAGTGCTTCTATTCAAAAGCAGCACTCTCAGGCAAACGTTAGGGGCGATCGCTCTTACGTTTGCCCATGACTCCCGCTGCTAAGCCCACCAGGGTCAGCAAACCCATGATTGACGAGGGTTCTGGAACAGAAGCTGGATCGTCTGGAGAGGGACTGGGAGTTGGGAATGGCGATGGGCTAGGACTTGGAGATGGGCTAGGACTTGGAGACGGGCTGGGGCTGGGGCTGGGGGACGGACTAGGACTTGGAGACGGGCTGGGGCTGGGGCTAGGGGACGGACTAGGACTTGGAGACGGGCTGGGGCTGGGGCTAGGGCTGGGAGAGGGAGACGGGCTGGGACTTGGAGACGGGCTAGGACTTGGGCTGGGAGAGGGAGACGGGCTTGGAGAGGGGCTGGGACTAGGAGACGGGCTTGGACTTGGGCTAGGGCTTGGAGAGGGGATTGGAGAGGGAGACGGAATAGGATCGATAGGGACTGGGGAGACTAACGATACAAATTCTGAGCCTGTTAAATCGATCAGGTAGCCAAGCCCGCGCCCAGAATAGCCGGGATTAGCTTTCCAGCCTCCCAGCGAAGCAGTTGGGTTAAGAGGTGTAACCAGTTGTTTTCGGGCGTTAGGGAATAGCAGGTTACCGCTTGCGTCTGTCGGATCGTAGTTATACCCTGAGATGCCTAAGTAATAGAGTCCATCTGGAATAGTATTTTTGCGAAGGCGGATAGTAGAACGACTTGTACCAGGGTTGGCTCGACCTGGATCATTATCGGGAGTGTTGTCGTTTGCAAAAACTCCTACCCCATTGGCATCAAACAAAAAGAGCTGGGTATCTTCAAACTCGGTTTGCCCTTGATTACCAGTACTGGCTAGAAAATCCCCGACTGTATTTCTAATAGTGATTTGAAACATATCGGCACCGAAACTCAAGTTACCTTTAATGCCGGATAGACTAGTTCCACCAGGGCGAGTGTTGACGACTTGCGCGTTGCTCAATCTCTCCCCTGCATCTGTGTTTTCCTGAAAGATGGCCGCATTAGATTTTTGTGCTGCTGCAAGGGAAAGACAGGCAACGCCAATGGTAGATAGCAGGAGTTTTAAACTCCTTAACGCGGTTGAGGAGGTAGGCGGCATGTGCATGATTGTAATGTTTCAGGAATTTCGGTGAGAACTAAGACGAGTCCCGTAACGCTATATACAGACTCAGTACGAACAGAGAAAATACGGACGAATAAGCTATTTGTTTTCGAGGATAAAATTGCGATCGCCAAAGCTAAGCTAGTTGTTCAGAGAAACGCTGGCGATCGCATTGACCTGAATATCTAACTAGGCTCTAGCGTCTAAAGCTTTAGACTCAATCCATAGACAGCAGTCGAAAAGGCTAAATTCAGGCATCAATCGGCTTTCCTAACCAATACCCAGACGGCGAAACTGTTCGGCTTAGCTTAGATGTTTTAAAGACCACGTAGACAAACCTTATGCACCCCGAAACAGACGAAAAGCACCCCAAGAACTATGCCCCAAGAACCATGCCGTTAGAAACACCCTAACCCCTTGCACATTGACGCAATGAGTATCGAAATAATGCACCCCGTATCCCAGACGTACAACCGAACTTCCGTAAAACTACGGAGGCTTCGAGGCACAGACAATGGTGAATCCGTAAAATTCCGTAAGAGAGCATAGTATCAGATTTATTGCCTTTAACAAATCTGCCATTGGCAATTCTAAGTATGAACCTATGGTTAGAGAGTCATGTTCCGCATGTCTCTCTAACGTGACCCTATATAAGTGTAAATTCGTATCTGACTGTAGCAATGCCTCAAAAAGTTAAGTAAAAACACTAAGAACAACTAGTTTCATTGAGAGTATTGTAGCCACTGGTACGTTTTCCAAGGCGAGCGTTTATGAAGTTTCTACCCCGCTCATCTGTATTTTTCATAAAGCCTATGTAAATTTACAATGGTTCGATAGCAATTATATCGGGGCAAACCCTTATTAGTAGTCGCTTAAAGGTTTGTCAGTGTAATAGCTATTTAGACTCTGCCAACCATCCGGTTCCATCTATTCCTCATCCGTTAGTGGTATTGATGTAAGGATTTTTTGATGGGCGGGCTTCGCCTGCCCATCAAAAAATCCTTACCAATTTAGGACTACCCCTCATCCAACTACTGTCTGAGGCAGATTGTTCAGAACCAATTCGCTCCCCGCGATCGCTTACCATGATAGATCTACTGCAAACCTAGTCTTTTTGGACAGATAGCTATGAACAGGGGTCAAAGTCCCGGTTCACAATTATCTAGAAGAGATCTAGCGAGTCCACGTCATATCAGCTATTTCTACACCGATTCATGACCCCTCCTACCCGTCGCTACCACATCACCACCTTTGGCTGTCAGATGAATAAAGCTGACTCTGAGCGGATGGCTGGCATTTTGGAAACTATGGGATTTGAGTGGTCACCCTCTCCCGATCAGGCTGATTTGGTGCTTTACAATACCTGTAGCATTCGAGATAACGCTGAGCAGAAGGTTTACTCCTACTTGGGTAAACAGGCCATTCGCAAGCGAACCCAGCCAGGGCTAACGCTGGTGGTGGCGGGGTGTGTCGCTCAACAAGAGGGCGAGGCTCTTTTACGGCGTGTCCCTGAACTCGATTTGGTCATGGGTCCTCAGCATGCTAATCGTCTACAAGACCTGTTAGAGCAGGTGTTTGCTGGCAACCAAGTGGCCGCCACTGAAGCTGTTCACATCATGGAAGATATTACTAAGCCCCGACGTGATAGTTCGGTCACAGCTTGGGTAAATGTGATTTACGGCTGCAACGAACGCTGTACCTACTGTGTGGTGCCAGGTGTACGTGGTGTAGAACAGTCTCGAACCCCTGCTGCCATTCGTGCTGAGATGGAAGAGTTGGGGCAACAGGGTTATAAGGAAGTGACCTTGTTGGGACAAAATATTGATGCGTATGGTCGTGATTTACCAGGCAGCACCCCCGATGGGCGGCATCTCAACACCCTAACCGAGCTACTGTACTTTGTACACGATGTCGCTGGCATTGAGCGAATTCGCTTTGCCACCAGCCACCCCCGCTACTTTACCGAGCGGCTGATCCGTGCGTGTGCCGAATTGCCTAAGGTCTGCGAGCATTTTCATATTCCATTTCAGTCGGGCGACAATGAGGTGCTTAAGGCCATGAGCCGGGGCTACACTCACGAGAAATATCGCCGCATTATCGACACGGTGCGGCAGTATGTACCCGATGCATCCATTAGTGCAGATGTCATTGTTGGCTTTCCGGGTGAAACCGAACAGCAGTTTCAAAATACTCTAACGTTGGTGGAAGATATTGGCTTTGATTTACTCAATACGGCTGCCTATTCTCCCCGACCCAGCACCCCCGCAGCGCTTTGGCAGCATCAGATTGCCGAAGAGGTGAAGAGCGATCGCCTCCAACGGCTAAATCATCTGGTTTCGATCCAAGCGGCTGAGCGATCGCAACGCTACCAGGGGCGAATCGAAGAAGTCTTGGTCGAAGAACAAAATCCTAAAGATCCCACTCAAGTCATGGGGCGCACCCGTGGCAATCGACTGACCTATTTTCCTGGCAAGCTAGACGAACTCAAGGGCAAACTTGTACCGGTCAAAATTACCACGGTTCGCGCCTTCAGCATTACCGGAGAACTCGTACACAGCGAAACACCGACGCTAACATCTACCAGCGCATGACTCGTCTCCTCATCCCGTGATACGCTAGCTGCGAAGGATCGCGGTGGGAGAAAAGTCACAATGGCAAAAATACGGGTGGGGTTGCTGTTTGGCGGATGTTCTGGAGAGCACGAGGTATCTTTGCGCTCTGCCCAGGCGATCGCCCGTGCTCTGGGCGAAGGGCAGAACGCAGATAAATACCAGCTAACCCCGGTTTACATTCAAAAAGATGGACGATGGCTGCCAGGAGACATGGCTCAGCAGGTGCTAACAGCAGGTGTGCCACCCGGTGTTTTGAGTGAAGGAGTTGAGCCATCCGCAGCACCCCTGTCTGCCGCCACCGCTATCCAAGCCACCATGCCTGCTGCACTAGAGCGGTGGCAATCAACAGCGACAGCCGCAGACGTGGATGTTTGGTTTCCGATTTTGCATGGGCCTAACGGCGAAGATGGCACCATCCAAGGGTTGTTACAGCTCATGCAGGTGCCCTTTGTGGGTTCAGGCGTGCTGGGATCGGCGCTGGGCATGGATAAAATTGCGATGAAAATGGCCTTTGCCCAAGTTGGTTTACCCCAGGCTAAGTATGTGGCGGTGACGCGATCGCAAGTCTGGTCAAATCCCTCCGGTCTTCCTAAACTCTGCGACCAGATTGAGGCAGAGCTAGACTATCCTTGCTTTGTAAAGCCGGCCAATTTAGGCT
The DNA here is from genome assembly GCA_038321765.1 of Elainellales cyanobacterium. Lineage (GTDB taxonomy): Bacteria > Cyanobacteriota > Cyanobacteriia > Elainellales > Elainellaceae > CASBQJ01. Next base: position 5,922 of record JBBQFG010000197.1, read on the forward strand.
CGTCGGTGGGTATTGCCAAAGTTCGCACCCGCTCACAGCTCGAAGCCGCTCTCGACAGCGCTGCCAGCTACGATCGCCGCCTCATCGTAGAAGCTGCTGTGCCCTCGCCCCGCGAGCTGGAATGTGCCGTACTCGGCAACGACCAGCCTCAAGCCTCTGTGGTGGGCGAAATTACCTATCAGAGCGACTTTTATGACTACGAAACCAAATACACCGAGGGATTGGCAGAGCTACATATTCCCGCCAATGTGCCTGAGGCGATCGCCCGTCAAATTCAAGACATGTCTATTCGAGCATTTGAAGCGGTCGATGGGGCTGGGCTTGCCCGCGTTGACTTTTTCTACGCCGAATCTACAGGCGAGGTCTTGATCAACGAAATCAACACTCTGCCTGGTTTTACAGCTACCAGCATGTATCCTCAACTGTGGGCTGCAAGCGGCGTTTCCTTTGTAGAGTTAGTCGATCGGCTCGTTCAGTTGGCGATGGAGTCGCGATAAGAGGTTGGTGTTGCTGATTTCATGTTGCTGATTTCATGTATAACTTTTTTGAAAGGGGAATCGGGTGTATGCGCGTCAAGTTTTTTAGTACCGTATTGGGTGCGTCGCTGTCCCTCTCAGGTGCGATTACGCTAAGTCAGTTGTCAACCCCCGCTTCTGCCACGACTCCCGCATTAGCAAGCCCTGCGATTGTTCTAGCTCAACAGTCCACCTCAGATCCAGAGATAGACGAGGAAGCACCTAACTTTGCTCAGTGGTTATTGGCGATCGCCGTGCTAATTGGGGCATTGGCGATCGTGGTTGGTATTGTTCGATATAACCAGAACGAAAAATGGTACCGAATTGAATTTCTCCGCAAAGCAGTTAGAGAATTTGAAGATGATCCAGATATTCGTAGAGCCTTAAGAATCTTAGATTTTGAAGAATATCGAGACTACGAAATCGCTTTGCCCAACCACGATAAACCAGTTGCGTTTCAAGTTACAAATGAAATTCTTTGTGCAGCACTTGGAAACCACGATGAGCGGATCAAACGCAAGCAAGATATTGACACTCTAAAAGCTCAAGGAACATTGACTGAAGACATCATCGACGAGTACCAAATTGAAACGGTATTACGAGATTGGTTTAATAAAATGCTCAACGGGCTAGAGCATTTTGGATACTTCGTAGAATCTGGACTGTTTACTGGCTCAGAAATTCGCCCCTGGATGATTTACTGGATTCGGCTAATTGCCGATCGCGCTTACAAACGCCCTGGTGCGTCTAAGTTTTACGATCAACTTTACACCTACATTTATGACTATGGATTTTCTGGAGTTATTAAACTATTTGAAGAATTTGGCTACCGCATTTTGCCGACTCCCTATAAAGAAACAGACTTTGTTGACCTATCGGGAGGCATCAAGGAATTTGATTTACAAACGGCGTTAACTTTAGCCAAAGCCGCCTATCTCACGTACGAAGATAAAAGCTACGTGCGCGAAATTTCTCAGCGCTGGGGAATTGTGGATGGCAGCTTGCACTACTTTAATAGCCGAGTGCAAGATACCCAAGCCTTTATGCTTAAAACCAATGACTTTATTGTGTTGGCATTTCGAGGTAGTCAAGAATTAAAAGATTGGCAAACTAACTTCAGCACACGTCTTAAAAAGTTTAATCTTGGAACCACAATGGAACCTTTGCAAGAAGACGTGACACCGCCGCGAGGGCAAGTGCATCGGGGGTTTCAAACCGCTTGGGAAAGTGTTGAGGGAAATGTAATTCGGCAAATTCGAAAGTGGAATGAGGGCCAGCCAATTCAACTGCCGCTATTTATTACAGGGCATAGTTTAGGCGGGGCGTTGGCTACTGTAGCTGCTGCTTCCTTGACCAAACAGAACTTCACTGTTCAAGGGCTTTATACCTTTGGTCAACCACGTGCAGGAGATCTAGTCTTTGCAACCGAAATGCGCCTGATGCTAGATGGGAAAATTTTCCGATTTGTCAACAATAATGATATTGTTCCTCACATTCCTCCTCCTTATCTACCATGGAATCCCTTTCGGCTATATGTTCATGTAGGGCAACGTATTTATTTTGACTCTCGCGGCAATATGTATCTCCATCCCAATCCAATATTTCGGTTTATCGACTTTTTGATCGGGCTGTTTCGAGATGCTTTTGAACCTGGGTTTGATACCATTAATGACCACCGCATGGAATACTACGTTAGCAACTTGAGAAAAGCGCTAGAAGTAGAAAGAGAACGGAAACGGTTGGAAGCTGAAGAAGGTGTTCAGTGAGCTAGAGATGGATAAAAACCGTTTAGCCGCGATCGCCCCCTTTCATGTGCCAAAAAAGCGGACCGTTGTTCAAACAACCCATCGGAAAACTCTACATTAGACCTCCTGCGCGAATCGTTTCCCGGCTTCGCCGGGAAACGATTCACGCCCTCCCAAAAAGGCATTCATGCAGGAAGTCTATTAAGTAGGTGGGCTTAATTAAATATAAGATTCTAAAACCCTGCGCCGCCCGCACAGCCGGCGGCGCAGGGTTTTAGAATTTGGTTTTCATTTAGGTTGAACGACTTATCCAGAAATACTGAGCTGGTAAAATTGCTCAAAATTTTCTCCTGATATTCTTCGTCAAACAAATCCATTGTCTGCAACATTACGTATTACTTGTAGGCAACGTGGGCAAGCAGCTCATCTAGCGCCTAAATGTAAAGCCCTAAACCTGCACCATTTGTGTAGGCGTAAAGTTTCATGTTCAGTTATTTCATGCGTCTAAGTAGATGGGCGTAATTAAATATAAAACCTTAAAAGTCTGCGCCGCCCGCGCAGCGGGCGGCGCAGACTTTTAGAATCTCGTTTTTATTGAGGTTGAACTACTTACCTGCTCTCTACCGCTAGGCAGAAATTGTAGGATTACTGCACAAAACTTCATTAAAGAATGTAAGTTGGTCTTGATACTGAACGAGAAAGCTAAAGAAATGATTCCTCAGCGCATGTCGACGAGATTGATGTCAATTCTTCTTTGTACCGTATCAACGTGTGGAACGTTAGCGCTATTTGGGAGCGTCCCCCTGATTGCTCAAGTAGTATCGTCGCTTGATAAGTCACTCGACCTAGCCAAAGTGCCGTCTAATTTAGCCAAAACTCCGTCTAATTTTCTTACAGATAATTTTCCTACAGATCCGTCCTTCAAAAAATCCGAGTCCCTCAGTCGGTAGGTCAGTCGTCAAGAACAACCAGCCGATTGAGAATGGTTGAAGACCCGCCAGCTAGACGTTTTCTGTAGCCGTGCTTTCATGGTAGACAACATAAACTAGGCTCCAACTTGAACCAAGCGTCCTCGTGAGCAGATGTTCGGAGATGTTCTCACGGTTTAACCTAGATACGGGTCAAGGGGAGTCACACAGAATGCGACTCCCCTTGACCCATCTTTGAAATTAGCAATCCCTGTCGCCTAGAAATTAGTGGCTCTTTGTGTAGCGATCCAAACTAGGGTACGAAAAATGAGGTGCGATCGCCCTACCTCTCATACGATTTAGATTGTTTTTATCACAGATAATTTGGAGAAGCGGCGCTGAACGCCGCTTCTCCAAATTATCTGTCGCGTTTGTTTTTTAAATTGGTATCACACCCAATCTCACAAATCATTTAGGACTGCCATACAAGATCCGTTAGTAGAATAGCGGTCAAGTTTGGGTGTGCTGTCGGTTCCGTAGACCTGCACCCAAACTTGACCACCCCATAAGCAACGAGTAGTGATACGGGGCGGGTTGTGGGTGTTCCGTACCCGCCACATCATTGACACTCTTGGTTTCTCATATGATGTTCGTTGGTTCTAATTTATAGCGGTAGCCATGATCAATAGGACGCCTCCCTGTCATTCCCGCGCAGGCGGGAATCCATCTGCTCGATAGGTGCCAGCGTCATTCCCGCGCAGGCGGGAATGACGCTGGCATGTCCTAAGCTTTATGACTATGGC
>JBBQFG010000198.1:0-9887 GCA_038321765.1 Elainellales cyanobacterium
CATTTTCAATCTCATTATCTGCATAAGCGGGAAATGGAACAGGCACCTCCCCTTAGCCGAACCCGACCCAAAACGGTTGGCGGAGTCAGCATTGATTAGCGATGTAACAGGTTTCGCTGTATAAAAAAACACCTGCTTTTATAGCCATAGTCATAAAGCTTAGGACATGATAGCGTCATTCCCGCGCAGGCGGGAATCCACCCCCGCACCTATCGAGCAGATGGATTCCCGCCTGCGCGGGAATGACAGGGAGGCGTCCTATTGATCATGGCTACCGCTATAAGAAAAAAGGCAGGTGAGTGATTTCGCAGTAAATCTCCATGAGGCAAATTCAGCTAAAAAGCATAAGTAGATGAGCGTAATTAAATATAAAACCTTAAAAGTCTGCGCCGCCCGCTGCGCGGGCGGCGCAGACTTTTAGAATCTTGTTTTTATTTAGGTTGAACTACTTAGCTGCGTAATTGGCAAAGTCTAGATATTTGTTGAAAGTTGTTGAAAACACGCAGGCTATTTATTTTTTTGAGTTAAGTGAGAACTACCCAATGGGGGAAGGCGATCGCCTCGTAAGTCCGAACTCTTAGCCAGTGAGGGAATAACAGTGAACAGAGAAAGCCAGAGAACAAGTGCACCGACTTCAAACATAGGTAAGTGAAAAGATAAAGGTAGAACAGGGAACCGAACTGTAAGCAAATTCACTTAAATTGAAGACTCTTTAATTCTTACCATTAATTCTTATCCTTTCATCCATCAAAAAGTATACTTTACGTTTCCACAAGGCCAGATAAACTTGGGAGCTTATTTGTGATGTTTATATCTTGCTTCACCTCGCTTTTCGAAACACCCTGGTACATCAAGTTACTTAAAGATTGCGAGTATCAAATGTATTGCACTCATTCGGGTCGCCTGTTTTAATCCCTTGTGTGAACCAGCGAACTCGTTGTTCAGAGCTGCCGTGGGTGAAGGAGTCAGGTACAACATACCCTCTAGCTCGTTTTTGAAGCCGATCATCTCCAATGGCCGTAGCGGCACCCAATGCCTCTTCTACGTCTCCTTGCTCCAGAATTTTCTGCGCTTGTTGGGTACGGTTTCCCCAAACTCCAGCAAAGCAATCTGCCTGCAACTCTAGCCGCACGGAGAGCTGATTGGCTTCAGCTTCACCCACGCGCTGCTGCGTCTCCTGCACTTGACCTGAAATACCTAATAAGTTCTGAACGTGGTGTCCGACTTCATGGGCAATCACGTAAGCTTGGGCAAAATCTCCGGGTGCCCCTAGCTCACTTTCCATATCTTGAAAAAAGCTGGTGTCTATATAAATTTTTTGGTCTAAGGGGCAGTAAAAAGGACCCATCGCCGACTCGGCAGTGCCGCAGTCAGACTGCACTACGCCAGAGAACAAAACGAGTTTTGGGTTAATATATTGCGAGCCAGATTCTCTGAAAATTTGACTCCAAGTGTCTTCGGTATAGCCCAGAATAACAGAGACAAATTTAGCTGTTTCATCATCGGCAGGGGGAGCAGGAGCCACCTGAGCAGGGTTGTTGTAGGGATCTGAGCCTGTCGTCACTTGGTCTAAAATCAGGCTTGGATCGCCGCCCAAAAGAGTAACAACGAGAGCCAGTAGAAACATCCCAATGCCTCCTCCGACGACTGCACCGGAGCCTCCCCTGCCGCGTCTATCTTCAACGTTGCTACTCTTTCGACCAAATTGCCAGCGCATATTTTTAATTCTCCAAAGCTCTAAGCGGGCTTAGCTCTAAACGTTCAATCGGACGTTCAATCGGATGTAACTCTTTGAAACGGAGCCTTTGATTCTGACATTGTGATTGGAAGCAGCCGCGACCAGCTATTTAGAATACTTAAAATAAGTCGCAAACTGTAAAACAGGCGAGCTTACCCTGTCTTGTAACGTTTATGTAAGCTGGTTATAGAGTGGTTTTAATCAACTGAAACGAGCTTTTAAGGCTTTGCGTTGCCCACATGGTAAACGTCATAAGCTTTTGAGCTTTTCTGTTTACTTACGTCCGCTTAGAGGATGTTTTAAAAGTCCCGTCGCTGGTATAAAAACGGTATCGATCCCCCCAAATCCCCCTTAAAAAGGGGGACTTTGAATCAAGTTCCTCCCTTTTTATAGACGCGAAGCGGCTTCCCGAAGGGTAGGGGGGCTAAGGGGAGATCACTCAGTGCCCAAAATCACAGCCAATCACTTTTCAAACATCCGCTTAAATTGTGTTGTTAAATATCTGATGTTATTAAAATACATTTCTGAACGTACCACAGCCCTCTAAAGCAGTAGAGACAAAGATTAGGAAGTCTTTTTTAGAAGATGTTTGGTTCTATAAACCGTAATAGCTGTAAGATACACGACCTTTACGCTATTTCAAAGGTTTTACCATCCATAGGGATTGGGGTTCGTAACCCATCTTGGAATAGAAACTAATGGCAGGCTGATTAGATTGGAATACGTGCAGCCCAACTTGGCGATCGCCCCTGCGAATTGCCCATGCTTCGGCCTGATCAACTAGCGCTGCCCCAAGCCCCTGCCGTCGGTAATTGAGGGCTACGTACAATAGAAAAATGTGAGCGTGGCGATCGCCTCTCACTTGGTCGACCGCACTACCTAACCACAGGCAGCCAATTGGTTGGGGTATCGAAGCAACCTGCTCACTAGCTACCGATACACTAGTCTCTGATTCTTTATGTGATTGGCAATACACCCACCAGACAGGAGTATCACTTGAAAAGTATTGTTCAACTGTCTGGGCTAGGTGCTCAAAGGAGTTGCCAGGTGCTAATTCTTGGTAAGTGCGCTGCATGAACTTAACCAGCAAGGCTCGGTCAAGACCGCTTCCTTGGCGCAGAGTGTAGCCCAAGGGCAGGTGGTTTGCATCTGAACCGGGGCGATCGCCTGTCACAAAGGAGTACTGTCGCTCTCGTCGGGCAGCCCATGCACCAATGCATCTAGCAATGAGGGCAGATTAATGGCTAGGTCATTTTCGGTTGTATGGAGCCGATGACCTGTATCAAAACTTATATCTTCGATGGGCGCAGGAGCGGCCATGTCGTCTGGTAAGAAAATTCGGGCGCTAACTGCAACTAACGCGAACAGAAATACGAGAACAACTAGCAATGGAGCGATGTATTGACGAAAAACTACCATAGGTCAATCAACCTAGCCCTTTATGAGAGAGCTTAAATATTTATATACATCTCTCTATCCTACAACTGACAGCGATTAACTAAGTGATTAAAAAAATCGGCATTGCTTAATCTGGGTGTGAATTTTTTTTGAAAGGGTTGCTCCGCGCCCCTTTCAAAAAAATCACACATGAAATCAGCAACACCAAAAATCTACAGGATGTCATTCTTCCATACCTTGTTGGTCACGCCAGGGCGCGAAAAATGGCAGTAAGGCCAACCCTGGGATAGCGGCAACCAGCGTTAGCACGAAGAAAAGCGGCCAACCTGTTTGTTCTGCAAGCTTGCCTGCTGGAGCTACCAAAATATCGCGACTGACCGCCACTAAGCTAGAGAGTAAGGCGTACTGGGTTGCCGAAAACTGTGGATTGCAGAGGCTCATCAAAAATGCTACAAAGCCTGCTGTGCCTAGTCCACCACAAAAATTTTCGATGTTGATGGCTAGTACCATTGTCGGATAATTTTGTCCCAAGTTAGCTAGAGCAAAATAAGCCAGATTGCTGAGTGCCTGAAGCCCGCCAAAGATCCACAGCGATCGATTAATCCCTAACTGACTCAGAAGTGCTCCTCCGGCCAGAATTCCGACAATTGTTGCCAGTAAGCCCATAGTGCCTCGGATATCGCCAAGATCGGTTTGGCTGAAGCCAGTTTGCAACAAAAATGGAGTTGCCATGTTGTTGACAAGGGCATCTCCAAATTTGTACAGGACAATGAATACCAAAATCAAAACCCCTCGCCTTAATCCAGAGCGCTGAAAGAATTCCAAAAACGGCAGTCTCACAGCATCTGACAGAGTTTCGGGAGAGCGATCGCTTCCCAACGGTTCGGGTGCCCAAATTGAGTACAAGACACTTAGCAGCATTAATCCGGCCAAGCAGAGGTAAAGCATTGGCCAAGGCACTTGATCGGCCCAGCGCAGGGCTAGTCCACCTGTGACCAACAGTGCTATGCGATAGCCCAGCACTGAGATTGCCGCCCCTGCCCCCATCTCCCGCTCTTCTAGCAAATCGGTGCGGTAGGCATCGAACGCAATATCTTGGCTTGCACTAAAAAAGGCAATCACCAATGCATTGATCGCCAATAGTTGCAGCGATTGTTTGGGATTTTGTAGCGCCATCGCGGCGATCGCCAGTGTTAGCCCCACTTGCGCCACGACTAGCCAGCCCCGCCGCCGTCCCAAAAATGGTGGCACAAACCGATCGAGCAATGGTGCCCACAAAAACTTCAGGGAATAGGGCAATGCCACCAAGCTAAACAGCCCAATCGCCCCTAAATCTGTCCCCTCCACCGTCATCCAAGCTTGCAACGTTGTGCTGGTGAGATAGAGCGGTAATCCTGATGCAAAGCCCAAAAGCAGCAGCGCTGCCATTTTACGACTCTGGAAAACTTGAAAGAACGCAGAAACGTGTTTCACGATAGGAAGGATGCAGAGTGACGATGGGCAAGGAAAATGGGAGCCGGCAAACGGTCGAGGCACTGAATCTTAGGACGTTACACCCAATTTAGGCAGGCGATCGCACTCTGGATCATTCTGTTAGCGTTAGCCGCGCCCCCGATAGGGTGCAACACCCGGTTCAGGAATCCAAACGCCTTCGGGCGGCACATTCGTTTGATAAAACACATCAATTGGGATGCCGCCTCTTGGATACCAATAGCCACCAATTCTTAACCAATAGGGCTGTAGTTCTGTGACTAAGCGTAGTCCAATATCGATCGTGCATTTTTCATGAAATGCCCCATGATTGCGAAACGACGTTAGATAAAGTTTGAGAGATTTACTTTCAACAATCCACTTCTGTGGAACGTAGTCAATGACCAGATGGGCAAAGTCTGGCTGCCCAGTTACCGGACACAAAGACGTAAACTCAGGACACGTAAAGCGTACGCAATACAGTGTCCCTTGGTTTGGAGTCGTGACGCGATCGAGTATTGCGTGTTCTGGAGAGGTAGGGGTAGTGCTGAGTTTCCCTAGTTCTTGCAAGGTTGATAGGTCACTCATACGTTGCGTTCATCAGGATAGTTTCAGGATCATACAATCCAGCATCCCCATTTGATATGAGCAGGCGATCGCCAAGAAACCGGAGTTCTTCGAGAACTCCGGTTTCTTTAAGTAACGTATTAATCTCACCGCGCTACTACAAAAGCGATCGCACTGAATAAGTTATTGGGGTGCATCGTGGTTCACCTTACGAGGTTGGCGATCGCGTAACGTTGCCCATCACCCGCCGTAGACAACCTTTGCATAATAACCGACCAACTCTCGGCGGTTGGTGTGCATGGGCGTTATTATACCTGATTGCTCTTGTACTTTCGCCAACTTGCAATCCTCTGTAGTGATCTAAATTACTGGTCCCGAAGGCTCAGTGCGATAGCTTAAATGTTCGAGATTGTACTCAACCGTGTCACGCATATCGCGAAGCGTGAATTCTATTTCAGAGACCGCTTCACACTTGCGCAAATCCACCATACCGCTATCCTTTGTCTTTTCTAAAAGATTTGGAAATTCTGTCTTTAAGTTTTGTGCTATGTTCGCAGCCACAGTGGCATATTCAGCCTCATCGGTAACGTAGACAATGCTCAACCATAGCTCATAAGGTTCTTCAGGAAGCAATTCGTCTTGGGGTTCATAAGATAACCGAAAAGACAAGATTCCAGAAGAATTTTTCTTTCCTTCCTTCTCGATGTAAGTAGAAACGGAACGAAGTCTTTCCACAAGACTGTTTGGTAGAGCAATGCGACGATATCTTACAGCAAGCCAACTCTGAAGGGTTTGGCGAGTGATGAGACTATAGGTTTGATCAGGCTGGATTGCCTCAAGTGAATTTTTCTGAACTATAACCCTTCTTGAGGCGATTAGTTCAATCCAAACAGTTTGTCCATTGTGTATGTAATCTAGGTGCAGGATGCGTGGATTTTTCCCATGAGTGTAGTTCCCATTGTGTTCCTCTAGAATACGAGAAAAAATAAATTCTACAGCAGGTTCAGTATCCAAATTGTCATTGGCGATATCACAATCGTGAGATATCGCTATAGCCAGATCAGCAGTAGGTTCATCAGTCAAACCTACTGCCCGAAAGTCTTTCTGAGCTAGCACGCCACCCTGTCGCCATATGGTGTTTCGGAACCAAGGCATTTCTTGTACTAACTCCTCTCATCGATAGCCACAGAGGATTCGCCCAACACATCATCGAGCGATCTCAAGTGTTTTCCAGCACCCTTAGGTTCACGACGGGTCTGTGCTTCTTTATCAGCTATTACTTTGAGAGTGGCTAAAGCCGCTATAGGGTCTTCATCTGTCTTGAGTATATCGAGCAAGGAACGCCCATTTAAAATTGGACGATGCACCAGTTTATCTAGACGAATGATGTTTGCTTGATTAAATTCGTCGGCGGCGCAAGACAACTGCTGAATACGTATTACTGCTTCTCCCTTTGGCTCTTGTCCTGCCAGCCAAGCATAGACCGTAGGACGAGTGACCCCAAGAACAGAAGCCAGATCAGACATATTTATAGCAAATACATCACGGATATTCGCGACATGCTCAGCAGGGGATCGCACATCAACCTGCTTTGCCCTAGAAGGTTCGACATGTATACGTGGATCATAGACCCATCTGCTTAGCTCGGCAGTACTATGCGCAGTCATAATACCGCCTGTACCTGCTGTCAAGACCAATAGTGGGGCAACTAATTTGATAGCTGCATGAGAGCTATAGGTGTTTTTAGGTTTAATAGGCGAGGAATAAGGGTTTATTGTCATAGTAGTCATACTCTTAAGCCCACTTTTCTCTAGCGTAGTCAGTCACCGAAATATTGAAAGCATTCGTAATGATGTCATGTGCCTTCAAAAGTTGATCTTCAATTTCTTTGAGATCAAAACTATTTCGGTTAATAACGAAATAGTCAGTATCTAACACAGCATTCCGACCATTAATCTCTGTGAATCGGGGTTGTAATTTGAGCTGTAACGAAATCAAGTCAGGTGACAAAGCTAATGCCCCATCGGTAATAACCGCTCTAGCAACTAAATTGCCTTCATCAACAACTGTGACAGTCTCAGTAAAGCTATGGCTTAGACGACCCTCTAGATTGGCAGAAAAGCCCAGCAGAGATGGGTTCAAGTATTGTTGCAGTGTGTCATTATCCAGCGGCACAATAGCATCAAGATAACGAAGTCCAATCCTTTCAACATAAGCTAACTCAACAATTTCGTGAACAAGGTTTAAGCCAAAGATGGTCTTTTGTAAGAAGTTTGTGAAGGTTTCATAGGTAGTAGTGTGAAAAACCAAGGCATTCGAGAGCAACAGGTATCCTTCAGTGCGCTGAGTATTCATGAAGCTCCAGCGCACATGCTGTTGAGGCTGAACGTCAGGTTGTGCTTCGTCCAGTCGGCGAATTGTGAGTTCTAATTGATTTTCGGATTGGAAGTCGGGGAACCCACTTCGGCGCAGGCGTTCCTGCAAACGGGCAACATAATCCGACATTTGGGCAATTGGGTTAAATTGCACCTGAGCCAGTGTGTAGAACACGGGCGCAAAACTCATTTTCGGCGCTGCTGTTTTCATACGTCAAAAGGGTAGCCAAGATATCCCATTTTACACCTCATTTTACACCTGCGTAAAGGTTTCCCACGCACTTCAAGCACAATTGACAGGGTGACGGTTATACCCGTATCCTTGCAAATTAAGGTTGTTGAACGATTCCATAGTCGAGCAACCTAATTTCGCTCCAAAAATCTAGCACCGCCCAATGTTGTTGACTCCAACACTGAGCGGCTGACCCCCAAACTGTAGTAGCAGTGTGGCGGCTAACTGGGAATTTTAGCATTCTCTCTAGCCACCCTGCTTTGTAGCGAGCGGGGTGGCTAGGTTTTTGGGGTTTCCTCTTACCGCTTATGCAGGAGAACCCCGATGTTTGAGATGTTTGATACTGTGACGACTCGCAATTTTCTGAGCGATGGCAGAGGTGTGGATGGTACAGACAGACCCCTGCCACTGCTGCTTCCGCTTTACACGACCCCTCTCGCGCCCGAACAAGAGCAACAGCGGATTCTGGTAATCAGTAGCCCTAATTGGGTGCGCGAAACGATTCACGACCTGCATCGGCGTGGTTTTGCCAATGCCAACGACTGGAGCAGTTTGTTACCTGCTGCCAATCCGGGTGAGGTGGTGAGCATTTTGACCCGGCGGCGATCGCGTCGCTAGGGAGAGATCGAAGCTCTTTGAGTGAATGTACAGGTTCTACATGGTTTGGCGATCGCTACAGCTTGGCTCCCCGATAGCGCATGTCGCGTTTGCGAGTGTAGCGTGCGGCGAGTTTGGGCAAGTCACCCCGATGCCCAATTACGATGACAGTATCACCCTCATGAACGGTGACCGTGTTACCAGGATTGGTAACAGTAAAGCCATCGGCTCGTCGCAAGGCCACCACAATAAAGGTTGCGTTACCTTGAATTTCCAAATCTTTGACGAAGCCCCCAATCAGGGGTGAGCCTTTAGCAATATGCAATTCGTCGAGTTGAATGTCGAGTTGAACTAACAGTTCATTGAGGGTGCTGCTGCCATCGTTTTGGTCGAGAAAGTCTGTAGAAGCAGGATGGGTAACAATGCGTGCCATGCGTAACGCTCCAATCGTTGCAGGCAGTACAACGTGATCAGCGCCTGCCAGCCGCAACTTTCGTTCGGTGCTAGGAAACTCGCCCCGTGCCAGGATATTCAAATTGGCATTTAAGCCCCGCGATGTCAGGGTAATGAAAACATTAGCAGCATCGTCAGGCAAGACGGTTGCCAGAAACCGGGCGCGTTCGATCCCTGCCAGTTCTAGTACTTCCTCATCGGTAGCATTGCCCGTCACTACCAAGTAGTTCAATTCTTCAGCTTCGGTAATGCGTCCGGCATTGCTGTCTACCACAACAAAGGGGTGGTTCGACTCTTTCATTTCTCGTGCCAAAATCTGCCCCATCCGCCCAAAGCCGCAGATGATCACATGCTGGTCTAACGTTGCAATAGTTTTGATCATGCGTCTTATCCCCAGTACCCGGTTAATTTCCCCCTCTGTAAACATTTGCACGACTGCGCTGACGGTGTAAACGGCTGATGTAGTGCCTGCAATAATGACCAACATCGTAAAGATTCGCAGGTTGGGGTCTGTGATGGGTCGAACTTCACCAAAGCCCACGCCAAAGACAGTAATGACTACCATGTACACGGAATCAAGAACCGACCATCCTGCCGTGATGTAGCCACCAGTCGCCACAATCATGGTGATGACAAAGAAGATCGCTCCGGTTAAGACGCGGCGGAACGACTGATTCATAGAACTAGACTGTATAGCTGGGTCTGATACAAGCGCTTAAGGGGATTGAGACCATTACAGTCTGGGCAAAACAGAAAACGCAGGCCGTGAGGACTGCTCAAGGAATTATATGCAGTTAGGGCGTTCACGATGGGACTACAAACGTGGGAGGCTTGCTCCCTGATGCCTGTATCGTAGCTTCTCTATTTGAGTAGAAAAAGTAATGTACACAGCAGCAAGGAGGGCTTTTTAGTGAAGACCTATAGAACCCATTTGACATCTAATTAGAATTGAGATTTAGGGCGATTTTTGGGCAGTAGGGGCGAAGCATTTGCACTCGAATTGACGCTGCGTTGCCAGAATATTGATGCAAATGCTTCGCCCCTACAGAATATTCGC
>JBBQFG010000199.1:0-9843 GCA_038321765.1 Elainellales cyanobacterium
CTAAATCCCCCTTAAAAAGGGGGACTTTGAATCCAGTTCCCCCCTTTTTATAGACGCGAAGCGGCTTCCCGAAGGGTAGGGGGCTAGGGGGATCAACAGGTGCCTAAAATCACAGCAGACCACTTTTCAAACATCCTCTAAATTGAACTACTTAGTAGCTGGTCAAATAGGTGTGCCACTTTAACCAAATCCTTGTCTCCAGGGGCATGTTCTACACCACTGGACAAGTCAATGCCATGCGGTTGTAGTTGCTGAAGTGCTGTTCTGACATTATCAGGGGTAATGCCCCCTGCCAGCAACCAGGGACAGCCAGGTTGGAACTGCTGTAGGGTTTGCCAATCTAGCGCTGCGCCAGTGCCACCATACATATGGGGATGGTAAGCGTCTAGCAGTAGCGTATGAACCACCAGGGCGTATAGATGAGCTTCTTTTAGGATGCTCAAGTCGCGTACCCGCAATGCTTTAATAATCTCTAGCTCTGGTAGAGCATCCCGTAGGTGTTTGCAAAACTCAGGCGATTCGTTGCCGTGAAGTTGAGCCGCATTTAGTCCAGCGATCGCCACCACCTGCTTAATTTCTGCCACCGTTGCATCAACAAACACGCCCACTCGATCGACGCACTGATCGGTGACAGGATTCACAGGCAAACCATCAACGATCTGTCGAATCTGTTCCGGTGTCACATAGCGCGGGGAAATTGGCGTACAGATAAACCCAAGCGCCGTTGCGCCTAGCCTAGCGATCGCCTTTCCTTGCTCAGATTTTGTGATGCCGCAGATTTTGACGCGAAAGGGGGGCATGAGTAAGCAAACCTAAATAAAATCGAACATAAATAAAATCCTGCCATAAAATCCTGGCCTTGGCGGTTTTCAGGCAGCCCCAGGGCAAGGCGATCGCAATAGTTCTAGTTTCAAATAAGTTTAGGACTTACGCACCTCGCAGGAAAAACCAAGAAAGTTGCACGAATCCTAACGTTCTAGTTTCAAATAGTTTTGTATCAATCTTCTGCAGAACTGTTAACTCTTTCTACAAAATGTTTTTCCTAGAACACTGCTTTTTAAGATCGGAGTGGATTGTTTGAAATTAATACTTTTGGAGATTTGCTTTGACGAACGCTACTTTAGTTCTCGCTACGGCCACGACTGCTCCTTGGTCTATTAACACTGCTGTGGTCATGATTGCCTGTAACCTATTTGCGATCGCGGTTGGATATTACGCCATCAAAAATCGGGGGGTAGGGCCCGCACTTCCAGTGCAAGTGCCTGCTATGTTCACAGGCTTTGGTGTGCCCGAACTTCTGGCTACGACTAGTTTTGGGCACGTTCTAGGTGCTGGGTTTATTTTGGGTCTTTCTAACGCAGGCCTGCTATAGGAACGGCTACAGGGTAACGATGAGGGATGACTAGGACAGGTGGGGAAGATAAGACCGCATGCATGAGCACAGGTGTTACTGACACTTGAGCGGACTCATTTTTTCCTCCATCTGTCATCTGTCATCCCTCCTCCTTTATGCTTGTCTCCCAATCCTTCCTGCCTTTCACTATGAAAATTCAGTAGAATTGATAACTTAGAGGATTTTTAAAGCGTATTAAGATTCTCGCGGTTTACTAATGCAGCCAGACTCCCCTGCTGCGAGGTATTGCCGATTAAGATTGTGCAGCCGGGAGGCATTCATGAAACCAGGTTGGCAGGTTGGCTCTATTTTTGGCATTCCTCTACTGATCGATACGTCCTGGTTTATTATTCTGGCATTGTTTACCTGGTTATATGGGGTAGATTTACAGCAGCAGCCGGGATACGAGCCTGTCACGGCCTGGATCACAGGGTTAGTGCTGTCGTTAGCGCTATTTGGTTCCGTATTGCTCCACGAGCTAGGACATAGCCTAGTGGCGCGATCGCAAGGCATTACGGTCAATTCGATTACGCTGTTCCTTTTCGGTGGAATTGCCTCAATTGATCGAGAGTCAAAGACACCAGGGCAAGCGTTTCAGGTGGCGATCGCTGGCCCTGGCGTTAGTTTTGCCCTGTTTCTTCTACTCGCTTTACTGGCGCGAGGGTTTACGCCTAATACACCGCCCCATTTTGTGGCATCTACCCTTTCGGGAATTAATCTGGCGCTGGCGCTGTTCAACATGATTCCCGGCTTGCCGTTAGATGGGGGACAGGTGCTCAAAGCCGCCGTCTGGAAAGCAACAGGGAGCCGTATCAAGGGGCTGCGCTGGGCAGCTCGGTCGGGTCAAGTGCTGGGCTGGTTGGCGATCGCCTTGGGAGTCATGATCTATCTACAATCGCCTGCCAACGGCGTCAATGCGCTGTGGATCGGGTTAATTGGCTGGTTTGTGATCAACAATGCTAGCTCCTACAGCCGCGTTTCAGACGTGCAAGAAGCGGTGGGCGGGTTGCAAGCTGCTGCTGTAATGACCCGCGAATTTCGGGTAGTCGATGCCAAGTTGACACTACAGGCATTTAACGAAAACTACGTGCAGCAAGAAAATGGTCTTGCCCCCGCGTTTTTTGCCACGTTAGATGGACGCTATCGGGGCATGGTTAACGTAGAAGACCTGCAAACTATAGAGCGAAGTCTGTGGGATACAACCACAGTCAATGACATTGTTCACCCACTGACCGAAATCCCCTCTGTCACTGAAACGACCCCCCTGTCAGATGTGATTGATCAGCTAGACGCTAAAGAATTGCGTTCTATTACGGTGCTTTCTCCAGCCGGAGCGGTTTCAGGCATGATTGATCGGGGCGATATTGTGCGGGCAGTGGTCGAGAAACTAAAGGTTCCCGTGCCTGACGCTCTGATTAACCGCATTAAAGAAGAAGGCACCTATCCCCCAGGGCTACCATTAGCGGCGATCGCCAAATCGCTTAACCAAGGCGACTAAATTAGTCTAGATTTCTGGGTGTTGCGGATTTCATGTATGAATTTTTTTGAAAGGGGCGCGACGCGCCCCTTTCAAAAAAATTCATACCCAGGTTAAGCAATGCCGAGTTAAATTGTAGAGTTTTGCTCCAGGGTTTTTGTGATAGCGGCTCGTTCTTGCTCTGACAGCGGCTGAATCACTAGCTGGATGCCGAAACATTCGCACGCAGCAACTGTCAAAGCGTCTACGATACTGGTAATTGCAGGGAGCAATTGGGCGTGATCAAGGGAGAAATCTAGCTCCCACGGTAGTTGTAACGGGTCAAGCGAGACCCCAAACACCCGTTCAAACAAATCAGGATTCGGACACAGCCGCATAGAACCGTGCTGTAAAATTGCGTCACCCCGCCGCAGTTGGGCACTACCAATTAGCTTGGTGCCATCCGGCAGAACCAAATCTGCCCCTGTTGCACTACCAAAACAGCTAGGATTTTGAATGTAGCCGCGTTTGACAGTGCCATAGCTTAAGGCCACACCCAGCGATCGCCACCCTGCTATCAAAAATTCACAAAGGCGCTCGTATGCCTCAATCCGTCGAATAGGCATAGCAGACGTAATCACCGCGTAGGTCAAATCGCCCTGATGTAACACCGCTCGCCCCCCACTCGGACGACGCACCAGCTCTACCCGATTGCCTTGCCACGTCAGCTTAGCCCAGGCATCAGGAATCTGACGCTGATGGTAACCCAGCGAAAGGGCGATCGGCTCCCACGTATAAAACCTCAACACAGGGGGATGCAGCCCCAAAACGTGCTGTTCAAGCAGCCAGCGATCAATCGCCATCTGCATCTGTCCAGACTCACGTACGAGCGGAATTAACCGCCAGCTTCGTAAATCAGGCAACTCCAAACTCGGCCTGCAATGCGTCGTCGTGGCTATCGGCTACAGTTGCCACGACGGTGATGTTGCGCGATACCTCTCCGGGCGAGAGTTCGGCTACAGTCCGTTGAGCAGACACTACAACCTGGTCGTCCACAATGCCGAAGTGAGACTCAAATGTACTAGACCAGTTAAGTTCAAGCAGCTTCCGTGTTAGACCCGCTTCATTCTGAACTGGAAACTTGAGAACCGGTGCCCAAACCGTGAGGACATCTTCGTCCGTTTCACCAGTCAGCCGCACAAACACCTCAACACTGCCGTACTTAAACTTCCACAAGTGCCCGTCTTCCGATTGGCTAACCATTGCGCTCTGGTCTTCTTGCAAACTAGAGATAACGGTTTCGATGACATCAAGATGGCTAGTTTGTTCCATTTCGGTATCCAATAGGTCTTGGTTGGATTCAGGTTCCATAAGGGCTGTGTGAGGTGAAATACAGTTCAATTCTCGTTACTAACCCAACTTTAGCCCGTTCAGGGCTGATCCGCGTGTAGTGGAGACGCAAAACTTTGTATCTCCGTCACCGATTTAATCTGGGCAGAGCAAGGAATAATTCAGGGTAGGCGTAAGACCTCGCTTAAAATCAGTAGACCTCCTGCGTGAATGCTTTTTGAGGGCGTGAATCGTTTCCCGGCGAAGCCAGGAAACGATTCATTCAGGAGGTGGTGTTGCTGATTTCATGTATGATTTTTTTTGAAAGGGGCGCTCAGCGCCCCTTTCAAAAAAAATCATACCCAGATTAAGTAATGCCCAGGAGGTCTAGTAACGTCCATAATCGAAATCGGAAGAACTAGAAGAACGCAGGCTGGTGACGAATCAAGCTGAGAAATTCTTCACGGGTTTTAGGATCTTCTTGGAAGACACCAATCATGGCACTTGTAACTGTCCAAGAACCTGGCTTTTGCACCCCACGCATGACCATGCACATGTGGCTAGCTTCCATAACAACAGCTACACCCTTTGGTTCTAGGATGGTTTGTACAGCCTCGGCAATCTGACGGGTCAGACGCTCTTGCACTTGCAGACGACGAGAGTACATTTCCACAATTCGTGCTAGCTTACTTAGTCCCACCACCTTTTGATTGGGGATGTAAGCAACATGCACTTTACCCATAAATGGCAGCATGTGGTGTTCACAGAGGCTGAAAGCGGCAATATCGCGCACCAGCACCATTTCGTTGTGCCCTTCATCAAAAATGGCACCGTTAACCAACTCTTCGAGAGATTGGTTGTAGCCGCTGGTGAGAAATTGCATGGCTTCTGCTACACGTTTTGGGGTTTTCAACAACCCTTCACGCTCAGGGTCTTCACCAACCCCAAGTAACATGGTGCGAACGGCTGCCATCATCTCTTCAGACGATACTTCGGTCGTTTGAGGGTCTACCTCTTGACTGTAAGAGGTAGTGCGATCGGGACGCACAGGGAGATTGAGGGCGTCAGCAGTCTCTGCTGAATTGCCCTGTTTTGTAAGGGTTGAATTGAGGTTATTGAAACCGTTAGGAGAAGCAGTAGTCATAAGTATTTGGATGAACTCTTGAGCAAAAGTGGAGTGACTAAACGTGGATACTTTGAGCAGGTTTTTAGAAAGCACCGCCGCTAGGCAGCAGCGTGATCTCTTCAATGACCGCCCCAGAGGGAACTAGAGCAGCATGTAAAATCGATTGGGCGACAACATCGGGCGTTAGCATCTGGGAGCGGTCGAAGTTTGCTTGGACGGTCTGTGTATCCCAAAGGGGGGTATTTACAGAGCCAGGACAAAAGGTAACAACCCGGATGCCATGGGGTCGTTCTTCGGCTGCCAAGGTTTTTGAGAGGGCAATCAAACCAGCCTTGCTGACGTTGTAGGCTCCCCACCCTGGAAAAGCCTGGTAGCCTGCGATTGATGCCACGTTGATAATGATGCCCTGATGGCGATCGCGCATTCCAGGAACGATCGCTTGAATGCACTGAAACACGCTGGTTAAATTCAGGTTAATCACTCGCTGCCAATCAGCCAGAGACGTGTTCAGCAAGTCTCCGGTATAACCCATACCAGCGTTGTTGACCAGAATGTCAATCGGGGAGAACTGCGTGGCGATCGCCTCCATTTTCTCAACAATGTGGTCTAAATCCTCTAAATCCAGTAGGCAAGTTTGTACCTCTACCCCACTGGGTCTAATCTCAGCCGCCACTGCTTCTAACTCATCTTTAGAGCGGCTAATCAGAACTAGATTGATGCCTGCCTGGGCAAACGCTAGAGCAGTTGCGCGGCCAATCCCTCGACTTGCTCCTGTAATCAATGCGCGTCTGTCGATGGAAGAAGTCATGAATGCTGATCTGCACTAAAGGATTTCACAAAATTAGGTCAGACTGGAACATTCCAGCCCTGTCAGACAAACATCGGAATCAAGCGCGGATGAAATAGAAAAAGTCGGTGTGGCTCAAAGAAACAGACAATTCTGGATATTGAAGCCTGCCTAATTGCTCTGCCATAGGCTTGAGCCGTCTTGGTTAAGGGGTTGCCCTAGCTGAGAAAAGTAATCTGTAAACCGTGCCAAACGACTCAGCAATGACCAACAGGGCTAGTGCAAGCTGGAAAAATTGATAGAAACCGATCCTTTATATCCCTTCATCTAAAGGTAAATTCCCAATGACAACTTAACTAGAATTATGAGAGAAGGTCATTCCGCTTGAACTAGAGACCTATCTATCTGCACAAAATCGACAGATTTAGCTAATTCTCTTCGCTGAGCCAGAGCAGTTAGAGTGATTTCGCACATCTTCAACACCACACGAGCATGTTAAGAAATGTTTCAAATCTGATTATAGCACTAAGAATTTAATGTTCTAGGACATCTGAATTACGCTCGTGCCCAAACTCAGTTTCTGGCTCTATCTCTGAGATTAAACCTTTATCACGATAGATCATTCCAGCCTGCTATGACGGGCGGAATGCCGAACCTAACGGTGGAATAGCAATGATTAAGCAATGGTTAAAGAAATAGCTTTGATATAGTCGAGATAGTCAGAGCAAGACAGTCAAAATACTAAAGTCCTGTGTGAGAGGCGTGCTCAGTACGTCTCTCACACAGGACTTTATAGGCTTAGTGTCATCATCAATGCCAATCGAATTGATCCACTAACTAAGTAAGAACTTCAGTAAACATACCAATCTTGCGAAATTTTTGATAACGCAATTCTCGACGTTGGGTAGGGGTTAACTGGTTTAGTTCGCTCAAATTTGCAAGAATAGCTGCCTTTAAGGTAGCCGCTGCCTGCAGCGGATTAGCATGGGCACCCCCACTGGGTTCTGCCAGAGACTGGTCGAGAATTCCTAATTCTTTCAAATCTTGTGCCGTTATTCTGAGCGCCTCGGCTGCTTGAGGAGATTTACCCGCATCTTTCCAGAGAATGGCAGCGCAGGCTTCTGGGCTAGCCACGTAGTAAACCGAATGTTCAAACATGAGCAGGCGATCGCCGACTCCAATTCCCAACGCTCCGCCAGAACCCCCTTCCCCAATCACCGTACAGATAATTGGCACCTCTAACCGAAACATTTCTCGCAAGTTATAGGCGATCGCCTCACCTTGTCCCAACCGCTCTCCCTCTAGACCTGGATAGGCACCTGGCGTATCAATAAATGTCAAAATAGGCATTCCAAACCGATTGGCATGTTCCATCAAACGCATTGCTTTGCGATAGCCCCCCGGCGATGCCATACCAAAATTCCGCGCCACATTATCTTTGGTATCGCGCCCTTTTTGACTACCCAACATTACAACAGGTTGACCATCTAACCGGGCTACCCCGCCTACTAAGGCCAGATCATCGGTACCCGTCATGCGATCGCCATGCAGTTCAATCCATTCATCTGTCATCGCCTGAATGTAATCGAGTGTACTAGGACGACGCGGATGGCGCGCTACCTGCAATCGCTGCAACGGGGTTAAGTTGTGAAAAATTTCGTACCGTAGCTGATTTGCCCGATCTTCCAAATCATGAATTTGCTCCGACACATCCACCTCACTCTCCTCTGCCAGCTCACGGATTTGAGTAATACGCGCTTCCAACTCTGCAAGCGGTTTTTCAAAATCCAATAGAGGACGACGTTCGGTGATGCTCATAGAAAAAATAGTTTTGAAGTAAGGGGTTTAGATTAGGACTGCGCCGTAGCAATCTTAGCAAGTAGAGGAGATCTCACGAGAGGTAGTGTTCTAAATCGGGTTCCGTTTTTTTGTCAGCGGCACTCCGCACACTGTATAAAAACCCTGGTTGACTGACAAATCTCTTGAACACCTGCTGCACCGCCAGGAAATCAATTTCCTGGCTCATCGCTAAAGTCCTCTAAAGAGGACTGAATCAGGGTCTGAGTCTATTTCAATAGACTTTCACCATTAGCCCAAAATTTATTTTAGGGCGGGTTGACACCGGAGCAATGAGACTTTCAGGGCTTTTGTCAGTCAATCAGACAAAAACCTCTTAACTAAAACCTCTTATCCCTCCTCATCTGCGTCTTGTCCATCACGCCGCCCCAATTCATACACACCCGCCCCGATCGCCGCTAAGATGCCTACGCTGATGGCCCAACTGCGCCCCAAGCTAATGTCGGTGAGGTAGTTTAAGACTCCGCCGACAATGGCAAAAGGAATCACGCTGAAAAGAGAGGCATAAAATGCATTTTGGGATTCGCGCGCTGCTTTTGTGCGGTCAAATTCTGCTTGCGAGGTGTAGAGCGATCGCTCAGCAAAGTTGAACCAGCGGGTTAACTGATCGATCACCCAATCGCTAAGGGGTGAGAAGCCTAAGTACAGCGCGAGTGCCCAAAGCCCAACCCCAGCTACAGTAGTTGGATCAATGTGGAGCGGGAATGGAAGCAGGTCACTAAGCATGGAATGGGGGAATCGCAAAACCACAAACGGAGAGCATTAACTGATTGTAGTCTTTACTTTACGAACGTTCTCGATTTAGCCCGCCTCGATTCAGCCCACTTAGAAGCAAGCAGGTTGAAGTTTCCAAAATTTTCCAGAATTTCCGAAATTCAAGTTCTCCAAATTGTAGTTTAAGTATCTACCGCTGGATTCAGAGCGATTGACCAGCAACTCATTCAAAAGCATGAAGCTTAGAACCTGTCAACATGTCACACTTATAGTATTGGCTGAGGTATACCTTTGCCGTCCTCACCGCCACAACCGGAGGTAGATCATGAAATCTAGAACTAAGTTTTTAGCTGCTGTTGCATTGATTGCACCACTCTTTGCGGTGTTCCCCGCACAAGCAGACAATCCAGCTCATGTAGCTCAATTATTAGAGAGTCGTGTCTGTGCTGGATGTGACCTACGCGGAGCCGACCTGAGCGGGCAACATTTGATTGGGGTAGATTTACGGGCGGCGGATTTGACTGGGGCAAACCTAACCAACGCCAATTTAGAGGGAGCAGACTTAACTGGCGCAAACTTGACCGGAGCCAACTTAACAAATGCGTTCGCTACCAACGCTAGTTTCACTAACGCTAATCTCACCAGCGCTAACTTTGCGGACGCTACAGTGTACCAAGCAGAAACGGCTGGAGCTGTCCTAACAGGAATCAATCTAGCCGGAGCAGAGACAGGCGGAAGCAACATTAGTGTGGGTGGCGATTAGTTCAGGGCACCTTTTACTTATAAATCCAAATGCCCCCCTAATAAACCCTTCGAATCCAGCGCTGCAAGCAGGACTCGGAGGGTTTGTTGGGGCTATACCCATTTGGCCCGCTGGCTCTGAACGTCTTGCAGATAAGGCACGCATAGGCGCAGGGCTTTTATTGGCCTAACCCCTAACCCTTTTGGTTGGAACCATTCAGCCCTTTCTAAAATTACCCACCAAAGTCACCACAATAATTAGTGTAACAATTGAAGACAGTGCTCTAATAGACCTCGTCTAACTTGAAACCCAGAGTTTTCCCTCACCCTTTTCATATATGCCGAAGGCTTTAAGCCCTCTCCCTGGAGAGAGGGACTTTGAAAGCTTTTCCGGCTCCCCTCGCCCTTTGGGAGAGGGGCTGGGGGTGAGGGCTAAAACT
>JBBQFG010000200.1:0-9765 GCA_038321765.1 Elainellales cyanobacterium
TTGTCGGTGGACTCTCTGTAACCGGGCGATCATAGAGGGCGATCGCATCCCTGGTGATAGCGATCGCCTTCTACCCAATGCCAAGCTCGTGCAGACGCGCAACTAGAGACGCGATCGCCGTCGAGTCAAAATGCTCACCACCTCACCAGGGTTAGCACCGGGCTGCAAACTGCTCCAATCGTTGGCATTGGCAAAACTGCGGCGATGCAGATCGTGAATCGTTTCGCGCACCCAGCCAGGGCTGCTAATCAGCACAATTCGCAGTTGCTCTTGTTCGGGTGCCAGCGGGGTCACGTAAAGCGGCAAAACTAACGGCTGCGGGAGAATCTCACCCTCACTACCCGTCAAAAAACTGCGCGCACTTGAAACAAACATCTCAATCATCGGGGGTTCTCCTGCATAAGCGGTAAGAGGGAAACCCCAAAAAGCTAGCCACCCCGCGCATTTACAAAGCAGGGTGGCTAGAGAGAATGCTAAAATTCCCAGTTAGCCGCCAGACTGCATACTCAGTTTGGGGGTTAGCCGCTCAATGTTGCTAGTAACAACACTGGGCGGTGCTAGATTTTTGGAGCGAATTGAGGTTGCTCGACTACAGAATCGTTCAACAACCTTAACCAGACACAATACGGGCATAGATGTCACATCGTCAAGACCCAAATCGGCAAATTGTGTCAAAAATATTGGGTGAAAAGGACTGAGATGGGCGAGCGCCATAGTATAGCGGTAGCCATGATCAATAGGACGCCTCCCTGTTATTCCCGCGCAGGCGGGAATCCACCCCCGCACCTATCGAGCAGATGGATTCCCGCCTGCGCGGGAATGACGCTGGCATGTCCTAAGCTTTATGACTATGGCTATAAGGAGAAACATTCCTCCGATTCATCTGATTTAGGGTGATATGCAGAAACTTTCGGCCTATCCACCCAATTTGGGATAATATGCGGAAACTTACCGTCTAATAACAAGTTAGACCGCTTCCGCACGGCGTTGTCGAATTAAGTTGGCCCTAGAGATGTGGTAGCTTGAGCCTTGTTTGTAGGAGTGCGATCGCCTTGATTGTGCAGCAAGTAGTCCATAGTGGCACCTTATGTAAGCGTATTTAGAATCCTCAAAGGATAGTAAATATCCTTACCAAACAGCTAGAACCAGCAGACTGAAACGTTAGATTCTAATGCTTGCAAGCAAAGAACAGAATCTTCATCGATTGGATCTTCGAGAATCCGCAAAGTGTCGGGATTCCGCCCGTATCGCGTTACAGGAACTCCATCTATTGCTGGTTGTTCAGACAACCCGAAGACCCAATTGATATTGGTTTTGGTGCCATCCGCCCAAGTAAGCTCAGTGGAAGTATCGAATTCCTGAACTCTGCAAACCTCGCGGCGTTCCTGCACTGCCCCTCTAAAGCGGTAGCAGATTCCATCACGAGTAACGGACATTGCTTGAACGGGCAGTGATATTAGAAACACTGCTGCACTAACAGTAACCGCAATTAATCTCATGCTTTGATGGCTCCTCTTGAAAAGTTCATCCCTTACTTATTCTTCTCTAAAGATACTTAGGAGCCGTAGGCTTTATTAAAAAAACATTGCTAATTTGCTGAAATCTCGTTCTTCAACCAGCAAGGTTTAAGGATTTCTCTCTTTCAGGTTTTCACAGTGCGATCGCCGTCTTGTAGGGTGCGAACGAATCTCTGGTGCGATCGCTGATCTTGTAGGTTGGGTTGACGATAGGAAACCCAGCATTGCTCTTCTTTTCTGGCACTGGCAAAGAGCACGATCACACTTGTGACTGTGACTATGGGTGCGATCGTTTAAATTAAAATGAAAGGGCGATCGTTGAAACGAGGTCAAATCTATGACAGTTCGACAACCTCGCTACAGCAAAGAAGAGTTTGCTCGCCGTGGTGATGAGATCTATGAGACTCAGGTGCGTCCTCAAGTCGAGGAAGGCAATCATGGCAAAATTGTAGCGATCGATATTGAAACAGGTGCTTTTGAAGTAGCTGATACGCCGATGGTGGCAGTCGATCGACTTTATGAACGTGAACCCGATGCACAACCCTGGGTGATTCGGATTGGACATCGGGCGGTCTTCCGTTTCGGCAGCCGCAGTCTGAAAAAGACCGTATGATGTTCGGTACGGTCAATAATAATTGTGAGGCGATTATCAAAGTTGCAGTGGGTCGTATTGGTTCGCCCAAAATAACTGTCGAGGCGGTTATTGATACAGGATTTACCAGCTTTTTGTCTTTACCACTTTCCATCATCACCGATCTTGGCTTGCCTTGGCATTACCGCGATGTTGGTACTTTAGGCGATGGGAGCGAAGTCATTTTTGAAATATATAAAGCGACTGTGATCTGGGATGGACAGAACCAAACTGTCGATGTAGCGGCTTCCGACGCAGATCCGTTAGTGGGAATGGGTTTGCTATGTGGTTTTAAGCTTCAGATTGAGGCGATTGAGGGTGGTACTGTCACAATTGAGGCGTTGAAGTAGAGCAAGGTTACTGGTAAGGCGCGGTCTAACAATTCGGTTGCAGCGGAACGAATCTGTCTGATTGATTGAGTTGCAAAGCTCTCTAGCAACTGCTCAACACGACCGTTAGATAGCAAAAGACAATGGGTACTTTAGAGTCAAAAGCGTTCTCTTCGTCAACCTAAACTCTACCGTTATGCCAAAAGCAGCCTTCAACTGGCTTTTCAAAATCAATGTGGGCAAAAAAATTGGTTTGGGATACGGATTGACTCTAGGGGTAGCCGTTGCAGGAATCCTCATTGGGTTTAGCGTTGGCAGCTACTATCAACAACAGGCTTCCAAGCAAGAGGAGCATACTCGTGATGAAGTCGAACTGTTGCATCAATTGCAGGCTGAGGTTTTGCAAATCCGTACTCATCAGCAGCAATTAATCCCCTTATCACAGTTTCCAAACCAATTTGAAGCAGAATACGCTCACATCTTAAAACATCAAGCTGAAATCAGAGGAACATGGCAAAAGTTGAAGGCATTTCTGGAAAATCAGCCGACTTGGATAGATCCTGTACATCATGAGGAAATCCCCGCATTTATGCAGAAGTATCAGGCGATCCCAGACTCCTATTTAAAAGAGGTCGATCGCCTGGTCAAGCAAGTGCGTCAGGCGCAGCAGATATCTCCGATAGAGATTGAACGATCGCAGAAATCGTTTCTAACATTCACTAATAGTGAGCTGGCACTCAGCTTCGATGGAATATCCGACGATTTAGTAGGGTTAATTGAAGAATCCTATGCTGAATTTCATAGGTCGGAAGAACTTTCCAATCAAGCTGATGAAATTAGTAAAAAAATTGTGTGGGGAAGCATCGGATTGTCGATCTTTATCGCAACAATTTTGGCTGTATTAACCAGTCGCGCCATTTCACAGCCAATACAATATCTGACACAAGTTGCTCGAAGATCTACACAGGAGTCAAAATTTGATATACGAGCAGACATCACGACTCAAGACGAAATCGGCGTACTTGCCACTGTCTTCAATCAACTGATTGATTCTGTTCAGCACCTGCTAGAGCAGCAGCAAACTGCCAACCTGCAACTTGCTACACAAAACGAGACATTGGAACAACGAGTTCAAGAACGAACGGGAGAACTCAATGACCAAAATCACCGTTTGCAAGCTCTGATTAATCAACTTCATCAGACCCAAGTGCAAATGATTCAAAGTGAAAAAATGTCGAGTCTGGGTCAATTAGTGGCTGGAGTCGCGCATGAGATCAACAACCCAGTCAATTTCATTCACGGCAATCTTGTTCACGTTCAAGAGTATGCAGACAATCTGCTGAATTTTGTTCAACTTTATGAAAAGTACTATCCTCAGCCCGTCGCTGAAATTGTGGAAGAAGCTGAAACGATCGAACTAGAATTTTTGCAGGAAGATTTACCGAAGCTGCTGAGTTCAATGAGAATCGGTACAAACAGGATTCGAGAGATTGTTTTATCGCTACGAAATTTCTCACGTCTAGACGAAGCTGAGTTTAAAGCTGTTGACATTCATGAAGGAATTGACAGTACCCTATTAATTTTGCAACATCGTTTGAAAGCAAAACCTGAATGCCCCGAAATCATTGTGATCCGAGACTATGGCGAATTACCTTTAGTTGAATGCTATGCAGGACAAATCAATCAAGCATTCATGAATATTTTGGCAAATGCGATTGATGCCCTAGAGGAAGTCAACGCAAAACGAACGTACCAGGACGTGAAAGAGAATCCAAGTTGTATCAGAATTCGGACTTCACGAGTGGGAGCAGAGTCAGTGCAAATTGCGATCGCAGACAACGGGTTAGGGATGCCTGAACACATCAAACAACAAATTTTTGACCCATTTTTCACCACGAAACCTGCCGGGAAGGGCACAGGTATGGGGATGTCGATTAGCCATCAGATTATTACTGAAAAACACAGTGGTAAGTTAGAGTGTTTTTCGACACCCGAAGCAGGAACGGAGTTTGTGATGCAAATCTCTGTCCGGCAGCATATTCGTGAAGCTATCTAACAACCCGCTTGCATCCGACCACATCAAGGTTATCTGTTGAAGCCGAAAAGGTTTTGCGGCGGGTGATTGGGAACGTTATACGGCTCAGTCCTCGGTTTGGCAACAGCCGAGATTTTCTCTGTTGATGTCTAAAGTCGAGTTAGCGCGGGGTTGATGGAGCAATTATTTCCATGAATCTTGAGAATCAGCGTAACTTTATTGTGATGCCTGTACTCTTATTGTGATGCCTGTACTCAATTTAGTTGTGTCAATCTGCCCATTTTGTACAGCATCTTTGATCAAATTAAGCACTTTCTTTTCTGCAATTCGATTTTTATCTGAACATGCAAATATAGCTTCTGCTAGTTTGAAAAGCTTATTAGTCGTGAGCTCGACAAGATCTCGATGCCATTGATTAGCTCTTGAGTACGGTGTTAATCCTTCCTTGGGCTCAATTTTGATGTCAACATTCAACAGTAAATCAACGTTAAGAAGTACGTAATCGAAGTTTGAAACATTGTCACAGCTTGAGGCAAGAGCAACTATAACTTGCTCCAAATTTGACTTGTCGTCCTCTACTAGCCATACCGAAAGAGTGTTGCTGCTTGTAACAAGATCTCCTAAAGCATCGGCTTGAATCTCTTCCTTTCCAATCCACGGTACAGAATCGTTCTTGTACCATTTGCTCTTCCGGATTTTCCTCAAAAATAGCGGCACTGATTCAGCTCTCCAACTGCTCCAGAACTGACTTCATATCTGCTTTAAGCTCAGAACACCGCTCCTTTTCTATAGCAAATTTTAGGTAAGGTATAGCATGTTTATCATCCATAGAAGCAAGACCCAAAATTGCTCCGTCTCTAACACGAGTTGAGGGTAAACTGAGACTTCGTTCAAGTAACCAACGTCGGTATTCGTAAGACTCTGCATGATCAATACGCCCCAACCACCGTAAGGCTTCGCTAGCAACTTCTGGTTCAACCCTGTCATACACAAGCAGACAAGTTATTACCTCTAATGCATCGTTGCCATATCTTTTAATAGAAGAATTAAGTTGGTGTGAAAATGTACTTTCCATACCATCCTCAAAAAATTCTCCTTTTGCTGTCCAAAAAACAGTTTCAATTTTTGAGTAAAGAGCCTCCGAAGGTTCATAAAACTCAGTTGATGCTCCGATAGGTTTTTGCTCATGAGAAGGTCTTAAAGTTTTTATGGGTTGAGTACTTGCCGTAAGGGATTGATAAACTGCTCGAAACGCCTGACTCTGGTGATTTAGGCCAGAAGATGCTTCGTCAATCTGCCTTAATTTATATGTATAACTTGTATCGGATGTAGAGCTTTTGATTGGCTGAGCATGTTTTTCCGTTATGTTCATTTAATATCTCCCTTACTTGCTATCTCCTTACCAAGTTCAACCAATTCTTGAAAGATTTGAGGTAATTCTTCAGCGCTTAACTCTCCTGCCAAAGTGGGCGTAGTGTTTATATCTAATTCAAGCCGAACAGAGAACTGAGGTGGCTTTGTAATATACTGCGCAAGCGTAGTTGGATCAAAGGCGAAACTCGTCAAAAGACTGACACTCCATTTAGACAAGCGATTAATTGATAAGTCAGAAGCTTCGTTAAAAGTAGATTTTCTAGGTCGATTAATTTGGTACAAGAAGTCAGATGAGTCTTCATCTAAATTGAATGGAAGATAAGAAGAAACGAACTCATAGCCTTCTTTTGAACTGTTAACAGGTTTGCTTAAAATTGCCCCAAAAGCCAAGCGTTGAATTGATGGCGCAGTTTCTAGCCAACGAAGCATTAACTTAAGAAATAAATCTACTGATTCTGCAAACATGCCTATTGTAGAAAACCCTGAATCAGGAGCATCTAGAATTGGAACTAATTGCCAATCTATTCGAGTCGGATGGATTGTTAGAACTAGTTGTCCATCTATCTTGTCATCTTTGAATCTACCTTCTTCTTGCTGAATACCTGTTTTTGGTTCCGAGGTCTTACGGTCTGGCAATTCCCCAGTTAGCTTTTTCCACCAATCCTGCTCTACAATTTGAGCAGATGGACTGAGGAAGGCTGTCAACCTAAAACTCTCAGCCTGCCAATGGACTGTATCAGGATGATGTTGCTTATCCTCTAACCCAGACATTTAGCCACCTACAGTACACGCGTTCTAAAGTGCTGTTCCTTTCATATTTCAACTCTAATCTACTCCGTTAAGGACAGTAAGGTAAAGGGTCAAGTCATATGGTTTCGGTAAAGGCATATGCCGCCGCATAACAACCCCAATGTACACCGACCGCCGGAAGGTTATCTGTTGAGCGTTTGAGGACATCTGCGGCGGGTGATTGGGAACGTTAGCTGGCTTCGCTTGCGGGTTATGGCAGTAGTTTAGAAGCTGTTTGTTAGTGTCAATGGTTATTCTGTAGCTTATGTATTTGTTTGCTGCTGAAAATGTCTAAATACTGGCGTTATCCAGCGAGAATTCTGGGTTGTTTACGGGGCGGAGAGATTACGATAATTCTTTGTGCTGGTATTGGATTAGCAGACGGTGGAGATCAAGAAAGAACTCCCTACTCAAGTGGTTCCAATTGATCTGAGAATGCCAAATAGTGAATTTGATGTTCTGTTCGATCGTGCTTCAGGATGTTTTGTTAAAGTCTTGCGTAAAGAAGAAGCTTGCCCTGAAGCTGACTGAAAAGGGATGAGCTGCTAGACTTCGAGGGTGGTTGGCAGTGAGTAGTTTTGGATGAAATTTGAATGGAACCCAGATAAAGCGGAGTCAAACTACGAAAAACATGATGTTTCTTTCGAGGAAGCTGCTACTGTTTTTAACGATTTGCTGTCAATCACGTTTCCAGATCCAGATCATTCAGTTGGCGAGAGCCGCCACGTTATCATTGGTGTATCCAGGTTTGGACAGCTTCTGATCGTCTCTCACACTGACCGAGAAAACAAAGTATAGCCATAGACGGATTGGTTAGGACGGGGTGCAGGGGTGGAACCCCTGGCTGGGGGCAAACCCCCCACACCCCCTTTGATCCCAGTGTCCTAACCTTTGTGGCGACAGCTATACGTATCATTAGCGCCCGAAAAGCTACCCGTCAGGAGCGGAGATTTTATGAAGAGGGACACTGACAATGAAATGGATGACGAGTTACGACCTGAGTACGATTTTTCCCAGTTAGTGGGAGGAGTTAGGGGGAAGTATGTGGAGCGTTATCGAGCAGGAACCAATCTTGTTCTTTTAGATCCTGATGTGGCTCAGGCATTTCCAAGTGAAGATGCGGTGAATGAAGCGTTGCGCTTATTGATGCAAATAGCCCAGCGCCAGCCAGCTAACAATTCGGTTGGAGTGGACGAGTAAAGTCTTCGCGCTTCGTTTAAGTTCAGTCTGCCGCCGTACAACTTCACCGTTGGGCTGCTAGAGTTTTCGGTGGAGGCAGTAGTTGAGATCTGGTTCGTCAGCCTTTAGAGTTAGGCTGTCTGAGAGTCTTTTATAAGTGAAGACAGCGATCGCCTGCTCAGTAAACTAACGATCGCCACTACCAATTGATCGGGTTCGATGGGCTTGGCAATGTGTTTCTGGAAGCCCGCTGCGATCGCTTGTTGCTGATCGATCTCGCCAGCGTAGGCAGTTAGAGCGATCGCCGGAACCTGCCCTCCCTGCTCTGGTGACAAATACCGCACCTGCTTGAGCAATGTGTAGCCATCGATCTCTGGCATTCCAATATCACTCACTAAAACATCGGGCTGAAATGACTCCAGGGCGGTGAGAAATTCAGCGGCAGAGGCAACGGTCATTGCATCGGCTCCAGCTTGAGCCATCATCGCCGAAAGGAGTTCGCGGCTATCTAGCTCGTCGTCAATGATCAGCACCCGGACGCCGGTTAGATCCAGGTTTTGCTCTCGCAATGGGTTAGATCGACTTTCCTCTGAGTTGACGCTGAGGAGAGGCAACCTGATGGTAAATGTCGCTCCTTTGCCTTCCCCAAGACTGTCAGCGGTGACGGTGCCGCCGTGGGCTTCGACCAGTTGATAGACAATCGCCATGCCTAACCCTAGCCCACCGTGGTGGCGAGTCACAGAAGCGTCTTCCTGGCAGAACGACTCAAAGATGTGGGGCAGGAAGTCTGGACTGATGCCTTTGCCCGTGTCTGTGATGGTGATCTGTGCCTGGTTGTCGATTTGCTCTAGCCGAATGTCGATGCGTCCGCTGCTGGGCGTGAACTTGACCGCGTTGGTCAGCAAGTTCCAGACGATCTGCTGAAGCCGAACGGCATCTCCTGCTACTTGTCTGACATCAGAGAGCATCGAATGAATTTGAATGGACTTGGCGATCGCAGCAGTCTGCACCGTGTCGATTGCCGCCTCAATCGCCCGCAGCAGATTGACGGGTGCCACATTGAGCGTGAGTTTGCCGCGCAACACGCGAGCCATGTCGAGCAGGTCATCGATCAGTTGACATTGCGCTTTGGCATTCCGTTCGATCGTCCCCAACGCTGCGATGGTTTTGGTTTCATCAAGTTTGCAAGTTTGCAGCAGTTTTGTCCAGCCCAAGATCGGGTTGAGGGGCGATCGCAATTCGTGAGAGAGCACAGCTAGAAACTCGTCTTTGATGCGGTTGAC
Organism: Elainellales cyanobacterium; assembly: GCA_038321765.1. Lineage (GTDB taxonomy): Bacteria > Cyanobacteriota > Cyanobacteriia > Elainellales > Elainellaceae > CASBQJ01. The sequence goes on from JBBQFG010000200.1 coordinate 9,138, forward strand.
TCGTTCTGATTCTGCTAATGCCGCTTGTTTCTGTTGTAGGATACGCTCACGATCGCGTTCAAGTTGAACCCGATCGGTAATATCATTCGAGATCCCAATCAGCCCGATCACCTCTCCAGCTTCGTTGTAGTAGGGTGCTTTCATCCCCAAAAAGATGCGAATTCCATCGGGAGATTCTTCTACCACTTCCATTTGACCCGATGCCATAATCCGCCGATCATTTTCCATCACCCGCACAGCATCTTCAGGCGATGGATAGAGGTCGCTATCGTAACGACCAATCACCTCAGCAGCCGTTTTGCCCAGGGCGGCAAGGGTAGCTGGATTGGCATAAATAATCTGTCCTTGCCGATTTTTGACAAAAATTGGTGTGGGGGCGGACTCATTGATCACATCCAAAATGGCATTCTTTTGCCGCAACTCTTCTTCGGTGCGTTTCCGCTCTGTGACATCCCGCGCAGTTGATAAAACCTGGATGACTTGTCCCGCACCATCCCGAATTGGCGTGACCACCACATCCCACCATTTGGGTTTGCCGTTGACGGTCGCACAAAAGCCCTGAAATTTGCCGATTTCGCCGGATTTCGCTGCTGTGAACGCAGCTTCTGCCGCTTGCCGATGTTCGTCT
>JBBQFG010000201.1:0-9592 GCA_038321765.1 Elainellales cyanobacterium
CCTGTTTCTGAAGCAGCACTGGGCTAAGCGGCTAGCGAATGCGCCCACTCTCCGCCTAACCCACCGTCTCTGAAGCGGTTAAGCCAGCACCCAGTTCACCAGCGTGCGAACCGCAAAGCCTGTCCCTCCGGCGTTGTTGTAACCGCTATCTTTGTCTGTCCAGACGGTTCCGGCTACGTCAAGATGTGCCCAGGGGGTTTCTTTGACAAACTGTTTGAGGAAGAGAGCAGCAGTAATGGCTCCCCCCACGCGAGGCCCCGTGTTTTTCATATCGGCCACTACAGATTTGAGACCGTCAAAGTATTTTTCTTCAAGGGGCATCTGCCAGTATTTTTCGCCAGCCGGAATGCTAGCGGTTAGTAGCTGGGTGGCTAGCGCATCGTCGGTGCTCCAAAGTCCGGCGATGTCGTCACCCAGCGCAACAACACAGGCTCCGGTCAGGGTAGCCAGGTCTACGATCGCATCTACCTCCAGCTTTTCAGCAAACACCAGCGCATCGGCCAGAGTCAGCCGACCTTCAGCGTCTGTATTGTTGATTTCAATCGTTTTGCCGTTCGATGCCGTGAGAATGTCGCCGGGGCGCATGGCGTGACCGCTAATCATGTTCTCGGTAACGGCGCTGATAAAGTGAACTTCCACATCGGGCTTAAGCTGGCCGATCGCCTTGGCTGCACCCAGGGTCGCTGCCGCGCCGCCCATGTCGGTTTTCATCATCTCAATGCCGCTGCCTGAGCCTTTGATGTTGAGTCCGCCGCTGTCGAAGGTTAGCCCTTTGCCCACGATCGCCACTTTCTTGCGCGGTGTCCCGGCTGGGCGGTAGGTCAGGTGAATAAACTTGGGGGGAAGAGGAGAGGCTTGAGCAACGCCCAAGAATGCGCCCATGCCTAGCTTTTCACACTCGGCCTGTTCCAAAATTTCTAGCTCTAGACCGTACTCATGGGCGATCGCCTCTGCCGTTTCGGCCATCGTAATGGGCGTGACGACGTTAGCAGGAGCACTCACCAATTCACGCGCCAGCGTTACCCCCAGAGAAATCTGGCGAGCGCGGGTGAGGGCAGCCTCTTGCCCTGCAAAGCCCAACAGCTCAATGGATTGCAAGAGTAGCGGTTTAGGATCTGGGTCAGACTTGAAGCGGTTGTCTTGATGGAGGGTTAGCTCAATTCCTTCGGCGATCGCCTGAGCGCTGGTCGCTGCATCATCGTGCCAAACGGGAAAACTCATCCCCAGGGTCTTCACCTTTTCTCGTTTGGCAAGCCGGACGGCCACTCCTGCGGCTCGGCGCAACCCATCAACCGTGAGAGCATCGGCCTTGCCTAAACCAACCACGGCAATTTTCCGCACCGAGTTGTTTGCACCCACCCGTGCAACGGCACTGCTGTCAGCCTTGCCCTTAAATTCAGCTTCCTCGATCAGTTCTTGCAGTGTGCCTGCCACGGCTTGATCTAGCGCCGCCAGATCGCCTGTCAGCTCTACACCATCTTCAAACAGTCCAACCACCAAACAATCCCCCGACCAAGACAACAGGGGTGTCGCGCTTCCTCGAAGCTCCATTTTGCAGTACCTAGCCAGAATCTCAATGTCCCTTCCCAGTATTGCGTAATTTCCGCTCAGGAGACGGCAGAAAGTTGAACGTCAGGAGACAGCAGAAAGTTGAATGGCGATCGCATGGGAGAACGGGACAAACTATCGGTAACCCCCGCGTGTCTCCGTTCAAGTGGCTCCAAACGCGATGCTAGGGGCTTATGATACTGCTGTTTGTCTCAGCCAAGATGTCAACTCATGCCGCCTGGTCAATACCCCATCCAGCCAACCCGTCACAATTTACAAAGCTCCTCAACCAAGTAAAGGCCAAACGTTATTAGAGCAGGGGTTTCAACCCGTCGATTTTCCCTACAATCCTCCCCACTTCGACGGGAGGTGCTACTTTGCCGGACCCAACGACAGAAGTATTGCCGAGGAGTTCAACCAGAGCTACAAAGAGGGGATTCTTGAGGTGGCGATTGATCAGGCAAGCTACGAAAAAGATTTCAAGCCGCTTGAGTATCGCTATGATGAAAAGAACGATTGCGAGCGGTTTGAGGTGGTCGTTCCTCAGAGTTTGTTTCCTATTCTCAATCAATTTCCACGAGTCCTTAAGCCGCAGTGAACATCATGGATAGTGCAAATTGGGAGCAAATCAAATCTAAGTACAAGCTAGGTTGGTTTGTGCAAGGCAACGTTGAGTTTCATGCGCCCTTCGGAGTTTTTGTAGAAATAGATGATTTAAATACAGATGAATCTTCAGTCAAAGGGTTGATCAAAATCCCTGACTTTTTAGATGAAGGAGAAATGAGTGAAGCAATGTATCCAGAAATTGGTACAACTGTAGGCGCAGTTGTGGTCGGATATAACGAGAGCAATCACCGAGAGGTGTACCTAAGTGCAAAACCCAGCGTGTTGCATAAAGCCCTTGTTCCCCTGAAGATACCTGCTTTAGCTAGTTAGGACTGAATCGTTGAGCGCCACAGGCTAAGTAATGCTTGGGTAAAAACGGAATGGAGATGGTCGATAGAAGTTCAAAATTATCTGTCGCCATACAACTCACCGTTAGATGCTTTTGAGACGTGCCATTTTGAGACATGCCCAAAGCGCACGTCTCAAAAACTTAGACATTAGAATGCGGCAAACTTAGCGAATGTTAAAGCAACGCAGAACAAAGATTGTGCTAATCGCTGGCGCGGGGCTGACAGCGCTCGTGCTAGGAGCGCTGGTGTCGGCGGCAAAGCTGTCGGGGTTTATGCCCGATTGGGCTGGGCGACTGCAACCGGGTTCGCAGCAGGCTGAAGCAGGATTGCAACCATTGCAGTCTAAATCCTCAGCGGTTTTACCGTTGGTGGTGCGATCGCCTCAAGAACGTGCGGCTGCCCTTCAGGTGTTGGCTCAGGGCAAAAAATCCGTTGACCAATTTCAGGCACGGTACCTGTTGGCAGCAGATTTAATTCAGCAGGGGAATGGCAGTGCCGCCTTGCCGCTGCTAGAAAACTTAGAGCAAGACTACCCTCGCTTGGGAGCGTATGTGCTAATGCAGCGGGCACGGGCGTATGCAGCCAGTGGCGGTAGCGCACCAGCCGATCCAGAAAAGGCAAAAGCCACATGGCAAGAGCTTTTGCAGCAGTTTCCCAAAGAGCCAGTCACAGCAGAGGCGCTGTATGTGCTGGGTCAAACCGATCGCCAATATTGGCAGCAGGCGATCGCCCAATTTCCGGCTCAGCCGCGCTCGATCGAAATTGCCAAAACGCTGCTGCAAGAAAATCCTAACCAGCCTCAGCTCTTGCTACAACTGGCGCGATACGGGCAACCGATTCCCGCCCACAAGCCCTGGCTCGATCGCTTGGTGCAAACCTATGCCGCTGACATAGAACCCGCCGACTGGGAAGCGATCGCCTTTAACTACTGGGAGCAGGGTCGCTACGGCAGCGCCAGCCGTGCCTATGTCAATGCCCCCCGTACTGCCCTTACCACGTACCGGATCGGTCGCGGTGCCCATCTGGACAGTCGCAGTACCGACGCTATCCCCGCCTATCGACAAACGGTTCAAGATTTTCCCAATACTCCCGAAGCCGGACTGGCGCTGACCCGACTGGCGCAACTAGCCGCCACCCCCGAAGAGAAAATTCCCTATCTGGATCAGGCGATTCGCTATTATCCTGACCGGGCTGGGGAAGCCCTGCAAACCAAACTGGCGCTGCTAGAAAAAGAGCTAAACAGTCCCGTAGCTGCTGCCCAAACCCAAAAAACCTTGCTAGAGCAACACAGCCAGTCTGATGCAGCGGCAGAGCTGCGCTGGTCAATGGCCGAGCAAAAGTTTGCTGCCCAAGATATTGCGGCTGCCTGGGCGCTAGCACAACAAATTACGCAAGACAACCCCGATAGCCCCTACGCACCCGAAGCCGCCTTCTGGATTGGCAAGTGGGCGAAGCAGTTAAACAAGCCCCAGGAGGCCACGCAGGCGTTTGAGTATGTGCTGAGCCGCTATCCGGAGTCGTACTATGCTTGGCGATCGGCGGTGATGTTGGGATGGGACGTGGGCGACTTTACTACCGTGCGCCGCAAAATTCCCACGGTGCAAGAGACAGGCGATCGCCCCCTGCCCTTGGCTGGTTCTGACACGTTAAAAGAGCTATATCAGCTAGGTCAAGTGCAAGATGCGTTGGCGCTGTGGCAGGTCGAGTACACCAACCGAATGCAGCCCACCGTTGCAGAACAATTTACGGACGGCATGATCCGCCTGAGCGCTGGAGATAATTTAGAAGGCATTTACCAGGTTTCTAGTCTGGCTAACCGCACCCACCTAGAAGACCGGGCACAGTACAAAACCCTGCGCCAACAGTCGGCCTATTGGAAAACTCTATTTCCATTTCTGTTCACGCAGCCAATTCAGCAATGGTCTCAAGCCCAGCAAATTAACCCCATGCTGGTAACGGCACTGATTCGTCAAGAATCGCGCTTTGAACCCAAAATTGAATCGTCGGCTGGAGCCAAGGGCTTAATGCAGCTCATGCCTGACACCGCCAGTTGGGTTGCTAGCAAGGTGCCGCTGACGGCATACAATGTCGAAAATCCCAGCGACAACATTCGCATGGGCGTTTGGTACTTGGACTACACTCACGAAACTTACAGCGACAATTCCCTCTTTGCTGTGGCCAGCTACAATGCTGGGCCAAACGCCGTAGCGGGATGGATCGATCGGTTTGGGTTCACCGACGAAGATATATTTGTCGAACAAATTCCCTATCCCGAAACCAAAGGCTACGTTGAGTCGGTGTTCTCTAACTACTGGAACTACCTGCGGCTCTACAACGCCGAGATTTCTGCCCAGTTGGCGACCTCTGCCCCGTCTCATCGAGCATTAACCCAGTCGCCCGCTCCTTAGCGATCGCCCGCTAAGTAGGCGGGCGTAACTAAGCATAAAACCCTAAAAGTCTGCGCCCACAACGTCATTCAACCTTCTGGCCTAATTGACTGACCAAAGCCCTGAAAGTCCCATTGCTCCGGTGTGAACCCGCCCTAAAATAAATTTTGGGCTAATCGTGAAAGTCTATTGAAATAGACTCAGACCCTGATCTAGTCCTCTTGAGAGGACTTTCGCGATGAGCCAGGAAATTGATTTCCTGGCGGTGCAGCAGGTGTTCAAGAGATTTGTCAGTCAACCAGCCTTCTGGGTTCTTCGTGTGACGTGCGTAAGTCCTGAGAGATTTATTTAGAGTGCTGGTTAGAGTGCCGAAAACCCTAGAATTAAGAAGATGCAATAGCAACTGGCTTGGAGGGTTCGTGAAAGTCGCAGTGACGGGTGCAACGGGGTTTGTGGGAACTCGCCTAGTAGAACGGCTTCAAGCGGAAGGGCACCAAGTGGTAGCGTTAACGCGGAGTCTAGAGCGGGGAGAACGGGTGTTTCCAAAGACAGCCTTTCCCAATGTGACCGTAGTGGCCTATTCGCCGCTAGAGTCGGGTGAGTGGCAGGGGGCGATCGCCTGTGATGCCGTGGTGAATTTGGCCGGGGCTGGCATTGCCGACGAGCGCTGGACTCCCGAACGAAAGCAAGAAATTATTGATAGCCGCGAAACAGCAACGCGCAAAATTGTAGAGGCGATCGCCCAAGCGAACCCCAAACCGTCGGTATTGGTTAGCTCCTCGGCGATCGGCTACTACGGCAGCAGTGAGACAGCCACCTTTGATGAATCCAGTCCGGCTGGAGACGACTTTTTGGCGCAGGTCTGCCAAAAATGGGAGGCCGCAGCGCAAAACGTGACCGACAGCGGCACCCGTTTAGTCATTTTGCGTACGGGAATTGTACTGGGAATGGGAGGCGCTGTTGCCAAAATGGTGCTGCCCTTTAAGCTCTTCGCTGGAGGCCCCATTGGCACAGGTCGTCAGTGGTTTTCCTGGATTCACCGCGATGACCTAGTAAGCCTGATTCTTAAAGCAATAACCGACTCCAGCATGACGGGTACCTTCAATGCGACAGCGCCCCAGCCCGTCCGCATGGCTGAATTTTGCACTGTTATGGGCGCTGTTATGAATCGACCGTCGTGGCTGCCCGTTCCCGCCTTTGCCCTAGAAGCGCTCTTAGGAGACGCAGCGCAAGTGGTGCTGACGGGTCAGCAGGTGCTACCCAAACACACGCAAGAAACGGGGTTTCAGTATCAATACCCAGCCGTGAAGCAGGCATTAGAGGACGTTTTAAAAGAAGCCTGAAACTGGGGCGAACCGTAGATAATTAATTTTTGTGCGTGTAATCCAAAAAATCAATCATCAACCCATTTCTCACGACGCACCGCTACGCTGCTGAAGCGTTTTGGCAACCCAGCCAGAAATGCCGCTAATTAGCGCCCCGGCCATCAAAATACCGATAGCAGGCATAAACAGCGGCTCCCAAAGGCTGTACCACAGGTCAAACCCCAACGGCAGGTTAAAGGAGCGTCCTAAAAGGGCGATCGCAAACCAGCCAAAACTAAAGAACACAAAAAACAGGTTCGCCATTAGCGCCAGATTAATCCAGTTCAGCAGCTTATCTTTCATAACCCTTCTTGTTACTTTCTGGGCGGGGTAGTCCTAAACTTGTAAGGATTTTCAGATGGGCGGGCGAAGCCCGCCCATCTGAAAATCCTTACCTCAATACCGCTACCCTGGGCGGAATGCGATCGCCATTTTCCTGCAATCCTACCATCTGTCTGAACATCCCCGCCTGAACAGATTAAGATATCTTCAAACCTGCTACAAAATTTTATTTTTCTTACTGTCATAGGAGATTTCTGTGGATTTTCGGCAACTTGTAAGCATTCGACAGGTCAGGCAAGACGTTAGCGACTTATACAAATCACTCACTCCACTGCTAAAGGCAGACCCTCGCCTTGCGATTGTGCTACTCACCGATTTGGCCAAAGTGGTACAAATTTGTGGACGCAGCAATAAAGAAATTGGCTCCGCAGAATTGTTAGCCTACCTGTTGATCTATGCGCTGATTCAGCAAGATCAAGAAAAGCTAAACGTTGCAATGAAACTGTGGGAATTCTCTGACGAAGAACGAATTAAGTATCAAAAAACCACCCTACAAATCATCTTAGATTCAATTAAGAAACAGCCTCAAGTCGATCAGCTTATTTCTCCTTCAATCTTAAAAAAATTAGATGAAGAAAGAGGAACAAATTACTTAAGTGACGCTGTCAATAGTATCTATAAATTTTCTCAAGTCGTAGCCAAAGCCGACGATGTCATTAGTATGCAGGAAATGGAGGCGCTGTCACAAATTTGGCAGCATCTACACACTTATCAGCCAGTCGAAACCTACGAAAAAGGTTTAGCAGCAGTTTCTACATCAGCAGTTGTTCCCTCTAATAGCAATCAAAACACCCTACCCAATCAGGCAACCGTAGCAGGAGCAAACGCTACACCACCCGCCGAAGCAAAGGTAGAAAAAAGTCCAGAAGAACTGGCTAAAATTTTAGATCAAGCATTAGCAGAATTGAACGATTTAGTAGGAATGGACAATATTAAAGAGGAGGTAAAAACGCTTGCTAATTTCCTAAAGGTTCAAAAGATTCGGGCTGAACGGGGACTAGCCCAAACTCAAGTTTCGCTTCACTGTGTCTTTTGTGGCCCACCGGGTACGGGGAAGACTACAGTAGCCCGACTGACAAGCCGCATCTTTCAAGGGTTGGGCTTTTTAAAGAAGGGACATTTAATTGAAACAGACCGATCGGGCATGGTCGCGGGATACGTGGGGCAAACGGCTAAAAAAGTAGACGATTTGGTCAACTCTGCGCTGGATGGTGTGCTGTTTATTGATGAGGCTTACGCGCTCGTCCCTCAAGATTCGAATCGAGATTTTGGCCAAGAAGCGATCGATATCTTGTTGAAGCGAATGGAGGATTATCGCGATCGCCTTGTGATTATTGTGGCAGGTTATACCGATGAAATGTCTGTTTTCATTGAAGCGAACCCCGGTTTAAAATCTCGGTTCAATCGCTACTTTTATTTCGACCATTTCAAACCCGAAGAGCTACTAGCAATCTTTGAAAAAACCTGTGAAAAAAGTCACTTTAAGCTGACCGCTGAAGCCAAAGAAAAGCTGCGGAAGTACCTGGAAGACTTGTATGTCAATCGAGATAGAACCTTTGGCAACGGCAGAACAGTTCGCAACCTATTTGAGAAAACGATTGAGAAACAGGCCAATCGCTTAGCCGTATTGTCATCTTTAACCGATGAAGTTCTAACGACACTACTGCCCGACGATATTGCAACTGAACAGTCGAGTATGCACTCCGGCAAACTGAATTGGCAAAGCCTAGATGGCAAAGCTTAGATGACAAAGCGTAAGGTTTGGCACTGATTGACTGACAAAAGCCCTGAACGTCTCATTGCTCCGGTGTCAACCCGCCCTAAAATAAATTTTGGGCTAATGGTGAAAGTCTATTGAAATAGACTCAGACCCTGATTTAGTCCTCTTTAGAGGACTTTGGATATGAGCCAGGAAATTGATTTCCTGGCGGTGCAGCAGATGTTCAAGAGATTTGTCAGTTAACCAGGGTTTGGCAATCCAAAACATAGGGGATTGGCAGTACCAATCCCCTACAGATGCTGATCAAAACGATTTGCGGAGACGAAACATCGCTTAACCAATATAGTTGGCTTCTGCTTCTAGGATACGCACCAATTTTTCATCACCACTGGCTCTGGCGGCTGCGATGCGACGCTGAATGTTTTTACGCAGGTTTTCTTTGTGGGTCTGCGAGGCTTGTGTCAAGGTTTCACGACGGTTTTTGTTTGGAGAAAACATTTCTTTGCTGATTTTTGTGCTAGAGACGTACTTTTTGAGATTAACATAAAATCCTTAAAAAGTAGCTTATGCTACAAAAAATAAACTGTGACGGGCGATCGCCACGTCATTCGTAAATGGGGCAGACGCGATGAATCGCATCTCTACGGAATGTGCGATCGCCACGTCAACGGCAAATGAGGCAACGTGCTGTGAAGACGCGATGAATCGCGTCTCTACGGGATGTGCGATCGCCACAGCCAATCGTAAATGAGGTAACGTGCTGTGAAGACGCGATGAATCGCGTCTCTACGGAATGCACACTATGCCAGGTTAGAACTCAATGCCTGCTTGGGCTTTGATTCCTTGTTCCCGAAACGGATGTTTGACCAGCGTCATTTCTGTGACCAAATCAGCGCGTTCAATCAGGGCAGTTGGGGCACCGCGCCCGGTCAAAATAATGTGAGATTCTTCTGGTTTTTGCTCTAGCCCTGCCAGCACCGTTTCTACGGCCAGATAGCCGAGTTTGATGGCAATATTTATCTCGTCCAGCAGCACCAGCCGAATGTCGGGATTCTGAATGAGATGTAGCGCCTTGTCCCAGGCTTCTGCTGCTTTTTGAATATCCCGCTGCCGATCTTGGGTGTCCCAGGTAAAGCCTTCACCCATGGCATAAAATTCTAGCTGCGGCGGGTTGCTTTGCGTCCAATGCCCCAGCATCGTTTTTTCGGCAGGCTCCCAGGCTCCTTTAATGAACTGCACAATCGCCACTCGGTAGCCATGCCCTAGCGATCGCAA
>JBBQFG010000202.1:0-9582 GCA_038321765.1 Elainellales cyanobacterium
AGCGGCAGGGATGAAGCATTTGGATCAAAACGTAATAGCTGTGGCCGAAATCTCGGTACAAATGCTTCATCCATCATGGGTTACCCGACAGCGGCAGGGGTGTAGCAATTTTAACCAGAAGAAGGGGTATGGCCAGACCTGGGTGGTGTGATTTGTATGCATTAAGATTTTTAACCTTTTTTTCGGCCATTGCCCTTTGTCTTGGTAAATTTGATCCTTCCCTGCCGCTGTCGGGTAACCAATGATGGATGAAGCATTTGTACCGAGATTTCGGCCAAAGCTATTACGTTTTGAACCAAATGCTTCATCCCTGCCGCTGCCGGGTAACCCATGATGGATGAAGCATTTGTACCGAGATTTCGGCCACAGCTATTACGTTTTGATCCAAATGCTTCATCCCTACCGCTGTCGGGTAACCCATGATGGATGAAGCATTTGTACCGAGATTTCGGCCACAGCTATTACGTTTTGATCCAAATGCTTCATCCCTGCCGCTGCCGGGTAACCCATGGAGGATGAAGCATTTGTACCGAGTTTTCGGCCACAGCTATTATGTTTTGATCCAAATGCTTCATCCCTGCCGCTGCCGGGTGACCCATGATGGATGAAGCATTTGTACCGAGATTTCGGCCACAGCTATTACGTTTTGATCCAAATGCTTCATCCCTACCGCTGTCTTGCATCCAGGTCAGATTTAAGCTGAGGTCTACCAGTGGCAGCAGGTCTAATTCTCAAGATTGCTATATGCTAATCGCATTCCCCCAGTGCAGCGGAGTAAACGCCCTTGGTACAGCCGATAGACCTTCAGGACACGTCACCTATGCGATCGCTTCAGCGCGTGCTGAAGAGCTTAAAGGCCTATCGTTGGCTGGCGCTGGGTGCCTTGCTCAGTTCTCTCTTGTTAACCGCCGCCTATGCTGTAACCCCGCAACTGTTTCGCTGGGGCATTGACCAAGGCATTACTGTCAAAAATCTGCGAATTGTGCTGATTAGCGCCGCCTGGATGGTGGCTGCTGCGATCGCCCGTGGTCTATTCAACTTTGGGCAAAGTTTTTGGGCAGAAGCTGCGTCTCAGGGCGTGGCCTACGATTTGCGTAACCGCATTTTCAGCAAAATTCAAAACCTCAGCTTTAGCTATCACGACCAGGTGCAGACCTCCCAACTGCTGACCCGCATTACCAGCGACATTGAACAAATCCGCACCTTTCTCAGCACCAGCTTAATTCAGGTAATCAGCGCTATTATCACCCTGATTAGCATTGCGGTGATTTTGCTGATCATGAACTGGCAACTGGCGCTGATTACCCTGACGGTGGTGCCGATGGCGGGCTGGCTGCTGGCGCGATTTCTCAACCGCAATGGCGACTTATTTCGCCAGGTGCAAGAGCAGCTTGGGGATTTAAATGCCGTGCTGCAAGAAAACCTGCTGGGAATTCGGGTGGTGAAAGCGTTTGTGCGCGAGCGAACCGAAACAGAGCGCTACACCCGCATGAATCAGGTTTTGGTACGCACCAACATGAAAACCATTCTGGCCATTCGCAACACCTTTCCGTTTATCTTTTTGCTGAGCAATTTGGTGACGCTGGTGGTGGTGGGCTATGGCGGTGCGGAGGTGATTAACGGTCAGTTTTCGATTGGGGAACTGGTGGCATTTAACTCCTATCTACTGCTGATTTTGCAGCCGATTTTGCTGATTGGTTTTGCCGCTCCGGCGATCGCCCAGGCCGCTGCATCCGCAGAACGGGTGTACGAAGTGGTGGATGCCGAAATCGAAATTCGCGATCGCCCCCACGCCGTTCCGTTTCAAACCTGCGGCGGCAGAATTACCTTTGAGAACGTGTCTTTCCGCTATCCGGGTTCTACCACCTACGCCCTTAAAGACGTGTCGTTTGAAACGCGACCGAATGAGCTAATTGCCATTTTGGGCATGACTGGCTCTGGCAAAAGCACCATCATGAATTTGCTGCCCCGGTTCTACGATGTCACCCAGGGTTCGGTGCGAATCGACGGGCGCGATGTCCGCGATTTTACTTTAGCCAGTTTGCGATCGCACATTGGCATCGTGTTTCAAGAAACGACGCTGTTCTCCGGTACACTGCGCGAAAATATTGCCTATGCCAAGTCCAATGCGTCATTAAATGAAGTCATGGACGCTGCCAAAGCTGCCCAAATGCACGAGTTCATCACCGATCTGCCCAACGGCTACGACACCTTGGTGGGCGAACGCGGCGTTGGTCTATCGGGCGGCCAAAAACAGCGAATTGCGATCGCCCGCACTCTGCTGACCAACTACAGCATTTTGATTCTCGACGACAGCACCTCTGCCGTCGATGCCAAAACTGCTGCTCAAATTCAAGGTGCCCTCGATCAGTTAATGCATCAAAAAACCTGCACCTCCTTTGTGATTGCTCAACGAATTAGCACCGTGCAAAACGCCGATCGCATTTTTCTGATGGACAAAGGCCAACTGGTCGCCCAAGGCACCCACGACGAGCTGATGCGCCACAGCCCTCTCTACAGCGTCATTTTAGAATCGCAAGTCAAACAAAAGGCACCCGTATGAGAAGCACTGGTCCCGTTGTTGCATCTGAGCTAAAACCCCATAAACAGATCTCGACCCTGCAACGCTTTTTGCAATATGTGCGCCCCTATCGCAAAGAAGTGCCCGTTGCCCTCAGCCTGATTACGATCGGCGCGGCGACCCAGGCGATCGGCCCTTTTTTCATTGGCTGGTCGATCGATAACTTAATTCAGCAGGGTAACTTGAACGGGCTGATGCTGCTGTTGGGGCTGCTGGCGGTGCTGTATTTCGTTGGTGTCTGGGCAATTCGCGGGCAGATTTTGCGCGTTGGCTCGATTATGCAGCGGATTTTGGGACAGCTACGCCAAGATGTATTCGACAAGATCCAGAGCCTGCCCGTTAGCTTTTTCGATCGCAGTGAAGCAGGAGACTTGATGAGTCGCCTGCTAAACGATGTCAGCACCGTCAACCAGGCCTTCGGTCAAACGGTGGCGCAAATGCTAGGCAACCTGTTCAGCCTGGTAGGGATTGTGATTGCCATGCTGTGCATTAACCTCCAACTGGGGCTGTTGAGCAACCTGGTGGTGCCCCTGATGATTTTTACCACCGGACTGTTTGCTCGCTGGGCGCGGGCGCGCTTTCGGGTAACGCGAGAAACTATTGGTGAACTGTCTGCCAAACTCGAAGAAGACATTGGCAGTGTCAAAGAAGCCCAAGCCTTTAACCGGGTGCAGCTCAACATCGACGAGTTCAAAGCGCTAAACGCCGCCAATCGAGATGCCAACGTCCAGGCGGTCGCCATTACCGCCGCCTTCTTGCCGTCGATTGACTTTCTCAATACGCTAGCCACCGCCGGAGTGCTGGCCTACGGCGGCTACCTGGCCGTTACTGGAGCGGCCACGGTCGGCGTGGTCACTGCCTTTTTGCTCTATGTGCAGCAGTTCTTTCGCCCCATTCAAATTCTCAGCCAGTTTTACACCCAGGCACAGTCTGCCCTGGCTGGATTAGATCGCATTTTTTTGCTGCTCGACGAACCCTCAGAACTAGAGGATGCCCCTGATGCCACCACCATGCCGCCGATGCAGGGTGATGTTTGTTTTGAAGCTGTAGAATTTGGCTACACGCCTCAGCAGCTTGTGCTCAAACGGGTTAATCTCCACGCCCAGCCCGGTCAAATGATTGCGTTGGTAGGCCCCACCGGAGCCGGGAAAAGCACCATTATTAACCTGATTTTGCGTTTCTATGATGTGTCGGGCGGCTCAGTCAAAATTGACGGAGTGGATGTCCGTAGCGTTACCCAGGCTAGCCTGCGCCGTCAAATCGGCATTGTGCTGCAAGATAACCTGTTGTTTACAGGTACCGTTGCTGAGAATATTGCCTTTGGCCATCCCACTGCTACCCAAGCCGAAATTGAAGCTGCCGCACAATTGGCCAACGTCCATGAGTTTGTGACCTCCCTGCCCAAAGGGTATGCCACCCAGTTGGGAGAGCGGGGCGCGCCTCTGAGTCAGGGGCAGCGGCAACTGGTTAGCATTGCTCGTGCCGTTTTGATTGACCCGCGCATTTTGATTTTGGATGAGGCCACCAGCAGCATTGACACGCGCACAGAAGCACTGGTACAAGCGGCGATCGCCCGTCTCCTAAAAAACCGTACCAGCTTCGTCATTGCTCACCGCCTTAGCACCGTCACCCAAGCCGACCAGGTACTGGTAATTCAACAAGGGCAAATTGCCGAACAGGGTACTCACGCTGAATTGATTGCAAAACAAGGCGTGTACGCCAATCTCTACGCCTTGCAACTGGGCGCAGATGCTACCCCAGTCGCCCGTTAGATGTATAGCCGTCGCCACAAACGTTAGGACGCAGGTTAGCACGTCACCCAACAAGGGGCTTAAGCCCCTTGTCCTAAGATGACTGGCTGAAGCTATACATCTGTACGATTCAGCCGTTTGCTTGGTGCTGATGCCACTCTGAGGCTAGCTGCTGAATGGCTTGCAGTTCTGTGGGGGGCATTTTGTCGAGATTGGCTAGGATGAAACTCATGCGCCCCTGAGATTTGAGTTTGTCTCGATGGCGCGCTAAAAAATCCCAATAAAAAAAGTTGAAGGGACAAGCCTTGTCGCCCGTGCGTTTGCTAGCGTCATAGGTGCAGCCCTTGCAATAGTCACTCATTTTATTGATGTAGTTGGCAGATGCGGCGTAGGGTTTAGAGGCGAGCAGTCCGCCATCGGCAAACAGCCCCATCCCAATTACATTGGTTTGCATTACCCAGTCGTAGGCATCAATAAAAGCAGCATGAAACCAATTTTCCACCTCTTGAGGCGATAACCCAGCAATCAGCGCAAAGTTGGCCAAAATCATCAGCCGCTGAATGTGATGGGCATAACCAATCCGTTCGGTTTGCTTAAGGGTTTGGTGCAGACAGTTTAAGTCGGTTTTGTCAGCGTCCCAAAAGAAGTCGGGCAGGGGGTGGGTATGGTTGAACCAGTTGCGTTGGGGATAGTCATCGTCAACATGGTGATATAGCCCGTGCATGTACTCTCGCCAGCCCAGAACTTGACGAATGAAGCCTTCCACACTGCTGAGGTTTAGCCCTCGGTCGTGGTAGGCCGTTTCTGCCGCTTGAATAACTTCCAATGGGCGTAGCAGACCCAAATTGAGGTAGGGCGACAGCAGGGCGTGCCACATGGTTTCTTCGCCTGTAACCATTGCGTCTTGGTAAGGGCCAAAGGTGGGCAGGCGGGTGGTGATGAAGCTGTCGAGTGCCTGTAGAGCCTGCGATCGCGTTACACCCCAGTGAAACGGCTCTAACTCTCCGTACAGAGGGAAGGTGGCGGCTTTAACCTGTGCCATCACCACCTGGGTAATTTCGTCGGGCTGAAACCAAAGTGGGTCTGGGGTCTCTAGCTTTCCTTTGGGCGGTTTGCGGTTGTCTTTATCAAAATTCCAGGCTCCACCGACAGGCTGCTTGCCCTCCATCAGCACCTGCAACCGCTGCCGCCCTTCCCGATAGAAATATTCCATTAGCAAACTTTTTTTGCCCTTAGCCCAGGTGCTAAATTCACCATTGGCCCACAGAAAATGAGTATTGGGGAGCAGGGTGACGTGACAGGGCAGATTGAGGGCGTGAATGTGAGCAGCAAAGGGGCGATCGCTAGGCTGCATTACTCGTAGTTCTGTAATGCCGTTTGCGGTAATCCAAGCCCGTAGGGGTGTGACAAAATCCTCTGCGGTTTTGTAAGTAACGTCCCAGCCGAGGTCTTGCAGTTCCTGGGCAAAGTGGCGCATTGCTGACCAAACCAGCACTAGCTTTTGGCGATGGTAGGGACGCGATCGCACCCAACTGAATGACTCGATTAAAATAACGGGCGTTTTTGCCAGCGCCTTTGCATCCGCCCCAGCACGATTCGCCTCTGCACGATTCGCCTCTGCAAAACTTTGTAGCGCGGCTTGCTCTGGCCAAAGTTGGTCGCCCAGTACCCAAATGCCAATGGTCATTAACTGCTCTGTATGGGTAGTGGTATTGATGTAGGGATTTTTTGATGGGTAGGCGAAGCCCGCCCATCAAAAAATCCCTACCAATTTAGGACTACCCTCTGTATGAACGCTTTGTTGAACAGGCGGGTAGTTCTACTCTGCAAATGCTGGTCTCGCTTGGTTGAAGCGCGATTTACGCCAGGGGTCTATTCTGCTGGCTTCTTTTGAAATAACAGTTGAATTCCTAGTGCGAATAAACCCAGCGTGGCAATACCCAGCGTTACCATTGCCAGGGCGCTAACACCCAGCACCAAGGTGCGAACTGCCGACGCAATATTGGTCGCAAAGGGGCTGCTAGTGGGCAGCGGCTTGTTGGCAAATGTGCTGTGAATCGACATGGTCAACGAATAAGCCGCCACGCCAAGTGCTCCAGAAAAAAGCGACCCCGTAAAGCATTTAAGCGGCGTTGGAGGAGTTTCGTCTGCTACCAGTTGAATAGGCTTAGCTGACGATGGATCGTTTGCGGGAGTGGGGTTAACCATAGCACCGAGGGAAATGAACATCACTCCTGTACTTTATCGCAATCCGGCTAATCCCAAATTGCCTGTAGGGGTGAAGCGGTTGGCCAGTGCGTCTCGGTGCATATCGAAAGGCACTGACCAACTGCTTCATAAAAATTGGGACTAACATTTCTTCACCTGAATGCCATTGGCGATCGCCTGTGTAACCCACACCTCTAGGTCAGGATCGGGCAGGGCAGCCTTGAGTGCGGTTTGAATCGCTTCAGCCTCGGAGCGAGAAGTCGCCAAGGCAAATACTGAGGGGCCTGAGCCAGACATCATAGCTCCCAAGCGGCTGAGCTGCGAGAGTTCGTCTCGTAAGTGTTGAACTTGAGGCAAGGCAGGCAAAACGATTTTTTCCAGGTCGTTGTGTAGGTGCTGGGCGATCGCCTCACCATTGTTTTGACTGACCGCCATCACCATGTCACCTGAATGCACCCGCTGACGGCGACCCTCCAAGCTATCGACTTGTTCGTACGTATGGCCAAACTGCTGACGGTAGGTGTTATACGCCCAGGCAGTTGAAACCGACAGGCTGCGATACTTTGCCAACACGACGTAGAGGTGATCTAACGCGGGCAGCGCCGCCAGCCGTTCACCGCGCCCAGTGGCGATCGCCGTACCCCCCGTAACGCAGAACGGAATATCTGATCCTAGCTTGGCACCCAGCTCTTGAATTTCGGGCTGGGTCAACCCTAGATGCCACATTAAGTCCAACCCCACGAGCACCGCTGCCGCATCCGCAGATCCGCCTGCTAACCCTGCCCCAACCGGAATCTGTTTGTGGATGGTGATATCAACTGCGCCGTAGGTGTGGAACGCCTGCGGAAACTGCTGCGCCATTAGCATCGCTGCTTTGTACGCCAGATTAGTCTGATCCGCAGGCACGTCCGGATGGTCGCAGGTGAGTCGAAACTGTTCAATCCCATTTGCCCGCAGGTCAATTTGGTCGGCTAGCGAAACGCTCTGCATCACCATTGCCAACTCGTGATAGCCATCGGGGCGATCGCCGATAATTTCTAAATAGAGATTAATTTTTGCCGGAGCAATGAGAGAGTAGGCGCGCATTCTGCAAAGGAAGGAACAGAAACCGTTCCCGAAAAAACATCTGCCTTTTAGTTAACCGCAAATCGGTTACCCTTGTCCGTCTCCCTACCGTGTATGCATAAATTTTTAGGACTTACGCATCCTATAGCCATAGACGGATTGGTTAGGACGGGGTGCAGGGGTGGAACCCCTGGCTGGGGGCAAAGCCCCCACACCCCCTTTGATCCCAGTGTCCTAACCTTTGTGGCGACAGCTATAAATGAAATATAAATGAAAAACCAGAAGAGTTGAATAGACCTCTTGCGTGAATCGTTTTCCGGCTTAGCCGAAAAACGATTCACGCTCACAGAAAAGCATTTACGCAAAAAGTTGAATGATGTTGCGGGCGCTGAGGCTTGCAACATCATTCAACTGCGTAAGTCTTTTGAAACTGCGTTATGACGTTTGGTTTGCGAGCCAACAGCCTTGGGGGTTGCCCCCAAACCCCCAGCAGGGGACGAAGCCCGTCCCCCACACCCCCTCCGCAAGGCCGCATCGGTGAGCAATCAAGGGGCGCTGGAAACCCTACGCTACGCATTGCAGGGGTAGCGTAGGGCGGTTGCCTTTGACTCTCTTTCCGTCTCTTCTGACTTAGCCGTAATGCATAGCGTAGGGGTGCCACATTTGCTTTTAAATTAGTACCAGAATCAGAGCAATGCCCAAATATCCCCTTAGAGAGGGTTTCTGGTTGCCTTCTGTTCAGAAACAATGAGTGAATAGCCCGCTAGCTGCGGTGAAATTACACACTAGGAATTCTGTGAATTATGACTTCTTCCACCCCCTTAAAAGGCATCGAACTGATCGACTGTGCTAGAGCAAACGCCAAGCAAGGCATAGAAACTACTGCGGAATTGTGTGGGTATGGCAGCAATCTAGCCGCATTTCAACACGAACTTCTACAAGCTGGCGATTATATGAAGGTAAATATTGAAGACTTAAGTGATTTGATTGATGAACGCCCTACACTGCCATCGTTAGACGGCATCAACGTTGCGCCCGATACAGAAGTGGATTTATAAGTGACAGGAACTCGCCTCCGTGAATCGTTTTCCGGCAAAGCTAGGAAACTAAACCCGATTCCACACCCGCCCTACGCTGGCTTTAGCCTTGCCTAAGCTGCGCTGTAGTCGTCGAGTTGGGCTAACGGCTCCTTCTAGCACAAGTAACGCTGCATTAATGACAAAGGCCAGTAGCGAAACGGCGATCGCCCCTGCCCAAATTTTGTCATAGCGCCCCGCCTGGGCTATGCCGTCAAATAGCAACGTCCCCAAGCCTCCTGCACCAAATTTTGCCCCAATTGTGGCAATGGCGATCGCCACAATGGCCGACAGCCGCAGCCCAGCCAAAAACACAGGTAGCACCAGAGGCACCTGCACTCGCCACCAGCGCTGCCAAGGATTCATCCCCATTCCCTTTGCGGCCTCTAGCACGGCGGGTTTAATTGCTTGCAGGCCCACTACCAGGTTGCGAACCAAAATCACCTGCGTGTAGATCACCATGGCCGCAATTACCGAGCGCGCATTTAACCCAAATAAGGGCACCAACAAAATAATTAGCGCCAAACTAGGCACCGTATACAAAATTCCCAAACTGCCCAATACGGGAACTGTCAACCAGCGATATCGACTCACCAAAAGCGCCAGCGGCAGTGCTACTAATACCGCTATCACCAGCGCTAAACTCGTCATTTGCATATGTTGCAATAACAGCGTCCAGACCTGAGCAGGATTTTTGAGAAGGTAAGACATCGCGTCAAAGAGGAATGGATAGGGCAATTAAGTAGATGGGCGTAATTAAATACGCGATGTACAACTAAGACCTAGCAAAAGAAACATCCCACTAAAGTTTGCGAGACAATACAAGTGTCCTAACTTTAGTGGGATGAACCATATGTTTTCTATAGACGAGTTTATCATTGCGGTCTTTTGCTGTGTGGAT
>JBBQFG010000203.1:0-9575 GCA_038321765.1 Elainellales cyanobacterium
AGAATTGAGATTTAGGGCGATTTTTGGGCAGTAGGGGCGAAGCATTTGCACTCGAATTGACGCTGCGTTGCCAGAATATTGATGCAAATGCTTCGCCCCTACAGAATATTCGCGATCACCGGAAAGATGTCAAATGAGTTCTAAACCTCGTCTAACTTGAAACCCAGAGTTTTCCCTCACCCTTTTCATATATGCCGAAGGCTTTAAGCCCTCTCCCTGGAGAGGGACTTTGAAAGCTTTTCCGGCTCCCCTCGCCCTTTGGGAGAGGGGCTGGGGGTGAGGGCTAAAACTACAGTTCTCAACGTGGACTTGGTTTATAACTGTACTGAAAGGTTTAGGCACACGGTTTTTGTCTAAACGGAATACCTTTTTTTGTTGAAAGCCTCATAGCGCGGGCTTTTATAGCCATAGTCATAAAGCTTAGGACATGCCAGCGTCATTCCCGCGCAGGTGGGAATGACGCTGGCACCTATCGAGCAGATGGATTCCCGCCTGTGCGGGAATGACAGAGAGGCGTCCTATTGATCATGGCTACCGCTATAACAAAAAACTTATCCTACCAAAGACCTCGTTTACCACTGGGGTGTACAGTTGCCCAGTTAGTTTTGGCCAGCGCCAGTTGCTCATCTGCTAGCTTTGCCCCAGTCAGATCTGCTCCACAAAGATTTGCCCCCCTCAAGTTGGCATTGCTGAGGTAGGCGTAGCTTAAATCAGCCCCACGCAAATCTGCTCCTTGCAAATCGGCGTGGCTGAGGTAGGCTCTAGCTAAATTCGCGTTTTTAAGTATGGCTTGATTCAGGCTGGCTCGCCCAAAATCGGAGTTAAACAGGTTTGCCCCCTGAAGATTGGCTTTATGCAACTTGGCCTGATGGAAATTAGCTCCTGACAGATCCAATTTTGCCAAATTTAAAGAACTTAGATCCCGAGACGTAAAGTCTCGCTTACCCTTGGCATAGTCGCTAAGCAACTCATCGACCGACAGCTTGGGCGTGCCGCTGGGCGTTCCACCTGTATTGCCCCCGCCCCCTTTGCTATTCTCAATGGTTGTCATCGACGTGGACTTCGGTGGTGCAACTCGACGGTATCCACCGCTAGGAGGCAACCCAGATGAATCCATACCAGACTTAGATTGTCGAGCACGAATAGCAGCGGCCATCCGAGCGCTAGGAGAAGACGGAAACAAGCTGCCGCTGAGGTCGCCAGAGGGAGTGCCGCTAAGAGAAGGATCAGAACGCGACATCCGTGCAGGTTTGGACATGTTCTGGGCTAGGCTGTCTAAATACGGCTCTAGGTCAAGTGCTCGCAGTACCTCTCCAGCCGTTTGATAGCGATGGCGTACAGATACTTCCAGCATTTTCTTGAGCACGGTCGCAAAATGCTCGCTCACATGAACTTGCTCTCGCCACAACACTTCACCCGTTGTTGAATCGTAATCTAAGTCTTTGGGAGATTTTCCAGTGAGTAAGTAGACGCAGGTTACTCCTAGCGCATAGATATCGCTTGCGTAAACGGGGCGCATAGCCATTTGCTCAGGCGGCGCATAGCCAGGAGTGCCAATCGCGTAGGCTGTAAGCGCTGTTTGCTCTGTGGCTCCTGCCCGAATGGGGCTAACTTGATCTTTTACCGCCCCAAAATCAATCAGTACTAACTTTTTATCTTGAGAACGACGAATGAGGTTGGCGGGCTTAATGTCTCGATGAATAACCTGCTGCGCGTGGACGTACTGCATCATGGGCAGTATTTCGCTCAGAAATTGCTTTACGCCTGCCTCGCTGAAGGGGCCAGACTGTTTTACCTCTTGCTGGAGGGTAGAACCGCTAATAAATTCTTGAACGAGATAAAATTCTTGGCTGGCCTCAAAGTAATCCAGCAGGCGTGGAACTTGGGGATGGTTCCCAATTTTCCCCAGCGTTTTTGCTTCTCGGCGAAACAACTCCCGCGCCATTTGCAAGACATGAGGAGACGAGGCAACGGGACGCAACTGCTTAATCACGCAATAGGGATTACCCGGCAGAGAGTCGTCATTAGCCAAAAAAGTTGCCCCAAACCCGCCATGCCCAAGCGACTGAACAACTCGATAGCGATCGCGCAGCAGCAACTTTGAGCCACAGGCTTGACAGAGTTCAGTATGCGTTAAATTTTCGGGACTGGGGCAGGCAGGATTTAAGCAGTAACTCATTCGGCATCACTCTTTAGGTTGACCGCCTGGCGGGAGATGTTTCTAAAGGAACACATCATGCCTCCACATCTCATTATGGTTCCAACATTGCCAAGATAAAGTGCAGTTCTTGCGGAAGATCATTTGAAGAGTTGCTAAAGCTGGCGACTCCTTAAATGAAATTTAAAAAGATAGCTCCATATCTGCAAACGTACACTGTATAAAACGCTACTTTAATGGCAAGTAAACTTGAATAATTTCATTCTGGGGATGCTGCCGCTTAACATCACTTAACTGGTTTAGCAGATTGTCTCACGACCTGCTAGGGGTTGAGACACAGCATTGGACTCGAACTCTCCAGTTTGGATAGGCTCAAATCTTCTTTATGCTTTTTCTAAGACAGTTACGTCTTTACCAATGTTATAGCGCTGGACTCTCAAATCAAAACTCAATCTGGTTTGAAAAGTTCACGCCGCATCGTTTTCACACAATAATGTAGACTAACTTTTGTAACAGAATTTATGATTTCATGACAACGGCTACATTTTTAATTCTCTCAAAGCATTCAAAATACACTAATCGATGCGTAGCAGTAAGTTAGAACTTATGCACCCTAAAAGAAAAACCAATAGCATTGGATGACCTTTGGGGGTGCTCAGCACCCCCAAGGTGATCTAACGTGTTTCAGTCCCAGTGTCCTAATAGAGTTGAGAGCTGTCGATGTACTGAGCGTCGTTTCATCACACTACTTTTTTACATATCCATTCCAGGATTTCTAAAATTCGTAATACCGAGCGATAAGATTAATCAGGGGAAATCAGAGGAGTGTGTTGTGGGCAGCAATTGCCCTCTTCAAGTCCTAACTGCGACCAGAACTGCCACCCTGTTAAGCGGTGTCGGTCGTCTGTTGAACGGTGCCGTGTCAGCCACAGCATCTGTCAAACCCGTCAGTTAAAAATTGACCGACTACAAATTGACCGACTACATTGAGGCTAAGAGAGGCAAACAACGGCGATGCGGATTTCTCTGAATTGGTTGCGGGAACTGGTAGATCTATCAATGACCCCAGAGGCGTTAGCAGACATGCTAACAATGGCGGGGTTTGAAGTAGAAGACATTGAAGACCGACGCACCTGGGCAGACGGCGTTGTAGTGGGTCGAGTGCTGGAACGCCAACCCCATCCTAATGCCGATAAGCTCAGTGTCTGCACGGTGGATATTGGTGCCGACACGCCCTCTACTATTGTGTGTGGTGCATCTAACGTGCGGGCAGATATTTACGTCCCGGTGGCGACAGTGGGTACGTATCTGCCCACCATTGACCTCAAGATTCGCCCGCGCAAGCTGCGTGACGTAGACTCCCAGGGCATGATTTGTTCTCTGGCTGAGGTGGGTCTAGCAAAAGACTCTGACGGAATTCACATTTTTCCCCACGAGACGCTTGCTGTGGGAATGGATGCTCGCCCGTTGTTGGGTCTAGACGATGTCATTTTAGACCTAACGTCTACAGCTAACCGTGCCGATGCTCTGAGCATGGTGGGGATTGCGCGGGAGGTATCTGCGCTCACGGGAATGCCGTTGAAGCTGCCAGTAGTAAACGCGATCGCCAGTTCAGCGACCAGCCAGCTAGCGCTGAGAATTTCAGAGCCAGCCGCCTGCCCAATTTACGTGGGCACTGTGATTCAGGATGTGAGCATCGGGTCATCACCGGAGTGGTTGCAGCGACGGTTGCAGGCGGCTGGAACACGCCCAATCAATAATGTTGTGGACGTGACTAACTATGTGCTGCTGGAATGGGGACAGCCGCTCCATGCCTTTGATGGCGATCGCCTTCGTGCTATTGCTGGAGAGGCAGCCTTGACGTTAGGTGTGCGCCTTGCCAACCCTGGCGAAACCTTGACGACCCTTGACAGCCAGCAGCGCCTGCTGCACGAGCAGACGCTATTAATTACGGCAAATGACAAACCCGTTGCCCTGGCAGGCGTGATGGGCGGCGAAAATAGTGAAGTGCATGGGGCTACGACTAATCTCGTGCTCGAAGCTGCTGTGTTTGATTCAGTGGCCATTCGCCGCTCTGCGCGATCGCAAGGTCTCCGCACTGAAGCCTCTGCACGGTACGAGCGAGGCGTAAACCCAGCCGAATTAGACATAGCAGCCCGCCGCGCCATTCAACTGATTACAGAGCTAGCGGGAGGCACCGTAGACGTGCAAGCCACTGCCCATGCTCGTCTTGGACAAGCAATGGCTAGCCGCACGATCGCCCTGCGGCTAGCACGGGTGAACCAAGTGTTAGGTCCTGTCGATCTAGAAGAGAGCGATCGCGCCGCCGAGGGTGAGATTGGCAACCTGCTATCAACAGATGTAGAACGCACCTTGACCGCACTGGGCTGTCATCTAACCGCTACTAATCCAGACGCAACCGAATGGCTAGTCACGGTTCCACCCTACCGCGATCGCGACTTAGAGCGAGAAATCGACCTGATAGAAGAGGTCGCTCGACTCTACGGCTTCGACAAATTTTGCGATAGCTTGCCCGCTAAAACTGAACTGGGGTTTCTCTCAGCAGATTACGCACTTACCCGTGAAATTCACGCCGTCTTAAAAGCCGTAGGGTTAACAGAAGTGATTCACTACTCGCTCGTAAAGCCGAGTGGTCAAGATCAAATTGCCTTGGCCAACCCTTTACTAGAAGATTACTCGGCTCTGCGAACCGATCTGCTGCCAGCGCTGATTGATGCGTTTAAGTTCAACTTGGAGCAGGGTAATGGTGCTCTCAATGCTTATGAAATTGGACGGGTGTTCTGGCGAGACGAAGACGGGCTAGACGAAACCGATCGCGTCGCGGGAATTATGGGCGGCGATCCATCTAGCGGGCGCTGGGTGCATAGCGGTCGGGAGCAGCCGATGACATGGTTTGAAGCAAAGGGCTTGCTAGAACGAGCATTTCATCGATTAGGAATTCCGGTGGAGTATCAACCCGATCGCCGCAATGACCTGCTACATCCAGGGCGGACTGCATCCCTCTGGGTGCAGGGCGAACGCCTAGGTACCTTCGGTCAGCTCCATCCTCAGGTGCGGCAGCAGCAGGGACTGCCCGATGCCGTTTACGCATTTGAGCTAGACCTAGATTTAATGCTGGACTACCTAGATCAGGACACTCGCACTACGCCACCGTTTAAGCCCTACTCGGCTTTTCCTGCCTCAGACCGCGATATCGCTTTTTTTGCCCCCATCAAGTTTTCAGTCAGCGAGATCGAACGCGCCGTTCGACAGATTGGCGGCAGTTTACTAGAGTCAGTCGAGCTGTTTGATGAATATCGCGGTGACGGAGTTCCTGATGGCAGGCGGAGCCTTGCATTTCGGCTCGTGTACCGAGCAGGCGATCGCACCCTCACCGAAGAAGATATTGAACCCGTGCATCAAAACGTTCGTGAAAGCCTACAGGAAAAGTTTCAAGTCACGCTTCGCAGCTAACGGTAGTCCTAAACTTGTAAGGATTTTTAGATGGACGGGCTTCGCCCGTCCGTCTAAAAATCCCCA
The DNA here is from genome assembly GCA_038321765.1 of Elainellales cyanobacterium. Classification (GTDB taxonomy): domain Bacteria; phylum Cyanobacteriota; class Cyanobacteriia; order Elainellales; family Elainellaceae; genus CASBQJ01. The sequence continues at coordinate 5,699 of JBBQFG010000203.1, forward strand.
CTACCCTCCTTATTTCCTCTCTTATGCCTAAATACGTTATGTGGGGCAGCTACTGCGACAATGTTGTAAAAAAGCGCGCGCCTCACCGCCAAGCCCATCTCGATCGCCTTGCCACGTTGAAGGAAGCTGGTTCCCTGATTACGCTGGGGCCTACGCAGGATCTTACCTTGGTGTTTGGAGTCTACGACGTAGCAGATGAAGCCACTGTACGCCAGTTAATTGAATCAGATCCTTACTGGGAAAACGGCATTTGGACAGAGTATCAGGTCAAAGAGTGGATTCAGGCTTTTTAGCCAAATTGCACTTTGTAGAGGTGAAATAATTCGCCAGCTTGCTTCCTGACTACCCGTGCTTGAGAATCCTTAATCAAGCTCTGCCAGCTTGTTAGAGGTTCTAGAAAAACTTCTGCACCCAAATAGGTTTCCAAAATTGCCCAGTTTTCGGCGATCGCCGATTCAGGGTCAATTACATCAAACACAAAAACACCGTCAGGCTTGAGGACTCGCTTCACTTCCGATAGGACGATTTGCCAGTATTCCAGCGGGTAGTAGCAGCTAAACCCTGTGGCGATCGCCAAATCAAACTGGTCAGGCTCGTACTGCAATTGGTGAGCAGCACCGAGCTGGACACCTTTGAACAATTTTGAGTTCAACTGGGGACCACGGGCGTTAAGCGTATCGCGCGCCACCTGACTAATTTCTTGCCCATAAAATACAGCCTCCCAATCGCGCCAGGGATAAATCAGGAAGCTAACTCCACAGCCAATGTCCAGACAGCGCTGTTGCTTTTGGGGCTTGGCGATGTTCCAAAAGGGAGAAGCGACTTTGGCTGCTAACAAGCCTGCTACCCACTCTTGGTAAATTGGCATCTCTTTAACTTCGTCGGGCAAGTCAAACGGTTCGCGGCGATATTCTTGATTGAAACGATGGGCAACAGCGGTGAGATTAGATTGCCAGAGGTCGGGGCGATCGCCCAAAAAGTTTACTAAGTTCTTCCCTGGTGACTCTTTTCTACGGTCTTTTGCCATGCTAAACCCTTACTAATCGGCATCTGTTCCAGCATGGCGCGATTCCATCGCCGTGGCGAGGAACCACATCATTTCTTCAAATTAGACGGCTTAGGATCTAAGACATAATCCTGACAGAGAGTATTAGACCAAAACCGTGCTGGATAATTTCCTATGCCCAGAATTAGACTACACATTTGCAGTTGAACCAGTTCTCGGGGAAGAGAACCTAAGTCTTATGTGCTGCAAGGATCAACCTGATTCCTAACCTCACAGAGTTAAAATGTAAAGTGTATCTCCAAACGACCTATGACACTAACCCTCGATCTATCACCAGAGTTAGAGCAGTATCTTTTGCAGGAAGCCACTCAAAATGGTCTTTCAGTAGAGGTGGTAGCATTGCAACTTTTAACAAATTCCATTTTGTTGAAACAGAAGCAAGCCGCAGCAGTTAACCTGCTCCAGTCTTGGATTGATGATGAGGATGAGTCAGAACAGCAAGAAACAGGTCAGTATTTGATTCGTGCCTTAGATGAAGATCGACTATCTGAACGCAAGTTATTTCCGCTTGAAATGAAGGGTGTAACTTGGTAAGTCGAGTCATTCTACTAGACACAGGGCCGCTTGGCTTAATTACCAACCCAAAGCTGTCTCCTGAGAGTGTTGCTTGTGCCCAATGGCTCCAAACCCATATCACAGCGGGAAGCCGCGTTATTGTTCCAGAAATTGCAGATTACGAAGTTCGCCGTGAGTTATTACGAGCAAACAAGACAAAGGGTATTGTTCGTCTAGATGATTTAGCCAAATTTCTTGAGTATCTGCCGATGACAACGCCTGCCATGCGTCAAGCCGCACAGCTTTGGGCACAGGCTCGCCAGCAAGGACAACCGACGGCAGGTGACAAAACAATTGACGGCGATATGATTCTGGTGGCTCAAGCAATGGCTATAGCAGTTCCAGATATCGTCATCGCGACAACCAATGTGGGTCACTTGTCGAGGTTTGTGGCAGCCGGGTTGTGGCAGAATATTTCTCCGAGTTGAGCGCTACTCAACCCGGCGTTAGCCAGCCGATCGCACCAATGTGTTGACTGTGCTAGCAATATGCGATCGCTCCGAGTCGTTGGGTAAATTGGGTCGCGTCAGATCTTCAACTTTGTCTAAAGCAGTCGAAGATCTGTCAGAGCTTAGGGGGGCGATCGCGTTAGAAATCTGCGAGGGTGGCGATCGCCTCTTTCATCCGCTCGATTACCTCAGCGACGGGCAGCGCCCCCAGCTCTCCAGAAACCCGGGTGCGGATATTGAGCGTGTTACTCTCCAGTTCCTTAGCACCCACTACGGACATAACCGGAATCTTATCCTTCTCAGCATTGCGGATCATTTTGCCTAACCGCTCACCACTGTTGTCTACCTCGACCCGAATGCCTAGCATCCGCATCTCGTCCGCTACCTGGCGAATAAAGGGGACTTGTTCTTCTGTAACTGGCAGCAGACGAATCTGCACCGGAGCCATCCAGAGCGGAAAATCACCTGCATATTCTTCGATCAAAATGCCTACCAGCCGCTCTAGGGAGCCAAAGGGAGCACGGTGAATCATCACCGGACGCTGCCGGCTACCGTCTTCTGCAACGTATTCCAGGTCAAACCGCTCAGGCAGGTTGTAATCAACCTGGACGGTACCCAACTGCCATTCGCGGTCTAGCACGTCACGGAAAATAAAATCGAGCTTAGGACCGTAAAACGCTGCTTCGCCAATTCCCTCAAAGTGCTCCATGCCTAGCATCTCGACAGCGCGACGAATGGCTCCCTGTGACTTCTCCCATGCCTCATCACTGCCAATGTACTTGTCAGAGGCAGGATCACGGAAGCTCAAACGCGCCCGGAAGTTGTTCAGACGCAAGCTCTTGAACACGCTCAAAATTAGTTCAACGACACTGATAAACTCAGCATCGAGCTGCTCTGGGGTGACAAATAAGTGTGAGTCGTCTACGGTAAAGCCCCGCACGCGGGTTAACCCGCCCAGTTCGCCCGATTGCTCGTAACGATAGACCGTGCCAAACTCGGCCAGCCGCATCGGCAGTTCTCGGTACGATCGCAACTCACTTTTATAGATCTGGATGTGGAACGGACAGTTCATTGGCTTCATCACAAAGCCCTGCTCCGCCAACCGGGCTGCATCATCCTCCGCCATCATGGGGAACATGTCTTCTTTGTAGTTTTGCCAGTGCCCCGAAATTTTGAACAGATCGACCTTGCCAATGTGGGGGGTAACGACGGGCAAATAGCCCCGTTTTAACTGCTCTTGTTTTAAGAAGTCTTCCAGGAGCGATCGCAACACCGTGCCCTTCGGTGTCCAGAGTGGCAACCCAGGCCCTACCGCATCCGAAAAAATAAACAGACCCAGTTCCCGCCCCAGCTTGCGGTGATCGCGACGCAGCGCCTCGGCTTTGCGATGTTTGTAGGCGGCTAACTGTTCTGGTGTTTCCCAAGCTGTGCCATAGATCCGCTGCAACTGCGCCTTGGTTTCATCACCGCGCCAGTAGGCTCCAGCCAAGCTTTCTAGCTCGATCGCCTCTGGGTTAATCTCTCCTGTACTGGCCAAATGTGGCCCAGCGCACAGATCCCACCACTCAGTCCCCAAGTGGTAAAGCGTGATCGGCTCTTTTAGATCTGCCAAAATCTCTAGCTTGTACGGCTCCTGAATCGCCGCAATGCGCTGCGCTGCCTCCTCCCGGCTCACCTCTTCTCGCACTACAGGCAATTTGCGGTTGATGATCCGAATCATCTCCTTTTTAATTGCCTTCAGATCTTTTTCGGTAAACGGCGTTGGGCTATCAAAATCGTAGTAAAAGCCATTCTCAATCCAGGGGCC
>JBBQFG010000204.1:0-9450 GCA_038321765.1 Elainellales cyanobacterium
CTGCCGATCATGTAATGAATCAGCTTCCACAATAGAGCAGCATGTTGAATAATGTCGCGCGGCTGCTGGATAAACTCCCGCATCTCTGCCTCAAAGGGATAGAGATAGTCACGCATTAGCAATGGCTGATCTAAAAAATGAGAAAAATTATGAAACCAACCTGCCTTTTTGAGGCTATGGGCAAAGGCGGCAGGATGGCGAATCATCACTACCACATCCATATTGAAGCGATTGGCTAACCATTCTGCTGAAAACAGCGCGATCGGGTCTTTTAACAGCGGCCTGCACCCAGCCGCACGTTTTTTTTGAAAGAACTGATAGTCTTTAATCACCCGCTCACGTTTTTCTGAGTTGCGCAGCAGTTCCCAATCCCAATCTATGTGGTAGCGAAACTGAGTGGTTTTCTGAAAATAGTGAAGGTAGCGCGCTTCGTTTTCGGCGCAAATGTAGGCAAACCAATGGTCAAAGCTAGCGCCACAAAAGCCCTGGTTGTGATTGAGATGAAACGGTTCGTGAACGTAAGCCACAGCGGGAGATGCCGCAATCATCCGGCCTACCCAGGTCGAACCAGACCGATGTGACCCCGTGACCAAGATCGGTTTTGCTCCAGTGGATCTTACCCCAGTGGAGGGTGCCAGAGTGATGGGAGATGGCTTGACACTCATTGATCCATGGCAGAGCGCCCCTGCCGACCTAGCCGCACCAGGACAAAATAGCCCAGGTAGAGGACGTAAATCACCAATCCTAAAATGCCAAAAAATCCTAGGAAACCTGGTTTATATGCAGAATGGAGCAGATCTTTAAAAATTAACGTGGGTTCTCGCCATACCTGACAGAATGGCGTCGTCACCAGCGTCCCAGAGAAGGCGCACTGGCTGAACGGTAGGGTGGCGATCGCCCCCACAATGCAGTAAAGAGTGACGGCCCAGCGCCATGAATTGAACGCCAGCTTTAGGGTACTAGAGCGCTGATCCTCAATTTCCTCATTCAAATCTACCCAAAACCACAGCCCCACTGGGATAAGAATTTTCGCCAGAATGCCCGTAATGAAGGCAATTGGCAGGTCTGCAATTAAAAGGTAAATGGTAATCACCATCAAACTAGCAACTCGCCAGTAGATGATCAGCAGACGCTGCAAAATGTCTGCACGTTGGACAAACGCCCAAATCAGTAATATCAGCGGCAAAATAACGGTGAACAGCACCGCCAAGCGGTAATCTGTCCAAACAAGCGAGCGAAGTAGGGCTGGAGGCATTGGGCAGGAGGAAGGAATGAAGGATGAGGGATGAAAGAGGAGGGATGAAAGAGGAAGAATGAATGGGAAACAGGTGCGTGGGGAACTTGGAGTGAATTTTGCAGCGGGGTCTAGGAACTAATTAGATCACACAGACACCTAATCATAGAGAATCTCGGGTCAATTTCAGCCACTTGCCCATGCCTATTTAGCGATCGCCCCACTTTTTCATCAATATTTTAACCACCCTACCCCACCCTCCCATCCATCCTAGACCTTGCCCACCTAAAACCCTCATCCCTCATCCTTCATCCTTCATCTTTCCTCCTTCCCCTCTCCCCCCCCTGCAATCCCTGAATGCGGCTGTACCAGCGCAATAGAATGCGGGCTAGGCGATCGCTATCATGGCGCACTAACCCCGTCTCTGCATCTTCGTGCATCACATTTGCCAGAATCACGCGGCGACCCAATCGCATCACCGCATCTCGGTCAAACGGCACCGGGTAGGAATCTTCTTGGGCATAGCGAATCAGAGACTGAGCCGAGGGCGATTTTTTTTGCACCAGGACGGCATCAAATAAGCGGCGATCGCCCACAGCTTGGTCAATGGCGCGAATGTGATCAGACACCGTATAGTCGTCCGTTTCACCCAGTTGGGTCATCACATTGCAAATATAAACTCGGGGCACCTGTTGTTGGGCGATCGCCTCCACAATTTCGGGCACTAGCAGATTGGGAATAACGCTGGTGTACAGGCTCCCTGGACCCAAAATAATATAATCGGCTTCGGCGATCGCCGCCAACGCCCTCGGCAGTGCCGGAGGATTGGCCGGAATGCAGCCAATTTTGAGGATAGTACCCTGCGCCTGGGTAATGTTTGACTCCCCTTCGATGTAGCGTCCATCTTCCAGCTCGGCCCACAGGCAAACATCGGTCAATGTGGCGGGCAGCACCTGGCCTCGAACCGCCAACACCTTAGAACTAGCGGCGATCGCCTGTTCCAAATCGCCCGTCACTTCGCTCATGGCCGTTAAAAACAAGTTGCCAAAGCTGTGACCCGTGAGGCCATCTCCGGCGCGAAATCGATACTGAAATAGCTCGGTTAATAGCTTTTCTTCATCGGCTAGCGCCGCCAAACAGTTGCGAATATCTCCGGGCGGCAAAACCCCAATTTCTCGCCGCAATCGCCCCGACGAACCGCCATCATCTGCCACCGTAACAATAGCTGTAATGTTGGCACTGTAGGCTTTCAGCCCCCGCAGCAGCGTCGATAGCCCCGTGCCGCCGCCCAGCACCACTACTTTAGGCCCTCGATGTAGACGACGATGGGTCATCAGCCGATCGATCAGTTCTTCATCGCCCTCGGGCATCAATACTTCGGTAATTGCCCCCAAACTGCGGGTTTGCCCCCAAAAAATTAGCAGTAGCCCCAGCCCCATCACGAGGGGGCCACTCAGGTAGTTTGGGATTAAGCGAGTCACGGTTTCGAGCAAATCGCTCAAAAACTGCCCCAGTCGATACACGGGTGTCTGCCGTGACCAAACGGCCAACCCTAGGCCAAACAGCACCACCCCCCCGGCGCTAATAACCAGCCACCGTTTGACCGATAGCCCCGGCGATAGCCACTTAAACCACTGACTGACTCGGTAAGAAGAGCGGGACCGTCGAGTTTGGGGCGATCGCCGACCTGGTCGCAAAGCCTGGAGAGCGTGCTTGAGCAATCCGTTTGACATATTTAGCGAAAGACATATTTAGCGAAAGATTGTCAGGAGACTGGCAAGGAAAAAACTAAATCAGCGAAGCCCAACGGTAGAATTCACATATTCCCATGCAATGAATATTAGTCCATTCTTTCCGCCATGAGATCCGTCTAGATTCGTCTGGTCGTCCTTAACGGTAGCATTGAGTTTTCTGTCTGTAGGGCATGGCAGGTTCACGAACCGAAACTGAGCCATTGATCTTAAGGGTTAAGGTAGGCTTGACGTAGAATAATCGGTGCAGGTCAGGATGCCAGTCAGGGTGGGGATAAGGTAGATTTGTCTGGAGCAAATTGATTTTTGAACTATGGCGGAGCCGTTGATTGAACTGCGAGGGGTAAGTAAAGCCTTTGGCAACACCGTTGTTTTGGATCAAGTAGACCTGACGATTTACCAGGGCGACGCAGTGGCTGTGATTGGCCCATCTGGCACCGGGAAATCGACCGTCTTACGGTTAATTGCAGGCTTGCTAGAACCCGACTCGGGGGAGATTTACCTCAAGGGACAGCGCCGCGAAGGGCTGACCGATGAGGGCAGAGATTCTGTTGGGGTGGGCATGGTGTTTCAGCAAGCGGCTCTGTTTGATTCGCTTACCATAGACGAAAATGTAGGGTTTTTACTGTACCAACATTCCAAGTTGCCAGCCAACGCTATTCACGAGCTGGTCAACCGCAATTTGGAAATGGTCGGCTTGTCGGGAATTGGCGATCGCTATCCGGCTCAGCTTTCGGGTGGGATGCGGCAGCGGGTGAGCTTTGCCCGCGCCATTATGAAAAATCCTGAAAACCCAGCCGACAATCCTGAGGTGTTGCTCTATGACGAGCCAACAGCGGGGCTAGACCCGATCGCCTCTACTGTAATTGAAGACCTAATTCGCACCCTCCAGTGCGCTGAGGACGGCTGTACCAGCTATGTAATTGTGACGCACCAGCACAGCACCATTCGCCGCACCGCCAACCGAGTTATTTTTCTCTATCAAGGAAAAGTGCAATGGCAGGGGCCTGTGAGTGACATTGAAACGACCGACAACCCCATCGTGCGCCAATTTTTTGCTGGCAGCGTGGAGGGTCCGATCCACATTGTGAGTACTTAATAAGTTCAGCATCTCCAGATGTTGCTGCAACAGCCCGCTAGCGAATCCTAAGGTCTTATGCCAAATCCCATTACCCAAGTTCAACCCCCTCTGGAGTTCGTTCCCCCAAATTTCAGCCCGCCTGTGTGGAAAATCGGGCAGATGATTCTCCCGATCTGGATGCGCTGGCGGGTCGGCATTGCCGATTATCAAGTTGAGAATACTGAGCAATTGGTCAATCTTTACCAACAGTTTCAGGCGGGTAAGGTGCGGTTTCTGCTGGCGTTTCGCCATCCCACTTCAGATGATCCCTACTGCTTGATGCGGCTGTTGATGGATGAACTGCCTCAAGTGTCGCGCCAGATGGGAGTTAAGCTCAAACCGCCCACCCATGTCCACTTTATTTACGATCGGGGTATTCCCTTATGGGCGGGCAAGCTTGTCGGCTGGCTATTTTCGCATCTGGGCGGCATTCCGGTGCGGCGGGGGAAAGTCGATCTGGTGAGTTTGCGATCGGTGCGCGATCTGTTTGCCAATGGTCAGTTTCCCCTGGCCGCAGCGCCGGAGGGGGGCACCAACGGCCATAGCGAATTGGTTAGTCCGCTAGAGCCGGGAATTGCTCAATTTGGGTTTTGGTGTGCCGAAGATCTGCGGAAAATGGAACGTTCTGAAAACGTGTTGATTGTTCCCTTAGGAATTCAGTATCGGTTTGCTGAAGCGCCGTGGCGATCGCTTGAAAAGCTGCTGCAAACGTTGGAAGTGGATAGTGGCATTAATGCGACCGATGTGCCGACGCTAGGCTTACAAAATGGCGTAGACCCCACTCCTGAGCAACAAAAAGTTCTTTATCAACGGTTGCTGGGTCTGGGAGAACATCTGCTGGGGTTGATGGAACAGTTTTATAACATGTTTTATCAGCAAACGTTGAACTTGCCTCAACCTGCCCCACTCGATTCGGACGCAGTTCCGGGCGATCTTTCCTCGGCGGATGATGATCAAATGGCAACGCGCCTTCATGCGCTGCTGAACGCAGCTCTTGCCGTTGCCGAAGATTTCTTCAATATCCCTAGCAAAGGTACGGTCACCGATCGCTGTCGTCGCCTAGAGCAAGCGAGCTGGGATCGAATTTTTCGGGAAGATCTGAAACCGCTCGAAACCCTGTCACCCGTCGAAAAGGGGCTAGCCGACCGGATTGCTGAAGAAGCTGATCTGCGAATTTGGCACATGCGCCTGGTGGAATCGTTCGTGAGCGTAACGGGGCATTATGTCAAGGAAAAGCCCACGGCTGAACGCTTTGCCGAAACGTTGCTGCTGCTCGAAGATATGGTGGCGCGGCTAAAGGGCAAGTCCCCCACCGAGACCGCTCCCGATTTGGGCACCAGAAGGGTGCAGCTTGTAGTGGGTAAGCCAATTTCGGTGAGCGATCGCTGGCATGACTACAAAGCCAACCGCCGCCAAGCTGTGGCCACGCTCACTCATGATTTGCAAACTGCCTTAGAAGCGATGATTCGTTAACCTCTCTCAATCGAGCCATAGATGAAAAGCACCCCGCGTCGCAGGGTGCTTTTCATCTATGCTAGACCTCTTGCGTGAATCCTACGAAATGCCCTACAGCTGCTTAATGCTGACGACCAGTTGTGCTACAACGTCCTTAGCACCGCCAAATAGCATCATGGTTTTGTCTTGGAAGAATAGCTCATTTTCCACTCCCGCAAACCCTTTGCTCATGCCCCGTTTGATCACGATGGTATGACCTGCCTTTTCTACGTCCAGAATTGGCATCCCGTAAATGGGGCTGTCTACATCGTGGCTGGCGGCAGGGTTAACCACGTCATTGGCTCCAATCACTAGCGCCACGTCAGTATGCTCAAACTCTGGATTGATCGCGTCCATGTCATAAAGCTGGGGGTAGGGCACGTTTGCCTCCGCTAGCAATACGTTCATGTGCCCCGGCATCCGACCCGCTACCGGGTGGATGGCATACTTCACATCAACGCCGAGGCGATCGAGTTGGTCTGCTAGCTCTCGCACGGCGTGTTGTGCCTGAGCAACCGCCATCCCATAACCGGGAACAATCACGACCGATCGGGCATAGCCCAGCATCATTGCCGCTTCTTCAGAATCGACTGATTTGACTGTTTTTTCGGTGGCGATCGCCCCCACTCCCCCAACCACCTTAGCTTTCGCCTTGGCAAAAGCACTGAACAGCACGTTGGTAATCGAACGGTTCATCGCCTTACACATAATCTGCGTCAAGATGATCCCCGATGCACCCACCAGGGCCCCGGCAATAATCAGCATGTTGTTTTCAAGCACAAACCCAGCGGCGCTCGCGGCTAACCCTGAAAACGAGTTAAGCAACGAAATGGCAACCGGCATATCGGCTCCACCAATGGGGATCGTAAACAGCACACCTAAAATCAGGGAAATGCCTACCAAAATCAAGAATACGGTTGAGTCTTTCGGTTCAGCAATTAAAAAGGCGCTACCCACTGCAAATAAAACCAGTAAGCCAATGCTGACAAACCGCTGCATGGGGAAAATGATTGGTGAACCGCTCATGATTTCCTGCAATTTGGCAAAGGCAATCAAGCTGCCCGTCAGGGTGATGCCCCCAATCAGCACGCTCAAGATTATGGTTGCCGTCCCATCCAGGCCAACAGCTTGAGACGTGCCCATCAGTCGCCAAAACTCTGCCATTGCAATCAGCGTCGAGGCACCGCCCCCTAATCCGTTGAGCAGACCTACCATTTGAGGCATGGCGGTCATCTCGACCCGCTGTGCCATTACAACGCCGATAATTGACCCAACAATGATCCCAGCCGCAATCAGGGTGTAGTTGACCACGCCTCGATCGAGCAGGGTGGCGGCGATCGCAATCAGCATCCCGATCGCCGCCAGTAGGTTACCCCGCCGCGCCGTTGCCGGAGAACCTAATTCCTTCAACCCCAAAATAAACAGACAGGACGCGACTAGATAGCTGAGTTGAATCCCACTGGGTAAAAAATCATTCATTACTTTCTAGCTCCGCGCCTCTTTTTTCTTAAACATTTGCAGCATCCGGTCGGTCACCAAAAAGCCGCCTACCACGTTGACCATTGCCAGCACGATCGCAATTACACCCAAAATCGTTGTCACGTTTAAATCTTTGCCGCCTGCTACCAGCAGCGCCCCAATCACCGCAATGCCCGAAATGGCATTGGAGCCTGACATTAACGGCGTATGGAGCGTTGGGGGGATCTTATTAATCACCTCAAATCCAATAAACGATGCCAACACAAACACCACCAATCCGGCGATCAATGTTTCCGCCATGAACTCCTAACTCCTGAGTAATTCCTAAGGGAGATGTTAAAAAACCGGGTAGTCCTAAATTGGTAAGGATTTTTTGATGGGCGGGCTTCGCCCGCCCATCAAAAAATCCTTACATCAATACCACTACCAAAAACTGGTCGAGAGAATGATTTGAGCATCAAGCGTTCAAAACCGCTCAAATCATCAACCGTTAGCAACCCCAACCAATGCCGCCAGCGCATCCTTGACCCGCTGGTTGCGAATTTCGCCACCCGACGTGATGCAAGCACTATTAATGATGTCGTCAGCAAAATTGAGGTTGAGGGCACCATCTTTCACCAACAAATTGACCAGAGTGCTGATGTTTTTGGAATACATTTGACTGGCGTGAACAGGCATAGTTGAAGGCAAATTGATCGTGCCAATAATAGTGACACCATTTCTCACTACATCTTTTCCCGGTTCTGTGCAGGCGCAGTTGCCGCCTTGCTCGGCTGCCAGGTCTACAATTACGGTGCCCGGTTTCATCTGAGCCACCATGTCTTCAGTGACTAGAATCGGTGCCGTTCTGCCGGGGACTTGGGCGGTAGTAATAATGGCATCAGAGTGCCGAACGTGCTCTGTGATGACTTGGCGCGATCGCTCCTGAGCCGCTTCAGAAATCTCTTTGGCATACCCGCCCGCCGCTACAGTATCTTCATCAAGCGCCACCTCGACAAATTTGGCTCCCAAGCTCTGGACTTCTTCCTTAACCGCAGGGCGAATGTCAAAGGCTTCTACTACCGCTCCCAACCGCCGACAGGTGGCGATCGCCTGTAAACCTGCAACCCCAGCCCCCATGACAAACACCTTAGCCGGAGGCATGGTTCCGGCTGCTGTGGTTAACATCGGGAAGAATTTGGGCAAGGCCGCCGCCGCAATCAGAGCCGCCTTGTAGCCCGCTACGCCAGCTTGAGACGACAGCGCATCCATGCTTTGAGCGCGGCTTGTCCGGGGAATTAACTCCATGCTAAATGCCGTCACCTGCTGGTCGGCCAGCCGTTGCACTGTGGCTGGGTCACCCAGTGGATTCAAGAAGCAAATCAACGTTGCTCCATGCCGCAAGAGGCTAACCTCCGACTGGCCGTCGTCGCGATCGCGAGGCGGATTGACCTTAAGCACGATATCGGCTTCTCGCCAAAGTTGAGACGAGTCCTGGATAACCACTGCCCCAGCCGCCTCATAGTCTGCATCAGAAAAGTAAGATCGCTCTCCTGCTCCAGCTTCTACGCACACGTCAAGGCCCTGTTTCACCAACCGACCGACGGTATCGGGGACTAATGCTACCCGACGCTCTCCCACTTCAATTTCTTTGGCGATCGCAATTTTCATCTAATTCTTCTTCCTTAATTGAACTTAAATTGAACTTCTATTGAACTGAATTGAGTCGCTCACATCGCTCCATGCTCTCTCGCTCAGTGCCCTCTCCAAAACATTGCATCTCCTAAAAGTTGTTTGAAAAATTGTTTGAAAAGTATTCCGAAAAGTTGACTTGTTTTGCATGTCGCGCACGACAAATCAGCAGTTAAAACAATTCCTTACAACTTATTAGAGAGGGGGCATTGATTTCGAGTGTGAAGTTTAGCTCATAGGGCTTACTAAAACATCCTGAATATTTTTTCGTCAGTATGCGATGGTATTAGATAAATAAAGGCATAAAATTCAGGACGATTACCCTCAAAAGCCCGTGAGCAAGCCTTAACCTATATGGCTCAGGGTTCTGTTGAAGCCTATGAAATGCTTGCTAAGCCAAATGTCACATCCCTTAGTTTCCCAACGGGCTTATTCAATTGGGGTCAACGTCAGCACGATTAGTTCATTCAGTATCTTAAGATTGCTTTGCATACATTCAGGCTTTTTTTCAACTTAATTCCTGATTTGATTTGCAAATTGAAATCTGAGTTCATCTACAGCAGTGCTAAATGATTCATGAAGATAGTGATTTATGAAAGCATTTGGGATTGCTGTAGCTTCGTCTATAAAGTTTTACGATGAAAAGCAAAAATTTACAGATTGTGTACTCCCCACAACAAATTTAGAGAGGTTAGAGAAGT
>JBBQFG010000205.1:0-9432 GCA_038321765.1 Elainellales cyanobacterium
CATAGTCATAAAGCTTAGGACATGCCAGCGTCATTCCCGCCTGCGCGGGAATGACGCTGGCACCTATCGAGCAGATGGATTCCCGCCTGCGCGGGAATGACAGGGAGGCGTCCTATTGATCATGGCTACCGCTATACATCATAAATCTAGCACTGCCGAATTCTCGATTCCGGTGCGACATCAAGAAAACGCTACTGATTTTCTGTAAACCGCGTAATTTAAGAGCTGTCTTGCGTCGTGTTTAGTTGCACTTTGCGTAAAGAAGTTCTGATGTCAAACTGGGGCGATCGCCCTCTGCTGCTCAATGTACCTAGCGATCGCTCACATAATACACGCGGTTCTACGACTTTTACTAAGCCAATCACTGTCTGCGGATTGAATGCAAGGTCACTGGAGAAATAACCAGAAACCAGTTGATGCACAAGGTTTAATTAGTTGGATTTGCAGTCAAAGGGTACTGGGCGGCGGGAGCAGCAGCCCATTCCCAGGTTGAGCCAGCGTAGTTTTTTGCGTCAAATCCCAGGCTGGTCAGCACCGCCGTAAACCAACCAGAACGAATACCGCCTGTGCAGTAGGTGACGATTTGAGTGTCTGAAGTAACGCCTTGGGCAGCAAGCTTGGCACGAATTGCCTCACGAGGCAGGAGATTGCCCGTTGGGTCGAGTAGCTCTTTATAATAGACGTGAATTGCACCAGGAATATGTCCACCCCGCCGTTCTCCGTAAGGGGTTTGTCCTCTATATTCGCGCGGTTCGCGGACATCGATAATCACTAAGTTTGGCTGACTGAGGCTGGCGCGTAGTTGATCGCGGGTGATATTCCACTGGTCGCTGCGGTTGACGACAAACGTACCGGGGGTAGCGGCAGCAGTGGCTTTGTAGGTTGTTAGGGGAATGCCTGTAGCAGCCAAGGCTGCATAGCCGCCATTGACTAAGACGGCGGCACGATGTCCTAGACTTCTCAGCATCCAAACAATTCGCCCATCTTCGCCCCAGCCCTTAAGGGGGTCTGCAATGACGACGACTGGGCGATCGCCAGACACGCCGACCTTTTGTAGCTTCTGGCTCAATACAGTATTATCTTCCAGCAATTTGCCACGACTAGAGCCGTTGGGTTGGCTAAACTGCTGCCACGACACCATAACGCTACCTTGTAAAGACTGACGCGGTTTGGGGTGACGGGCATCCAGTAGGGTTGCACCTTGCATTAGCAATTGGTTTGCCTGGGCAGGGCTAACAATCCACTCTGTTTTTAAGGTTTGTAGAGCAAACGGGGGGGCGCTAGCCGCAGGGCTGGCTAAGGGTATTGGCTGCGATAGCTGAGGGGGTTGGGGCGGGTTGAGGGCGATCGCTAGCGCAATTAATAGGACGATCCCTCCAGATCCCAAAATGACCACCCCTTTCAAAAAATGTCGCTGGATATAATGGGTCATGAGGCAAGATATCCTTATCAATCTAATTTCTTGTCAATCTAATAAGTAGTTCAACCTAAATAAAAACCAAATCCTAAAACCCTGCGCCTCCCGCGCAGCGGGCGGCGCAGGGTTTTAGGATCTTATCTTGACTTAAGCCCACCTACTTATAATGGCGGTGCGTTAGAGCAAACTCCCAGTCATTTTACTATCGTGACTAAATTAGCTACGCTTTAGTAAACGGCATTGCTCAATCTAGCTATGAATTTTCTCCCAAATTAAAATTTACAGCTACCATCAGCAGCACCCAATAAACCATTACACGTTTAAAACTCCAGTGTATGGGAATGTGTCAGTCCTATAGCTGGCACTCCCTCAAAGGGAGGCAGAGCGGCACGCGTTACTATGTTGCCAACTAGGACAAAATTTACTGAGTCTTAACACAAAGACAAGTCAATATAAAGGCTAGGTGTAGGTATGTACCTGGACATTCATCTAACTTAAGGCAGATGACCAAACAGGTTCACTACAGACATGATTACGGATGCATCTCTAGGATATTGAGATACTGTCTTTTGGAACACAGGTTTCTGATACTTTTAGAGAAGAGATAAATGCCATGATGATTCAGCAAACTAGAACAAATCACTCCATCAAATTTCTCAGCAATCTGAGCTTTTTTGTGGAGCGGTTACAGAAATCTAGCAAAGTTCATGACTATACGCGCCATCAACAGCATTCAGATTACGCGTTTGAGTCCACTGGCGAAAGCGCTCAGAGCTATATGACTGGGCAGGGCAGCGGTATTTGCCAAGGCGATCGCATTCTTCTCTGTCAAGATAGGCAGACCAAGACTTACCGCGTACGCTCTATTGAGTACTATGCTTCCCCTTCCGATTTGTGGACTGCATCGCTAATCAACGTAAAATGACGTGGCCAGAGCTATTTCTGACCCAGAGCTATTTCTGCCAATCCCTATACTGTAAGCGATCGCCTGCCAAGCCAGAGCTTAAAATAAATCCCCGCCTACCTCAAAGCAAGCAGGGATTTTATACTACAGAATTCTCTAACGAATTATGCCATCCACAATTTCAGCAGTGTCCACATCAGCTAGGTAGCTCAGCATCATCAAAGTCAAATTCCATACGCCTTGACTGCTCGCACAACGCAAACGTATGGAATTTTAGATTTAATACTGGCGCCTACTTGATAAACAACATCTCCTGATATTTGGGCAAAGGCCACAAATCATCTGCGACTTCACCTTCTAGCGCATCAGCATATTCGCGAACTTTATCCATCATCGGACGAAGAGTCTTTGCCGAATACTGCATGTGTTCTTCAATGGACGCAAAGTCGTGCTTGCTCAGAGCGCTGTCCAACTTGCTGAGGGTATCCACCATCAATTTGGTTAGTGAAGCCACTTTCTCGGCGCTTTCCTTTTCCAGCTCAATGCCAATTTCCTTTAGGTTGGAAATGGTAGCAGAAAGCTCAGCCAGGTACCGGAATGCCGCTGGGTAAATGACGGTTTTTGCCAGACTGATTACCAGCTTGGCTTCCATCTCAATCACCTGAATGTACTGTTCCGCATACACCTCAAAGCGGCTCTCTAGCTCCGTTGCCGATAGCACTCCAGTTCTCTCGAACAAGTCCTCAATGTATTTTTCTTTTAGCACGGGTAGAGCATCGGCTGTAGTTGGCAGGTTCAGTAACCCACGTTCTTCTACCGCCATCTTGTGCCATTCCTCTGAATAGCCGTTACCACCGAAGACAACTGCACTGTGTTGTTCCATCACCGCCTTAAGGACGGTAGCGGCTGCAACGTTAAATTCAGCACCTTTAGCCAACTCAGCCTCTAGCTGATCCGCGATCCAGGTCAATGAATCCGTCAGGATGGTGTTCATGGCCACTAGTGGGCCGGAAACAGCCTGATTAGAGCCGACTGCTCTAAATTCAAATCGGTTACCTGTAAACGCAAAGGGGGAAGTACGGTTGCGATCGCCTGGATCTTTGGGGAACTCAGGCAACGTATCTACACCCAGGTTCATCACGCCTGCATGGGCAGAGTTCTTAAGATCTCCCTGCTTAATTTGCTCAAACACGTCTTCTAGCTGAGACCCCAAGTAAACAGAGATGATAGCAGGGGGCGCTTCGTTTGCACCCAAACGGTGGTCGTTGCTAGCAGATGCCACAACAGCTCGCATCAGAGGGCCATACATGTGAACACCCCGAATAACTGCCCCGCAAAACAACAAGAATTGTAGGTTGTCGTGGGGTGTATCGCCCGGGTCGAGCAGGTTACCTTGGGTCGCATTGCCGACCGACCAGTTAACATGCTTACCAGACCCGTTAATGCCAGCAAAAGGCTTTTCGTGCAGCAAGCAGATAAAGCCGTGCTTCTTAGCGGTATTTCTAAGAATCGTCATGGTCATCTGCTGGTGATCACTGGCCACGTTTGCCGCTTCAAAGAAGGGAGCAATCTCAAACTGACCCGGAGCAACCTCGTTGTGGCGGGTTTTGGCCGGAATACCCAGGCGATACATTCTTTCTTCCACGTCTTGCATAAAGACTTGGACACGCTCTGGAATGGCTCCAAAGTAGTGATCATCAAACTGTTGACCCTTAGCCGCTGGTTTACCAAATAGCGTTCTACCCGTTAACAACAAATCGGGACGGCTGTTGGCAAAGTGGGCATCGACTAAGAAATATTCTTGCTCTGCTCCACAGCTTGAGTTAACGGTTGCAATATCCGTATGCCCTAACAGTTTTAGCAGTCGAGTTGCTGCTTTGCTCATGGCTGCGTTCGACCGCAGTAGGGGCGTTTTCTTGTCTAGCGCTTCACCCGTCCAGGAGATAAAAACAGTTGGAATACAGAGAGTTGCACCATTATCTGTTTGCATGATGTAGGCAGGGCTAGTAACATCCCACGCCGTGTAGCCACGCGCTTCAAACGTAGAGCGAATACCACCATTGGGGAATGAAGACCCATCTGGCTCACCTTGTACCAACACCTTGGCTGTAAATTCTGTGATGACTGAGCCATCACTCTGTACTGACACAAACCCATCGTGCTTTTCAGCCGTGATGTTGGTCATGGGGTAAAACACGTGGGCGTAGTAGAGTGCCCCCTTAGAGATAGCCCAATCTTTCATGGCGGCGGCTACTGTGCCAGCCACCGAGACATCCAGCTTGCCACCCGATTGAATTGTTTTCTTAATCGCTTTAAAAACATCCTTAGGTAAACAAGCCTGCATTTTGTTCAGGCTAAAAACGTCTGTCGCCCACATCTCTTCCAGGCGACTTGGGGTCTTGGGAGGAAGTAGCTCCCGATCGGTAATCTGACAAATTGCCTGAAATCGTGATTCGTTGCCGCTCATAAATTATATTTTCCTCTAAATAGCAAACTTACAAAGCATACTGGGTCGTAATCCGACAAAGCGTATGATATGTATCAAAGTTAGATCGTTCATGCTGCGGTGCCACTAATTTTGGGGCAGGGTTTTAGTGTGGGCGCGGGCGCGTTGCCTGTCTCACACCAAAACCCTTTTCCGGCTAAGCCTTTTCCGGCTAAGCAATGCCCACCTTAGACCAGAGCGATATCACAGCAAATGAGCGAACTACAGGGACGATACTAGACAAAGAATTAGACGCAGCCGTAGACCTAGTCGCGCTGAATAGTAGCGACCCTGGCATAACGTATTTGGGGAGGAAGTGCACCCAAGAATCTAACTTATTTAGAAGTATCAACTTAAGACAACCAAGATTCAAGTTAGCGATTAGTCTACACGCAAACGCTGGTTCTAATGGTTTCTAGCCATGTAATCCACCCAGCAGCGTTGCAGAATCTGGATATGGACTACTGGATATGGACTACGTTAATGACAGATCTCACCATAATCTACAACTTGTCTGTGAAGCGCTAGTGGCATAGCTAACTATACCAATTTGAGTTGTTTTTGGAGCAATTTACTAGATCATGATTAAATCGGACGTTCCCAGTGAAATTTTCTGTCAGTCTCTTTAATGGGAATATCGTTGATACTCGCTTCCCGTCTTCTCATCAGACCGCTCTCGGCAAACTCCCACTGTTCATTGCCATAGGCGCGATACCAGTACCCAGAGTCATCGTGCCATTCATACTCAAAACGGACAGAGATCCGATTGTCGGTAAAACTCCAGAGTTCTTTCTTTAGTCGGTAATCTAGTTCTTTAGCCCACTTCCGGCTAAGGAATGCTCTGATCTCTTCACGCCCACTCAGAAACTCAGCCCGATTGCGCCACTGGGAATCTTCGGTGTAGGCTAAAGCGACTTTTTCAGGATTGCGCGTGTTCCAGGCATCTTCTGCGGCTTGAACCTTGGTTTTGGCGGCTTCTAGGGTAAAAGGCGGTAAAGGTGGCTTTGTTTCCATGGTTACTTTTAGGTTGGCTTAAATACCTAAAGCTAGCAAGACTAGAGCTAGAGAGATCAGAAGCAAGGTGCTGCGATTACCATTTTTTATAGGGCAAGAACTTGCCGTTCATGGTCAGCTTGACGCGATCGCCCTTGGGATCAGCTTCTTTCTCAATGTCTAAGGTGAAGTCAATGGCACTCATGATGCCGTCTCCGAATTTCTCGTGAATGACTTCCTTAATCGGCATACCATACACCTGCATGATTTCGTAAAAGCGGTAGATCAGTGGATCGGTGGGGACGACTGGCCCTAGACCTTTTACGGAAGATGCAGTTAATTCGGGCACCAAATCTGTGCTCAGACCCAAGGCCTGGAGTAGCTTTGTGGCTTCGTCTTCTGAGGCACTGGCCTGTCGATAGAGGACGGCGGCAATCCACACTTCATCTCGACCGATCGCCTGTTCTAAATCGATAAAGGTGACTCCTTTTGCTTTTTTGGCTTCTAGGAGTTTTGTGGTGATTGCGGGAAGTTCAATGTTTGACATAATTTCCCCCTGGCAGGTTCAATTTCTACAAGTATCCGCGCTACCTTACCATGCAGGAGCTACTATCTGCTGACAGATGTTTAACCAAATTTGCGGGAACGTGAATGCACCCCTGGCAAATCGCTAAGTAGTTCGACCTAAATAAAAACAAGCTTCTAAAAGTCTGTGCCGCACGCTGCGCGTGCGGCACAGACTTTTAGGATTTTATGTTTAATTACGCCCATCTACTTAGTGGCCTTGAGAAAAATGGGGCTGCGCGCATAAATTAGAGTTGGTCGGGAGTTTGTAGCGCGCTAAGCAGCAGATTTTCCCGTTGGGTAGCTTTGATCTCTACAGCAGCAAGGCGAGGCTCACTCGATCCGTTCACCGACCTCAGGAATGGTCTCAGCCTCGTAAGCATCCGGCAGGAGTTCACCGACTTGCTTAACCCAGCTAATGACCGTTGTATGATGAACCCCTTTAACGCGTTCAATCCCCCGAAAGCCCATACCGTTAACATACAGTCTGAGGCATTCGCGTTTGAACTCGTCAGAGTAACCTGTGGGCGGACCATAGTCCTGAATGAACTGTCGTCTGCAATCTTTGCAGATGTGATTTTGTTTACCTTTTTGTTTACCGTTCTTACTGGTATTTGTTGAGCCGCAATTTGGGCATTGCATCAGTTTTTACCCTATTTCATATCTCCATTATGCAATGCTCCAGCAAAACTCTTGCTTGAGTTTAGCGTTCAAAGTCGAGGTTTTTCTAGTAGATCTTGATTGTAGGTTTGTGCGATCGCCATTAGACCTATTGCGTGAATCGTTTTTTGGCGAAGCCGGAAAACGATTCACGTTCACAAAAAAGCATTTATGCAAGAATTTTATTGTGACAGATTTGGAGAGGGCAGGTTTTGTTTGGCGGTTCTATCACCATATGCTACGTGCGGGCTGAACCTGCCCCTACGTGCGATCGCTGCTCTGAAATGTAACACTGGGGCTAACCTAGCTGTTTAAGCGTGTAAAAGTATGGGGTTGTTTGGTCAAGATAGACAACGATATACGCCTTGAAGTAGACATTCGTGCAAGATATTTAGATGTTGATAAATTAGGTTTTTTAAGCAATTTACGGAATGTTTTATGGTCGAGCGATCGCATCGCCTTGGAGTGCGCCAGTCAGAAAACTTAACTGGTTATGTGTTCATGGCTCCAACACTTTTAGTCTTAGGCACGTTTGTGGTTCTGCCGATTCTCTACGCTGTTTTTCTGTCGTTGCAGAAGGTGCAGCTTTTAGGAGGTATCGAATATGAATTTGTAGGACTGCGAAACTTTGCCCGACTGGGCGAGGATGAGCGCGTCTGGATTGCCCTACGCAATACTGCCACCTATGTGGCGATCGTGGTGCCTGCTCAAACGGTGCTGGCGTTGCTGCTGGCCGTTACGCTCAATGCTGGGGTGCGGGGTAAAAACCTGTGGCGGATTATTTATTTTCTACCTACAATTACGTCCTCTGCTGTGCTTACTCTCATTTTCATGTGGATTTACAACACAAATGGGTTGTTAAACAGTTTTTTAGAGGCGATCGCGCTACCGACTTACAACTGGCTGGGCGATCCGGCGGTTGCCCTCAGCGGCATCATGCTGATGAATGTATGGTCAACTGCCCCGTTTTTTATGGTGATTTACCTGGCAGCGTTGCAAGATATTCCCCAATCGCTTTATGAGGCAGCAAGACTGGACGGGGCAAATGCTTGGAACCAATTTGTGTTTATCACGCTGCCGTTGCTTCAGCCCGTAACGTTTTTTGTAATGGCAATGGGAATTATTGGCACCTTTCAGTTGTTTGACCAAGCCTACATTTTTTCAAATGGATCAGGGGGGCCTAACAATGCGACGCTAACGCTGGTGTTGTTAATTTACCAGTACGTGTTTCGTGATTTACAGATGGGCTATGCAGCGGCGATCGCGTTTCTATTAGCGGCGGTGATTATTTTGATGACATTACTTCAGCAACGATTATTTGGCAGTAAATAGTTTGCTGTATTTTCACTTGCCATCAAAAACCATATGAAAAAACTAACGCTCTCCCGGTCATTTTGGCTCAACAGCCTTTTATACAGCGTGTTGAGTCTGTACGCCGTTATTACCTTAATTCCTTTTTTGTGGGCACTTTCAGCGTCTTTTAAGCCGCTTGCTGAAATTGTGAGTGGAGAGATCAACTTTATTCCGCGTCACTTCACCCTCGATAATTATCGACAGATTTTTTTGGAAGAACCGTTGTTTTTGCGGTGGCTCTGGAATAGTGTGGCGATCGCCGTTAGCATCACGCTGCTAAATCTGGTGTTTAATTCCCTCGCTGGATATGCCCTAGCACGGCTACAATTTCGCGGCAAACGGTTTTGGTTTCTGCTAATTTTGGCAGTCTTGGCAGTTCCAGCACAGGTGACACTGATTCCCACCTTTTTAATCTTGAAAACCTTTGGCTGGCTCAATTCCTATCAGGGCATGATCGTGCCGGGAATGGTGAATGCCACCTTTATTTTTATGATGCGACAGTTTTTTCTCAATTTTCCGAAAGAACTAGAAGAAGCCGCCACATTAGATGGATTGGGACGGTTTGGCGTTTTTTGGCACATCGTCTTACCGCTTGCAAAACCTGCTCTAGCGGCTCAAGCCATCCTTGTCTTTATGGGCAGTTGGAACAACTTTTTGCTGCCTGTTGTGATTCTATTTGACCCAGAAATGTTTACGCTGCCGTTAGGCCTTAATACATTCAAAGGTCAATACATCAGCTATTGGAATAGCATCATGGCTGCATCCATGATATTTACACTACCTGTTCTGGCGATCTATGCTTTTTTTAATCGCTATTTTATTCAAGGCGTTACGTTTACAGGCGGTAAAAACTAAGAAGATAAGTAGGTGGGCGTAATTAAATATAAAACCCTAAAAGTCTGTGCCGCCCGCGCAGCGGGCGGCACAGACTTTTAGAAGCTTGTTTTTATTTAGGTCGAACTACTTACCTGCAAATGATGCAAACTAAACAATTGCTGAGGATCGGTCCATACTTGCTGAGCTTGAAACCCTGCCACTGCTGCTAACGCCTGAAAT
>JBBQFG010000206.1:0-9312 GCA_038321765.1 Elainellales cyanobacterium
CTAAGAGGATGTTTTAAAAGTCCGATTGCTGGTAGCAAAACGGTATCGATCCCCCTAAATCCCCCTTAAAAAGGGGGACTTTAAGTCCGGTTCCCCCCTTCTTAAGGGGGGTTAGGGGGGATCACTCGGTGCCTAAAAGCAGAGCCG
This sequence comes from Elainellales cyanobacterium, assembly GCA_038321765.1. Taxonomy (GTDB): domain Bacteria; phylum Cyanobacteriota; class Cyanobacteriia; order Elainellales; family Elainellaceae; genus CASBQJ01. Next base: position 148 of record JBBQFG010000206.1, read on the forward strand.
ATCACTTTTAAAACATCCTCTAATCTTTTTTTGGAAGTGGGGGGGGGGGGGGGGGCGGGGCAAAAAAAAAAGTGAAAAATTTAATTATATATGTTTTGCCGGCGCCCGGCGGGCCCCCCCCCACTTCCAAAAAATGATTACAGGTTAATTAATTTGCAATCCTTAGCATGACAAATTAACGCGATCTGCAACTTTAAAACAGCCCACTGCTCCGCAGAAGCAAGCTACATCTCCTACCCCTGCTCCAAAAATGGAGCAGGGGAACCGAGCCTACCTTTAGCCCTGCTCTCCTTCTGGGAGAGCAGGGTAGTTTCATAGGGTTGTTTTAAAGTTGTATAGCCATAGTCATAAAGCTTAGGACATGCCAGCGTCATTCCCGCGCAGGCGGGAATCCATCCCCGCACCGATCGAGCAGATGGATTCCCGCCTGCGCGGGAATGACAGGGAGGCGTCCTATTGATCATGGCTACCGCTATACATCGCGAAAACTACCGAAATTTGGTATAACTTGCTCCAAGCGCTTCTATACAAAACACAAACATCCTATGTCGGACCAAGACAGTCTTTACACTCAACTGACTTTTTACTATATCAATGGACAGAGCGAGTCTTTCAACCTCTATGCCCCCATTGAAGATGACGGAACCCAGCAAACTACCCAGCTAGAAATGCGCCACCTTCTCAAAAAAGATTGGTGGATTGTTCATTTGGCCGAGCAATCTATCTTCATCAACGTGGATAACGTGATCAAGATGGAAATGAAACCGACGATGCTTCAGCTTCAAGGAGAGGATGTTTTTTCCAACGCAGAACGGGTTACAGCGCTCAACCGAGCACACTAAGAGCCAGCATTGCCTCGGTTTTTGGGGTCAAAGCTTTACCAGGTTTTTATGTCTATAGAACTTTACCTGATTCGTCACGGGTTGGCTGGTGAACACGGTAGCTATGCTAACGATGGCGATCGCCCCCTTACCGAAGAGGGACATCGCAAAACGCAACAGGTGGCAGAACGACTGCGAGAGCTAGAGTTGCAGACCGATCTGATTCTGACTAGTCCATTAGTGAGAGCGCGGCAAACTGCTGAGATTCTTTACAAGGCTGGCTTCAGTCAGCAATTAGAAGAATCTTCTCACTTGGCTCCAACGGGCAAGTTTCACGAGTGGCTGCTCTGGTTTGACCAATGGCGACAATCGTCGGGTACCCGATTAGCGCTGCTAGGTCACGAACCCAATTTAAGCACTTGGGCAGAACAATTGGTTTGGGGTAGCGTTAAACATCACCTTATTTTGAAAAAAGCTGGGGTGATTGGGCTGCTATTGCCTCAGTCTGGCTCCCCAGTTGGCGCAAGTGAGCTGTTTTGGTTTACTCCACCCCGGTTTTTGTTGAAATAACGCGATCGCGTTTCATGACCAGCGCTACAAATAGGGCAGCCGTGCCACCCGTAAGACCAATAAACAGCCACAGTCTTAGGTTACGCCCTTTGTAGTAAGCAACAGCCGCAGCCAATAGACCGATTAAACAGTGAAGCCCCGCGAGGAGGTAAGGAAAGCTGTCAGATTGGATAAGACTGATCACTGTGGAAAGCCCAGCGGTGCTAAGTGTAGCTACGAATTTTACGTGAGGAGATGTACTGAGCGAGTCGTCCCACATAAAGTTCATCGCCGGATTTAGGAATGCCGAAAGCTTAAGTATGGAGAGTACGGTCATGGGGGTAAGTGATTTCCAAGGCGCTTGATCAAATCATCGTAGGCCATGAGAATTACAGCCATGAGAATTACATAGCTCCAACCTGAGAGAGGTGTCAAGTTTCGCTAAGCTTTGGCGATCGCTCTCCCTTTTTTGGGCTAAGGTGCTAAATTGGTAAGTGAGAATTAAGTATCGGTTGCAGCGTTTGTTTCTAGTCTTGACGGGTTTTTCACGTTTTGTATTGGCAGGCTTCTCTCCGAAATTTCACTCTCTACACCGTTTTGATTTTGGAGACAATGTATGTCGATTTATGTAGGTAACCTGTCTTATGAGGTTACAGAAGCTGACTTGAGTTCCGTTTTTGTAGAGTACGGTTCAGTCAAGCGGGTTCAGCTTCCTACCGATCGCGAGACTGGCCGCATGCGCGGTTTTGGTTTTGTCGAAATGGGCAGCGATGCCGAGGAGCAAGCCGCCATTGATGCACTAGACGGTGCAGAGTGGATGGGTCGCGACCTCAAGGTCAACAAAGCCAAGCCCCGCGAAGATCGCGGTGGATCTGGTTCTTTCGGTGGCGGTGGCGGTGGACGCAGAAGCGACAACTTCTCTCGCCGCTACTAAACCAAAATAGTCTGAGTTTACAAAAGAACTTTTAACCTTAATTGGTTAATTTCTTGAAAAATAGGGTGTCACACTTGGTGTGACACCCTATTTTATTGCAGGCTTGCCCTAGCGTTGCTGAATCAACCCAGTCGAGTCATTCCCATGTCCATTTAATGTCACAGGCTGGTCATTGAGCACTATCGTAGCTGCGATCCGTAGCTGTGATCTCTTGGCGATCGCTATCCGTTTCAGACAGCATGTGAGAGCCATGTTTCAGCGGTGAAACAGCCTGTAAATGTTCCCGCTCAAACAGGTGCCTCAGTTCAGTTTCTCTGAAAGGCAACCGATAGATTATTTGCTGGCATAGCGTAGGTCTTGAACAGCGAAAGGTTGTGGGTCTGGGCTACTGCTACTACATCTTCCAGATTTCGTACGCCCCACTCTGGGTTTTGGGCTTGCAGGCTCTGGTCAAACTCGACATTGCTATCCGCTGTATGGTTACTGTTTTGCTTGAAAGGCCCATAGAGATAGAGAATTCCATCTGGTGGCAAAATGCGCTCTGCCCCAGCCATTAGACCCAAACAGGCCGCCCACGGTGCAATGTGAATCATATTGATATTGACGATCGCTCTAATCGACTGTTCTATCAAATTTAACCCCTGCAACGGTTCTGGTAAGAGCTGTTGCTCGACTGCCCATTTAAGATCACAGACATTCAGGTGGATAGGTGGATACAAATTGGCCGCCGGGTGCTCCTTCTGCCAAGCTGCGATACTGGCGATCGCTAGCGGATTTAGATCAGACGGAATCCAGTGACGTGGGGCAAGGCGAGGTGCCAAAAAGATTGCGTGTTCTCCCGTGCCGCTAGAGATTTCGAGCACCGTGCCTGTAGCTGGCAACACCTCTGACAGCACGGATAGAATGGCATCTCGGTTGCGCTGAGTAGCAGGTGCATATTGGCGATCGTCGAGGGGTTGGTTCATAAAAGGGCATCTTATCCAAATTAGTTGAGTGAGATTGCTAGCCCAGAACGTTCGCAACATTACTCAACTGCGTAAATTCTATTTAGGACTGACGCAGTTGAACGAATTTGCAGGCGCGGAGCGCCTGCAAATTCGTTCAACTGTCTTGGTTTTTTGCGTCAGGTGCGTCAGTCCTACTATTGATCTTTTTCTAACCGGGCTATTTAAAAATACCCATTAAGGTGAGGGCTGTAACCATACAGAAACCGTATGATTGCCAATGAACACTAGGTCTGTTTAATGACAACTCTAATACGCGTTTGGCTTTAAGCATGGATTTGTAAGCATGGATGTTGAGATCGCTCCCCAAGATCGGGTCTTGTTGGTAAATGCTGAGCCAGCTAGCTTAAAACTGTGGCTAGAGGCGATCGCAGAGGGTGAATTGACAGTTCACGCTGCGGCTATGGGGGACGACGCGATCGCACACGCTATTTTGCACCAGCCCGATGTCATTGTACTTAACGGTGCTGTAGACAGGACATCGATTCTAGAAACATATCAACAGTTCAAGGCTATTTCTATCACTACCGATATTCCGGTTCTGACGTTGGTCACAGATTCTATTCCGACCTCCATTCAGTCAGCGTTGCAGTCTAAGGATGATCTAGTTAGCCCGTTTCAGCCACAAACGCTGTTGCCTTTGGTACGAACGTTGATCTCAGTGCGGCAGCTACGTCAGCGCGTGAGCATACAAACCCAAGAGCTACGAGCCGTCACCAACTGTCGCCAGCAGACAGAAAAAGCATTGCGATCGCTGCTATACGCCATGTCTCACGATTTACGCAACCCGACGCTGGGAATGCAAATGGTTGTCAAAAATCTGCTAGAGGGCGTAGGGGTTGACTTTCAGCACTGCACCGAAGTCGTTTCTATACCTCGCTCTATTCTGGAACGCATGGTGCAGGGAATAGAGTGCCATATTAAACAAATTGATTGTTTATTAGATGCTCACAGTTGCACAGCGACACCCCTTGCATTGCAGTGCCAGGTGATTCAACTTGAAGAATTGATGGTAGATATTGGAACCAGTCTAGAGCCTCTGATCGCCAAAAATCAGGCGGCTTTAACCTATCACATTCCGCCTGATCTGCCTCCCGTTTATGGCGATCCCTGTCAAATTTGGCGAGTGTTTGAGCATTTAATTACCAATGCGCTCAAGCATAATCCTCCCGGTATCGAATTGGCGATCGCAGCTAGAGCAGAAGGAACCATGGTTCGATGCAGTGTGAAAGACAACGGCGTGGGAATTCCTGCTGATCAGTGTCAACAGCTATTTGGGCTACATCAGCGCGGTGCAAATGTCGGTCACACCAATGGGCTAGGGGTAGGGCTATACCTCTGCCAGCAGATTATCCAGGCTCATGGGGGCAAAATGAGCGTCAGTAGTGCTCCGTATTCGGGCGCATTGTTTTGGTTTGAGCTACCAATTTACGATGAAAACAAAGCCAGCTCGCCCGTTGCTGTTCAAATCAGTCAAGCTTAGGGACAGCAACATTGATACATCGGTAGTCCTAAATTGGTAAGGATTGTTTGATGGGCGGGCTTCGCCGCCCATCAAACAATCCTTACATCAACACCACTACCCATACATCAAACCAGCAATGCCGGAATAAATTTGCGTTCTGGATTTCAAGTATCTTTCCACGCCTGGGGCTGCTGAAAATGATAGAGGTCACGGATAACGTTCACCCAACTGGCAGCGAGGGAGTCTAGAATGCGATCGCCCTTGGCCTGGGTAGCGACGGTTGGATCACCTAAGACACCGCTGCGGCTGAGATCACGGGTTGTCCACGCAAATGGTAACTTGCCTTCCATACTCAACAAACTGTTCTCTGGCAACCCATGCGGATATTCGGCGATCGCCTTGTCCATCTGAACTTGGTGAGGCAAAATCGACAGCATCAAACTGGTTTCAGCATCGCCTGCATGAATACCAAATTCTGCTTCTTTTGGGGTTAGAAATCCTACGTCTAGGTTGGGCGCGCGCCACACAAACAGCGGAAATACCAAAAAATCGTCATGTTGCTGGTGTAAATCACGCGCTACCATTTCCAAAACCTGCGGCTGCCCGCCATGAGCATTCACCAGCGCTAGCTTACGGAACCCTGCTCGGTAGACGCTTTCTCCCACCTCCATCAGCAGTGTCATCAAGGTTTGAGCCGTGAGCGTAATCGTACCCGGAAAGTGCCAGTGCTCGTTAGATTTGCCGTAGCATAGCGTCGGCAAAGCATAGGCAGGAATAGTAGGCTCTAGTCGCGCCAGTGCCCCTCCTACGGTAGCTGTGGCGATCGCCGCATCTACCACTAACGGGAGATGAGGGCCATGCTGTTCAATTGCCCCAATCGGTTGTAACAGCACCACATTTTCTTTGTCCGGCATCTGCTGAATGTCTGTCCACGTTAAGTACGGAAAAAACCGTTCGGGTGGAATAAAACTGTGCATACCCCTCCTAAAAATCCGACTGTATAGTAAGGTCGCAAACAAATTGATTAGGACTTACGCAGTTGAATGGTATTGCAGGTGCGGAGCGCCTGCAATACCATTCAACTTTCTTGGTTTTTCATGTGGAGATGCGTAAGTTCTATTGGCTTCTAACAGTTTTTGCGGAAGGGCAGTTTCGTTATCCTTCCACCAAAAATCACTGGGTTTTACTTAGTTCACAATCCTTAGGATTGCAAATCAATTAACCTGTAATCTTTTTTTGGAAGTGCCGCGCGGAGCACGGCACTTCCAAAAAAAGATTAGGTTTTATTTTGTACGCAATCCTTAGTGTTTTCCTAGGAACTGGCAGGGTTCTTCATTCGCTGTTCCAAATCTTCTAAGGTTTGGAGCACCAACCGCCTAGCTTGCAGTTTCCATCCACGCTGTTGAATTTTAACAGCCGCAATGGTACCTAAAATAGTTGCGGCAAAGTCTAGCGGTTGCATAAAGGAAATGCCCAACAACAAGCCCAGTCCAGCAATTCCCCAAAATGGCAGCGCCACGGTTTGACGCTGGTTCTCAATCAATAGACTAATCGGATCGGTGGGCAGATCAGCGGTTAGCTCCTCCTTAATTCGTTGCTGCTCCACGCGCGATACCGAAAGACTAACTTTTTGGCGTAGTTTTTCAATCTTGCGGGCATCAGTACTGTACTGGGTCAGTTCATCTTCTGCCATCAAAAGCAGACGCTCTAACTGGGACATGGCTTTACCTGAGAGGACGCTTTAAGAGTTAATTTCTGGTGTGCGTGGCAAAGAAGTTAACTCTTTAACTTAGATTTATTTAAGTAGTTCAACCTACATGAAAACCAAATCCTAAAACCCTGCGCCGCCCGCGCAGCGGGCGGCGCAGGGTTTTAAAGTCTTATATCTAATTAAGCCCACCTACTTAGTTGCGCTTAAACAAGGACGAAATACCAACGGTTACCTTAGTAAAAGCAGATTGAAGCCCCGATGTAGCTGTAGTTTTAGGAGGTTCTGCTAACTGAATTGGCTCGTCCTTAAACTCTTTAAGGCGATACCCGTATTCTAATTGGGTCTGGTGTTTACGAAGGGTAGGAAAGAGGCGAAATGCGCCCTGAAGCAGTTGCTCCTGGCTATCGTAAATTGCTTGGTTGATTTGATTAGAGCGTTTGACAGCGATCGCCCCCACAGGGTACCAGCCCTTTTTATCCCGAATGCGAATGTAGACTTCATACTCTGGAATTCCATCAGCCTTCATCTTGTCGTACTGTGTAGATGCTTCAGCACGTTCCTGCGATCGCTTGGAGGCCTTAGGTTTGGGCTGACTTTTACCGAATCCGAGTTGAGTTGCCATCTTCGTTAAAATTTAACTTCTTAAAAAAAGTTTACAGGAAAAACCTGCATCATGCAGCCTTTGGTAGTCCTAAACTTGTAAGGATTTTGAGATGGGCGAGCGAAGCCCGCCCATCTCAAAATCCTTACCTCAATACCACTACCCAGCCTTTAATGGATGAAACCCAACCGAACAAATCCCAACCAAATGCCACAGAACCTAGTAAGGTTGCGGCTAAGCTAGGACAGCAAGGTATCTGGCGGCGGTTTCGGCGCAACCGCACCGCAGTGTTAGGGCTTGTAATACTTAGCATCATTGGGCTAAGCGTGCTGGTGGGGCCTTGGGTATATCCGGTATCAATTAATGAGATTGATTTTGCTCAAGCGGCGGTGCCACCCAGTTGGGCACACCCCTTTGGCACCAACGACTTGGGGCAAGACCAATTGGCTCGCGTGTTAGCAGGTGGACGGATTTCGCTCACGGTTGGCATGGCAGCGATGCTAGTGGCGATCGCCTTGGGGATACTCGTGGGAGCGATCGCCGGATTTTATGGAAGATTGCTCGATAGCAGTTTGATGCGCCTAACTGACTTATTTCTGTCGCTCCCCCAGTTGCCGCTGTTGCTGCTAGCGGTTTATCTATTTCGAGACACCATGCGGTCACTTTTGGGGGCAGAGTTGGGCATCTTTATCTTGATTGTTGGGCTGATCGGTGGGTTGAACTGGATGAGCGTGGCACGTCTAGTGCGGGCTGGATTTCTAACCCTGCGAGAACGAGATTTTGTCACGGCTGCTCGCGCACTGGGTGCTTCTCCGCGTCGCCTCATCTGGAACCATATTTTGCCGAACGTGCTCAGCCCAGTGATCGTAGCGGCAACCTTAGCGATCGCCAATGCCATCATTACAGAATCGACCCTAAGCTTTTTAGGACTTGGCTTTCCGCCTGACGTGCCCACTTGGGGACGTATGTTATTCGATGCATACAACCGGATTGAAACCGCCCCTCACATGGCAATTTTTCCCGGCCTGGTTATTTTTCTGACCGTCCTCAGCATCAATTACGTGAGCGATGGCTTACAAGATGCGTTCAATCCGCAAGGCCATCCGAGATAACCCGTTGCCCAGACTATCTAAGGTAAATAGGACTTACGCAGTTGAATGATGTTACAGGCGCAGAGCGCCTGTAACATCATTCAACTTTCTTGGTTTTTCGTATGCAGTGCGTAAGTCCTGGTAAAGAGTTGATCAGGCGATCGCGCTGGATTATGTTTTGGTTGCAAAGTTTAAGCGAGGCGTTCCTGCGGTTCATAAAAACCCGAAGTAGAACGCAAAGCAGCTCTTGGACTCAAGTCAAAAGCAAAGAACTGCTGAATCGTATTTCAAAGTTACAGGCAGGCGTAATTAAACATAAAACCGTGTTTATCTGCTGCACGGACAGCCTACAGTTTTAGAGTCTGACTTTTCCTTGGGCGGTGCTACCTATTTATTTTTTGCATGTATAAATATTTACCAAATCAACGCATGGAATCAATAGGGATATCACCTACTTCATATTGTCCTAATCTGTGTGACCTGACTATAATTCCCTGACTATATTCATAGCAGCAAGTTGCTGGCGTACTTGAACCAAGCGATCGCCACATGGGATAACGAATGAGGTATAGTCGCGATCGAACATCAACACGCTCCATGAGAATTGCCGACAGCATGGTTAGACCATTCCACGTTGCATTTCCGGTGAGGAATTTAGAGGAAACCCGTAGATTTTACGAAACCTTGCTGGGCTGCACGGTTGGCAGAACAAACGACCAGTGGATTGACTTCAACCTATTTGGGCACCAGGTAACTGCACACCTGGCACCCACAGAATTGCAGCAAACAATCACAAATTCGGTCGATGGTAAATCAGTTCCAGTCAGGCATTGGGGTGTCATTTTAGAAATGGATGAGTGGCAAGCCCTTGGCGATCGCCTGACTGCCAACGGAATCGAATTTGTCATTGAACCTTACATTCGGTTTCAAGGAGAAGTAGGGGAACAAGCCACTCTATTCTTCCTCGATCCAAGCGGCAATGCGCTGGA
>JBBQFG010000207.1:0-9302 GCA_038321765.1 Elainellales cyanobacterium
CTCGTACTCAGCTTGCTTAAGAACAAGAATGGGCGCTTCGATTACTTCAATATCTTCATCACGTAGACTGAGTAACTGTTGTAATCGTTGCAGTGCAGCGCGATCGCGATCGGTCAAAGGATAGCGGTGGGCGATCGCCCCCTCAAAGACTGTACGATAGCGATCGACCTTTGCTCGACGCTGACGGTACGGTTCTAGCTCCTCGGTTTCAATGGCGATCGTTATATCTGGAGATAAGCCTAAACTCCGCTGAAAATCATCCAGGTAAGCGCGGTTAACGAACGAAAAGTCTCCTTCATCTTCCTGCGCTACCAGCTTGACCTGCTTACGATATTTCAGCTTTGGGTCATCTTTAGGCGACTTTGCCAGCAGAATTTGGTAGCCTTCCTTCACCGGATAAAACTCTGGCGTCATGGCCGGAGCGGCTTCCTTCACCTTGCTGCTGGCATAGTCGTGAAGTTCTGCCACCGTAATGAAGCCATCATCATCCAAGTCGGCTCCGCCCGTGCGAATTCCTTCCACCAAATAGTGGGTATATACCGAGAGGTCAAAGCCTTCGTGGGCAAACGCATATTGAGTCGAAGTCGCAGCGGTCAGAATCGCTCTGCCTCTGCCACCCAAAAACTGCTCTACATTGATGCTGCCGCTATCTTTTGCCGAAACCCCTTTCGCAAACGCCCCACTAAAGCAACTGTCGAGTATAATCACCTGGCGCTGAGAGCGGCTTTGCTGCATCCAGCCCTGCACCGACCCAGCAGCAACCGCCGTTGGCGGCACCAATCGCCCTTGATCTTTGCGAGTAGAGCGGCTGGCAAAGTAAAACTCGCCACAGTCATCGACAACGCCATGACCCGAGAAGTAAAACAACAACAGATCGTCTTTTTGCCGATTGGCAAACAGAGTATAGATAGCATCTTCCATCGTCTGGCGATCGGGGTTTGGCAGCACCGTAATATCAGTCGCCGCAAAGCCACCCATCTCTGGGTCAGCCAACACCTGCCGCATCGCCTCCACATCCCTAACTGCTGAAGGCAATGGCGTTAGCCCTGGCTCATAGTCGCTGACGCCAATCAGCAATGCCACTTTTGTCATGCTACCTAACTCTACGCAGTGATAAACGCTTGAGCCGCTTTAATGGCCGCTTCCAGTATCTTCACTGCTCCTGATGACCAGATGATCGGCAGTGATAAACGCTTGAGCCGCTTTAATGGCCGCTTCCAGTTCTTCTAGACTGTGGGCTTTTACGGTCAGCTTTCTGCCATTATCCTCTACTTGCAGCTCAATTGGTTTGCCGCCCAGGCGATCGCCCAGAAACCCCATTACTTTTTGAGCATTGCCTACATTGACCTCTGCCGTCAACAGCCCAATCAAAATCCCACCGATCGCTTTGTTGCCCTCTGGCGGGTTGGGGTCAAGCACGCGATCGACGGTTTCGACCTCATCCAGTTGCCGCAACTCACCTAAAAGCCGCTGAGCCTGCTCGTCAAGGTTGTCTGCATCCAGTTCAGGGTCATTGAAGGCGATCGCGAGTTTGATATTAGAGTCGGGGGTCATGGTTAGGTGTGCGATCGCGCCTTAAATTGTGTGTAATTAATTTTGGCAAGGGCTTGCGGTAACGGTGATGGTAGAGACGTGATTAATCGCGTCTCTACCATCACCGTCAGGAGGAACCAGGCAATCTGGGGTTATCCCCACCCACGGGTCAATGCACCTTCTTTCTCAATTTCACTTTGGGGCAATCGCAAGCGATACAACCAACGCACGAGCGCCGGAGCTGCAATAAACAGCAAAATAACGGCCTGCACAATAAAAATGACCTCTTTGGAAACCGCACCGCCTGAGCGAAGCTGCATCAAATCACTGCCGTTTCGCAATGCACCAAACAAAATGGCCGAGAGAATTACCCCAACGGGCTGGTTTTGCCCCAGCAGCGCCACCGGAATTGCGTCAAATCCGTAGTCGCTAGAGTACAAAACCTGCATAGCTCGGTCTACGCCCAAAATTTGCACCGCGCCGCCTAGCCCTGCTAGCGCACCCGATAGCGCCATGCTCAACACCGTCAGCCGTCCTAGCTTCATGCCAGCATAGCGAGCGGCTTCGGGGTTGCTGCCTACGGTACGCAGTTCAAACCCCAAAACGGTTTTGTTCAGCAACCACCAGACAAATACGGCGGCGAGGAGGGCGATCGCCAAACCCATATGCAGGCGGTCATAAAACCGGGGTAGAAACGCAGTCGGCAAAATTTCTGGCGTGCGAACCACACTAGGCGATGGATCTTTCATCGGGTTTTTGACTAGCCAATCTTGCAAAAAGAACGCCAGGTAGTTAAGCATGATCGTGTTGATGACTTCATGCGACCCAAACCGCGCCTTGAGGAATCCCGGAATTGCGCCCCACAATCCACCGCCCAGTGCCCCGGCAATCAGCGCTGCCAGCGGATGAATCAATGGCGGCAGCGGGATGGCATAGCCAACAAAAACCGCGCAGGTTGCCCCCAGCAAAAATTGCCCCGATGCCCCAATGTTAAATACGCCTGTGCGAAACCCCAGCGCCAGCGCCAGCCCGGTAAACATGAGCGGAATTGCCGCTACCAGCGTATTGGCAAAGGCAAATTGTTTGAACAGTGCCCCATCTAGCAGCCCGCCATAGGTCGCCGCTACTTTGACCCAGTCCCAGTTCAATGCGAACCCAATCACGGGTACTGTAATCAACATGGCCGTGGCGATCGCCAACACTGGCAGTCCCAGTTGCCGTCCAAGTCTTCCCAACACCTGCTGATTCACTACGGGTTACTCTAGTTTTTCTATACTTCTACCCCCAATTTCTCTAGATATCAAGGAAATAGAGTTCATGAGTCCTAACACCCAATTGTTGATGCTGGCGAATGGGCGGCTGCGGCTATTGCTAACGGGGGCGATCGCCGTCCTCGTAGCAGTGCTGCTGCCCGGTTGGATTGGTTTGCCCACCCGAATTCTGAGCATTTGGGATAGCGCCATGCTGTGTTTTCTCACAGTGACCTGGTGGACAATGCTGCAAGCTACCCCGGCCAGTATGCGCCGCAAGGCTCAGCAGCAAGACGTAGGGCTGGTGCTGATGCTGAGCTTATTAACGGCAGTCGCGTGTATTAGCGTGTTGGCGATCGCCTTTATGCTGCGCGATAACAAGGGTGTCTCCCAAGGGCTGCTGGCGATTCACCTGGTGCTGTCGTTTTTAACGATTGTAGGATCTTGGTTAGTCGTACATACCATTTTTGCGTTGCACTACGCCCACGGCTATTACCAGGACGGCAGCCGATCGCTGAAGCAAGACAAAGCCGAAGCGCTCGATTTTCCGGGCGATATTGAGCCAGATTATTGGGATTTTCTCTACTTTTCGTTTGTGATTGGTATGACCAGTCAAGTTTCAGACGTAGCAGTGCTGTCGCGATCGCTGCGCCGCTTGAGTCTAGGTCACGGTGTTTTGTCGTTCTTTTTTAACACGATGATTCTGGCGATGAGCATCAATATCATTGCTGGATTGATTCAAAACATTAGGGGTTAACCCGTTGAGATTTAGTCAGGGCGAACGGTCGTTCGCCCGTGGCAAGTTTTGTTCAACTCAAGAATTTTCGGTCAAGAAAGCTGTGATTTGGGCTAGCTCTGCCGCATTCAAGCGAAATTCGCCCGCGCCAATAATGCCCTCAACTTGTTGAGCATTGCGTCCGCCCACAATTGCCGCTGTGACCGCTGGATTGTTCAATGTCCAGGCGATCGCCACTTCACCGGGCGATCGCCCGTGAGCTTGACCAATTTGCCGCAGCACTTCGACTAGCTTTAAGTTGCGCGACAGGCGTGGCTCTTGAAATTCTTTGCTGCGCTTACGCCAATCGTCGTCGGGTAGATTTGCCACCCGTTCTAGAGTCATGGCTCCAGTCAATAAACCCGACTGCATGGGTGAGTACACAATTACGCCGATGTTATGATCTTTGCAAAACGGCAGAATTTCGGTTTCTACGGCTGGGCTAACGAGCGAATAGGGTGGCTGTAAGGACGTGACAGGGGCGATCGCCTGCGCTCGTTTCAATTGCTCCACATTAAAATTGGATACGCCAATGTAGCGCACCTTGCCTTCGTCCTTTAATTTAGCCAGTGTCGTCCAGCCCTCCTCAATATCAGCATCGGGGTTAGGCCAGTGAATTTGGTAAAGGTCAAGCGCTTCGACCTCCAGACGGCGCAGGCTGCCTTCTATCTCCTGCCGAATGGAATCCATTTTGAGGCTGCTGCCCGTTTCTCGATTTTCATTCCAAATCAGTGAGCATTTACTGAAAATATAGGGCTGTTGAGTGCGCCCCTTCAGCGCTTTTGCCACAATCTCCTCAGAGTGCCCTAGCCCGTAAATGGCAGCCGTGTCAATCCAATTTACGCCCAGGTCAAGCGATCGCTGAATCGCTGCAATTGAGTCTTGATCGTCTTGCGATCCCCAACCAAACGCCCAATTATTGCCTCCAATCGCCCAGGCACCAAAACCGATGGGCGTGATGTGAAGATCCGAATTACCTAGCTGTTTTGTTTGCATATCTATTGCTCCACGCTTGTTTCGGTCGGTCACGATTTTTAGCACTTTTTTGGCACGACTTCGGTCAGTCGCGATAAGTATAGCGGTAGCCATGATCAATAGGATGCCTCCCTGTCATTCCCGCGCAGGCGGGAATCCATCTGCTCGATCGGTGCGGGGGTAGATTCCCGCCTGCGCGGGAATGACGCTGGCATGTCCTAAGCTTTATGACTATGGCTATAGTTCAACCTTTACTAGAGCATGGTACGCTGCACATCTGTTGCTCACTACTATCTACAGGATGAATTAGTCGTGAACACTCCTTCCCCCCGATTGATCCGCGATCTTGGAGAACAGGGATTGTTACGGCGGTTGCAGCGGTTTTGTCCACCGGGGATGGTGGGAGACGATGCTGCGCTGCTATCGGTTGCGTCCGGTTTATTGCTGGTGGTGACAGAAGATGTGCTAGTGGATGGGGTACATTTCAGCGTCGGGCTGGCTTCGCCGGGGGTCGTAACGACTGCTCCAGACGATGTGGGTTGGCGGGCAGCCGCCGCAAATCTGTCAGATCTGGCGGCGATGGGAGCCAGTCCGCTGGGGATTACGGTGGGGCTGGGGCTACCGGGGGAACTGCCCATTGCCTGGGTGGAGGAATTTTATGCCGGGTTGACCGAGTGCTTAAACCAGTACGACACCGTGGTTGCAGGCGGAGACATTTGCCGATCGCCCACCTTAACTGTGGCGATCGCCGCCTTTGGCCAAGTACCTCCCGATCGCGTCATTCGCCGCTCAACGGCTCAACCCGGTGATGCCATTCTGGTCACGGGCATTCACGGAGCTTCCCGCGCTGGCCTAGAGCTGCTGCTGCACCCAGAGCAGAGAAACGAGTTAACGGAGGGCGATCGCTCTCTGCTGATTCGGGCGCACCAGCGACCAAACCCTCGATTAGATGTAATTTCAGCCCTATGGCAACATCAGGAATCTAGCCCAACCGTTGAGCAGACCCAAACAGCAGTCGAAACCTCTCCCCATCCTCCTCGAATTACTGGCATGGATAGCAGCGACGGACTCGCCGATGCGGTGCTGCAAATTTGCCGCGCCAGTAGCGTAGGCGCAACCCTCGACCGTCAGCGAATTCCCATGTTTCCAGCTTTAACTAACTGGATTTCGACCTCCCAGGCAATGGATTGGGCGCTGTATGGCGGCGAAGATTTTGAGTTGGTGTTGTGTATGCCGCCCGACTTGGCTCAGCAGGTGCAGCAGCAGTTACCCGGTGCAGCGATTGTGGGCACTATCACTGCTGGCTCTGAGGTTGTTTTGAGCGATACCTGCGGCAAGACGGTCTTGAGCCTGGAGCAAGGATTCCAGCATTTTAGCTAGGGTTCTGCCTGAGCCTTCACGGGTCAAGACTCTAGCGATCGCCGCCCCGCATCTAACAGCAGCCGTTGTTCAGCCTGGGCGATCGCCCGGTGTGTTTGTAGCACAGCGGCAGGGTTAACAGAAATTGAGGTGATGCCCCAGCATACCAAGTCATCGATCAGCTCAGGATAAATTGCAGGGGCTTCGCCACAAATGCAGCAGGGAATGCCGAGCTGTCGCGCTGTTTCGACCAACTGCCGCATGGCTCGCATTACAGCCGGGTGAACTGCCGTATAAGCCTCTGCCATTTGGGGATGATCGCGATCGATCGCCAGCAACAGTTGAGTCAGATCATTACTGCCAATGGCAATTCCTTGCACCCCCGCCTGCACAAAATCGGGGAGCAAGAACAGTACCGAGGGCACTTCTGCCATAATCCATAGCTGAAAATTCGGCACTTGAGTTAGCCCTGCTGCTACAACTCGCTGCTGACAAAACTGGAATTCTTCTACGGTTCTAACAAAGGGCAAAATCAGGTGCAGATTGGAATAACCCGCTTGCTGTACTTGCCGCAGCGCCGCCAGTTCTGCCTCGAAATCGGTAGGGTCAAGGCGATAGCTGAAGGTGCCGTGACACCCCAAGATAGGATTGGGTTCGGGGAGATTGGGTGCGGATTGTAGGTGGCGGTCAGATAGCAAGCCAGACCATTCGTGCGATCGCACATCTAGCGATCGGTAGAATACAGGGCGTGGTGCAAACGCATCGACGAAGGGCTGAAGCCGACTGACCAGTTGTTGGGTTAACGCCGCCGGGTCGCTCCACTTGGCACGAGAATCAGAACCTGGCTGAATTGGCGATCGCTCCATCAGCAGGTGTTCTGCACGCAGCAAACCTACCCCATCTACTGGGAGCTGGCTCACGTTGGCGATCGCCTCTAGCTGACTCAGATTCAGCATTAGCTGCGTAGCAGTTGGCCGATCCCACGGTTGCACTGGAGGGCGATCAATGACAGGGTGCCAGAGGTCGGGTAGTGGCGTATTGGCAGCTAAACGGTAAATAAAGCCGCGATCGCCATCTAGACTCACGATGTCGCCCGTTTGAAGCAACTGCGTCGCCTTCGACACTCCAATAACAGCCGGAATACCTAGCTCTCGTGCCACAATTGCTCCATGACTGGTCATGCCGCCCCGTTCGGCAACAATGCCACTCGCTTGGCTCAATTGCGGCAGCCAGTTGGGCGCTACATGTAAAACCACAAGCACCGTGCCAGCAGGAATTGAAGTCGGTGGCGAGTCACCATCCCTAAGCACTAACACGCGAGCAAAGGCTGTTCCAGGGGCGGCGGCTATTCCAGTCAACACCAAGTTGGGCACTGCTGATTGCCTGGTTGCCGCGATCGCTGATGAGACACTAACTAAAGGATTAGACCCTAAAGGATTAGACCCTAAAGGATTAGACCAACTATTTGACGAGTCGTTTGCAGCGAGACTCGACCCAGTATTCGACACGCTATTACCCGACGAGAGGGGAGAAACGTCTGTTGAACGTGCCAACGACTGGGCTTCAGTTCTGGGTGGCACTGCCGCACGGGTTGACAGTACGGTAACAAACTCGGCTTGGGAGGTACTTGCTATGCCGTCGGTTGCTTTCACCAAACGGCGGTGAAGATTGACCTGGGTAATGTAAGGAGTAGTCGTCCAGTCGGAGACGGCACTAGAGTAATGATTTGGAATTGTCCATTCCAGCTCCAAATCGTGCCCCATTGCGGTACGAGCCTGTTGCACCAGGTCAGCAACCTGTTGCCGCTGAGACTCTGTCAAAGCCGGATGGTGTTGGGCTGTTGAATCTAGCAAATCTGCGGTAAGGCAACGAGTAGACAAATTCTGCACTTGTTCCTGAGATTCCACCTCTGTGGGCGCTGTCAGACGGTAGGTATGAGTTTTAATCCCAGTCGTATAGCTTTGCAGCGCCCCACTCACAGGATGAAGTCGTTCAATGTCAGGGGTTACATCTCCCCAAGTTAAAGCCATTCCCAGTCCGCAAACCGAGCGGATTTCTAGTTGGGAGGTACGGATGTGGGCATCGCCAGCCGCGATCGCCGATTCAATCGGTTGCACCAATATCCCCAGTCGCAGTTGATGCAGTTGGAGACGCGATCGCTGCCAATAAAATAAGCTTTTAGCACGAAATAGCTCTGACCAGACCCGGCGTAACCCGTGGGCGATCGCGCCCCGCTCGACACGACACAATTGGGGGCTGAGCAATCCCCGTGTGCTGTTTGTCATGGCTGGATCTAGATCAGGCAGTAGCGCCAGCGAGGGTCTTAAAATCAGCATGGGAGTATTCCACCCCTGCGCCTGCGCCTCAACCTTTGATAGCCAGTCGTCCGACAGCGGAGCCGCAACAATAGCCTGACGAATTTGTTGGGCGATCGCTTGTAACTGACGAGGATTGTTTACATCTACGTAGAGCGATGAGTCAGGTAAATCACTCAACAGGGGTTCAAGCCCAGCAATATCTGACAAAAATCGACGAAACACTCGGTGTGTCACCACAAAACCTGGAATGACTGGACAACCATGCTGCATTAACAGCCCCAAGTTGTAAGCTTTGTCCCCTACTTCCAGGCGATCGTCAGGCCGAACCCGATCGAGCCAACAAAGGTCTTCCTGCTCATCCATCTGCATATCAAGCTGCCGCCCACAGAGTTTGAGCCAATAGTCTCAGTCGGTAGTGGTATTGATGTAAGGGTTTTTTGATGGGCGGGCTTCGCCCGCCCATCAAAAAATCCTTACCAATTTAGGACTACCTGAACTTTAATTTGGCGGACGCGCTGGGCGTGTCTGCCAAATTAAAATTCATAGCCGGATTAGACAATGCCAAAGCTAAATCTCTAGGCATCATCTAAAACCAGATGTCAGCTTTTGCACCGCCACACATCGGGCATCACAGAAGCTGAGAGATTTACGTTCAATTGCGCCCCCTGCTGAGTAGAGCGTGTGGAATGCCCACTCAATAAGTTAGCAAGTTAGCCAAAAAATGTTGGAATTGCATCCATCATACGAGTCTGCCGGGATTAGGGTGTAAGAAAAAATTTGTTTTTACAAAACCCTAAATTAAGTTAGAAAAAAAGCTAAGGGATCAGCAAACAAAAATCATCCCGGTGTCATTCCCGCGCAGGCGGGAATCCATGATAAGCCTTCTGCTTGAGCCGGTATCTTATTCCAACGCAGTTCCCTAAGTAGGTGGGCTTAATTAAATATAAGATTACCTGATGTGCAACTTTCAATCCGCCCTCATCCCCCAACCCCTTCTCCCAAGCGGGGAGAAGGGGAGCAAGAGTGGCTCAAAGTCCCTCTCCGCTCTGGGAGAGGGATTTAGGGTGAGGGGGTTCAGGAAAGTTGCACATC
>JBBQFG010000208.1:0-9213 GCA_038321765.1 Elainellales cyanobacterium
TCGTCCTCGATGTCGGCGTACTGCTGTTTCGCGGCGGGCAGCTTGCGGTCGGCCAGATGCTCCAGCTCACGCTTCTGCACCAGCGACTTCACCCCCGTTTCCCCGAGCACCTTGAACAGCCGCTTGTTCTTTGGCCCCGCCCGCCCCCCGCCCCCCACTTCCAAAAAAAAATTGCAGGTTAATTAATTTGCAATGCTAAGCATGAGTGTTACGGTGGCGCTTTAGTTCTTGTATACAGTAGGTGGTTGTAGTCGCTAAGGCTTGGGTCATGGAGATGAGTTAAGTAGTAACTTTTAACCACCGATTTTTGCTTGGAGGTCTGCATTATGGACCTTTCAAGCAAACATCAAGAGGAGTCAGAGCACTACCTAAGTCCAACTAAGGCTCATGGATGGTTTCACTCAATATTCAGTTTGCTAAATCTGGGATGGCAACCCAAGGATAATTATGGAAACAACAAAGCAGAAGGATTCTCAGAGCGGGTCTATGGTTTCGACCTCTACGATGCCTAGTGGCAACTCTAGTTTTGACAATTGGGCGATCGCCGTGCGGGCGCAAATGCTAGCTTCTCTGCGTAAACGCGGTGGCCGTTACTAGGTTTTGTAATCTCCAACCTCTGGATCAGCTCAGAGGTACGAAAATTTATGCTTCGAGCGTTAACTTTCGAGGATTAAACCGGGTTTGATTCCCCTTGCTGGCTTGATTACACGTGTTGCACACACCAGTCTCGCAGAAGGGCGATCGCCTGTTGTAGACCCAATGCATCACTGTGCTGTAGAAATTGTAAAATTCGGCTTGATGGCAAAAATGGAAATGCGGGACTTTGTGTACATTCCACATACGCTCGGTCTTGGAGTTGATAGATCCGCATTTCTCCCTTGAGCACGTCTTCTCCGCTCGTTGTGACGTATTGCCATAATTCAGGAATGCCCAAACTGGCGCAAATGGCAAACTTGTTAAGTCCGCTTTTTGTCATAGCTACCTCTACCAGTAGATCTGGCACCGGCTGATCAGGTAACTGAACCGTAACGATTTCGTCGATTTCCTGAGGTTGTTCAGCGATAGACTGAGATTTTAGGTAGTAGCAAGCATCGGGCTGAATGCTGCATTGCAGTTCGCGGTGAATGATTAGAACAGGGGCGATCGCTGCGACCATTACGCCAATCTCATCTCCCACCACCAAAATTAACGACTCCACTAACTTTCGGCATCGCTCGTGGTCTGCCATAGGAGTCATCATTTCCAGCTTGCCCCGCGCATACGTGAGTCGGGCACTGCGGTTTTGTCCTAGTTCCACCAGTAGGGTTTCAAACTGCTGCCAACTAACGTTGGGCAATACAAGACGCTGTTCAGGTAAGTGAGGAGAATTTTTAGTCATAAAAATGCCGTTTTGAGAGCATTATTTCTTCTAGATTTGTCGAGCAATAAGTAACCAGGTCTTACGCGGTTAAATGTTGGGTGTTGCTATTTCATGTATAGCCATAGTCATAACGCTTAGGACATGCCAGCGTCATTCCCGCGCAGGCGGGAATGACGCTAGCACCTATCGAGCAGATGGATTCCCGCCTGCGCGGGAATGACAGGGAGGCGTCCTATTGATCATGGCTACCGCTATATGATTTTTTTTGCAAGGGGTGCTGAGCGAGCCTTGCAGTAAAAATCATACCCAGATTAAGCAATGCAAAATGTTGTGCCTTATTCAACTTTCTTGCTTTTGTGTCTGAGATGCATAAGTGCTTTTGATGCACAGGGTTTATTGCGATGCTGATGAGGTGGTGCAGTAGGTATTCACCTCTTGCACCAGCGGCACTTCCAAACTTGTGGCAGATTGAAACGTTCCGTAAGCTTGTTCAGTGGCTTCACGGTTTTGTTCGCCTATACCCTGAGCAACACTACGAGCCGATTCGGCAACATCAGTGTAGAGTGCCACGAAACGCTGCTGATAGGCCTGTAGTTGAGAATTGGAGAGATTAATCTCTCTCATGGCGGCTATGCCTTGGTCGTACTGGACAGCCACTTGTGAAAGCGCACCACTATTAGGAACTGCATTCGATTGGACTATCGTCTGCACCTCACCTGCAATTTTATTGGCCACTGTAGTCAAGCGGTTGCATTGAGCAATTTTGCTCTCCTGACAACTTACCGCTAACCCACCTAAAACAGCCGCCAGTGTAATGCTGCGCCAGTAGCCCAAGACCAATCTTTTTGTGTGAAAGTCTCTCTGAACATGCCTT
This sequence comes from Elainellales cyanobacterium, assembly GCA_038321765.1. Taxonomy (GTDB): domain Bacteria; phylum Cyanobacteriota; class Cyanobacteriia; order Elainellales; family Elainellaceae; genus CASBQJ01. The sequence goes on from JBBQFG010000208.1 coordinate 2,235, forward strand.
TCACACGAAAAAATGTTTAGCCTGGGCACGTAGTGCCGCATAAGAAAATAAATCACTTTATGAACGAGATACATGACGCTTCTAGGAACAATACGCGCAAGACAGGAAGCTAAGGTAGACAAAATAACGGCTTACACTTTTTGGTTACTTACCCGCTCGACAAACCTGACTAAATAATACCGTTTCTCGAAGTCGGTTCTGGGTTGCTGGGTAAGTCGGAGGTGGCTAAGAGTGGACGCAGTCGCTGGGGCAGAGTAGCTTTGCCAAAGGTCGCGATCGCCCGCTGCCGTAACCAGTAGCGATCGCAGCGAAGATCCGTCGATGATGATGTTAACTGCAACGATGCCGGGGCAGGGGGGGGGAGTTGAGTCTGCTCTAAGCATTGAAGCATTTCAATACAGGCCGTCGCCACAGCAGTAGGGTCACGATGCGCCACTCGCCAGCCCATCTGACCATCTTGTAATGGGTCTGCTGAGCCGTCTGAATCGCCTGCCAGCACAGGGATGCCGCAGGCCATTGCCTCTAAGTACACCACACCAAAGCCCTCTTGAGACGGCATCACATAGGCATCTGCCAAACGATAGTGATCGGGCAGGGCAACCGTGGGTACAAAACCCGCAAACACGACCCGATCGGCGACTTGCAATTCCTTTGCTAAAGCAGCAAGCCGTGGTTGATCATCCCCTCGGCCAATGACGAGGTATTTAACCGTGGGAATGACCTGCGCGATCGCCGGTAGAGCCTGAATTGTGACATCTACTCCTTTGTAGCGATCGCCAGACCAAAGACGAGCAACGGTCAGTAGAACCCTAGCCCCCATTAGGCCATACTGTTCCAGCAGTACCAAAGATTTGCTGCCAGGAGAAAAGCGATTCCCATCTACAGAGCAAGGTAGCAAGCGAAATTGATTGACCGATAGCCGATTGGCGGCACAGGTGCGATCGCGAGTATAGCGACTAATCGTCCAAATTTGACTGGCGTGTCGCAATGCCAAACGAAATCGAAAGGGCAGTGGCTCCCAGGCTTCTTTGCCGTAGGTTATCACTGTGTAGGGAACGCGCAGTGGGATACAGCAGATTGCTACCAAGGTAGCAAGGTAAACATGGCCACAAAAAACTCGACGTGGGCGTTGCTTCAACAGAAACCATAACAGAGCGATCGCCAGCCTCAGGCGTGCCACAGTAGAGTTAGCGTGCCAGAACGACCGTAGTTTGATGTTTGGAAGTAAAGACGAACCGGGCTGCTTCAGCCGATCTCTCAGCAAAAATACAACAGCCGGGGGTACATCCTCCAGATCACCGTAAGCGCAGAGAAAATCTTGAATGTAGGACTGAATTCCACCTTCCTGCTCAAAAGCCTCCAGAAACAGAAAAAGGTATGGAGACACTCTCACAATTGAAATCCATATTTCACAATCAAGAGACAGTTACGCCCGTCTGAATAGCGATCATAAGACACGCGATCGGCTAAGCGCCTTAGCAAAAACCAGCCATATCCGCCCTTGCACAGGGTACCCGGCTCTGGTTCTTTGAGAACGTCTGGGTCAAACGGCGAGCCATGATCCCAAACCCGCAGTTCTAGCCAGTCATCCCAAAAGGCTAGGTCAATTTCAATAGGCGTTTCACGAGGTAAATTTCGATGAGCGTGGCGAACAGCATTTGAGAAGCCTTCTGCCAATGCCAAATTCAAAGGATAAATCTGATTTTTAAGCCAAGGAATCTTATAAATAGAATGAGCGCAGCAACCTTTGAACCAATCCTGCACTCCATCGAGAGCAGCTAGGTCACTAAAAACTACAAGACGTTCGCGCTGTAATACGTTCACACACTGTTAGAGAAGAAAATTGCCACAAAATTTACCCTGCAACGCTAAATTCTTTTTGCACGAGTAACGTTTTGGAGTCCACAAATCATCTCCCGCCCAGTAAGAAGATAATTCATGCAAACTAATTTGCCGTAAAGAAAAATTTAGCGCCCAGACTAGATTCAGATGTGCAATAAACACTCCAAACACTAGTAAAGGCGCTAAAAACAACGACTAATCTAAAACAAACCCAACGTTAAGGATTTGTCGATGGGGAACGTAGCACCAATACCCATCCACAACGTTACAGCCGTACCAAACAAAAACACGGTAGTTGCAACAGGACGGCGAAAGGGATTTTGAAACTTGTTGACGTTCTCAATAAACGGCACCAACATCAAACCCAAAGGAATGGCTGACTGTAGGGCCACACCCAAAAGCTTGTTGGGCACAATTCGCAGAATTTGGAATGCAGGATACAAGTACCACTCAGGCAAAATTTCTAGTGGAGTAGCAAATGGATCAGCCGCTTCACCAACTAGAGCAGGGTCAAGCACTGCTAGAGCAACGCAACAAGCAATAGTTCCGAGAATTACAACGGGAAAAATATACAGCAGATCGTTGGGCCAAGCAGGTTCACCATAATAGTTGTGACCCATGCCCTGCTTCAGCTTTTCACGCAACGCGGGATCGGTTAGATCCGGCTTCTTTATAGTTGCCATAGTTTAGGGGTGTTCTCCTTAGCGGCCGAGAGACTCCTATCAGTAGGAACCTAATAGATTCCAAAGAATAGAAGGAAAGGTGGTTCTAGTACTCTTTGGTAGTGCCTAGTCTACCTGAATACTGAGAGACCGTAAATACCAACGTGAATAAGTATCAAATGAGCTAGGTATTAGCTTATGCACTACTTCAACCAGTGAAACCATGTCTATCTGAACCAAGTCTAGATAAATCGTTTAAAGAGGGCCAGAAATACCCTGCTTGCGGATCATCAAGAAGTGGAGCAGCATGAACACAGCAATCGACCAAGGCAGTACGAAAGTATGTAGGCTGTAGAAACGAGTCAAGGTAGCTTGACCCACACTGTCACCACCGCGCATCAGTTCAACGATTTGATCGCCCACAATCGGGATGGCGCTGGGAACACCAGACACAATCTTGACGGCCCAGTAGCCAAGCTGATCCCAAGGTAAGGAGTAGCCTGTAACGCCAAAGCTTACAGTAATGACCGCTAGAATCACACCTGTGACCCAGGTTAGTTCGCGAGGCTTTTTGAAACCGCCTGTGAGGTATACCCGAAACACATGGAGGATCATCATCAGCACCATCATGCTGGCAGACCAGCGATGGATAGAGCGGATGAGCCAACCAAAGTTGACTTGAGTCATCAGGTACTGAACGGATTCAAACGCATCAGTGACTGTAGGCTTGTAATAAAAGGTCATCGCAAACCCAGTGGCAAACTGGATGATGAAACAAGTCAGGGTAATACCACCCAGACAGTAGAAGATATTAACGTGGGGAGGAACGTATTTGCTGCTGATGTCATCAGCGAGCGCCTGGATCTCCAGCCGTTCCTCAAACCACTGGTATGTTTTTGAGTCAGTTACCTGCTTTGTAAACATGAAGCAAGAGTTCCAAAAAAAATGTATGGCTGTCTATAAAAATGTAGCATGGCTATCTATCAGTTTTCACGATGGAACGCTTGATTTTTGGAGGTTTCCTTGATTTGAATCTGCTATCGCGGCAAGCTCAAACGGTTAGAGTGGGAAGTAATCTCCTCTTTTGCTGCCATTACCCATCCACAATTTTGGATTTTGTCAGTAGCCTAACGTGAGAATTCTCTTTTTTTGATACCAACCTCAACAAGCAAACAGGAGTAGTCCTAAATTGGTAAGGATTTTTTGATGGGCGGGCTAAGCCCGCCCATCAAAAAATCCTTACATCAATACCACCACCCAAACAGGGTAGGGGTTTGAGTCTCTAGGCGGGGTGTGACTGCTCAAAGCCGCTTAGCAAAAAACAATTTAGATCACTGTAACTGGGCATCTTCTAGGATTGACGTTTAACATTTGATCTATGAGAAACCGGATTATTCGAATTGGGCTGTTTTTGGCACTGACGCTGATGTTGGTATTAAACGTCGGCGCTCCTGCTGCTCAGGCCTTGACAGACGAGCAAAAGTTACTGAATGAAGTGTGGCGGATCGTTGATCGGGCGTATGTGGATGATACATTCAACCATCAAAACTGGTGGCTTGTGCGTCAGCGGATTCTGAAGCAGCCCTTGCGGACGCGGGAGGAAACGTATACCGCCATTCAGCAAATTCTCGGCAGTTTGGAAGATCCCTACACCCGTCTGTTAAAACCTGATCAGTATCGCAGCCTGCAAACGAACACATCTGGTGAACTCACAGGCGTTGGGTTGCAAATTACCCAGGAAGCCAGTACGGGTGAGCTGCAAGTGATTGCTCCAATTGAGGGGTCACCAGCAGATCAGGCTGGTATCAAGTCGCGCGATCGCATTCTTAAAATAGACGGTACTTCGGCTGTCAATTTGACCCTGGATGAAGCAGCCGAACGGATGCGGGGGCCTATTGGGAGCCGCGTTGTCTTAACGATTGTACGCGCTGAAGAGGAGCTGCCTGAGCGATCGCCCACGGATACAATTAGCAGCACGTTGAGCAACGATACATCTCGTAAAACCCTTCAGGACAATACTATTCAGGACAATACGAGCCGCTCCCAAGAAGAAATTCAACTAGTTCGCGATCGCATTACCCTCAATCCCGTTTATGCCGACCTGAGGCCTCAGCCAAACGGCGACTCCATTGGCTACATCCGGCTGAGCCAATTCAACGCCAATGCGGCTGCCGAGATAGCCCACGCGATCGCCCGCATGGAGGCAAAGGGCGCAAACGGGTACGTCCTAGATTTGCGAAACAACCCGGGTGGGCTATTGCAGGCAGGGATTGACATTGCTCGCCTATGGCTCAAGGAATCCACCATTGTCTATACCGTCAATCGGCAAGGCGTTCAAGATAGCTTTGTTGCTGAGGGAGACCCGTTAACCGATGACCCGTTAGTCGTATTGGTAAATCAAGGCACCGCCAGCGCCAGCGAGATTTTAGCGGGAGCGCTGCAAGACAATGGACGGGCGCAATTAATTGGCGAAAAAACCTTTGGCAAAGGCTTAATTCAGTCTTTATTTAACCTTTCGGATGGGTCAGGTTTAGCCGTAACCATTGCCCATTACGAAACCCCCAACCACCACGATATCAACCGCCAAGGCATCCAACCTGATAAGGCGATCGCCCTACAGGCCATCACGCGCGATCAGCTTGCCACTCCCGCCGATAGCCAATATCAAGCAGCGATTGAGCGATTGCTCAACCCAATCGTAATTGCAAAAAGCGAAACTACAAAAAGCGAACTAGTAAGCGAGTAAGTTCCATGTCTCTTTCTGGCATGTCTAGTTCTGGTCGCACATATCATGATCCACTGCATGGAGCGATCGCCCTAGAACAGAGCGATCCGGTTGAGGCGCTGTTAATTCAGATTATTGATACGCCAGCGTTTCAGCGATTGCGGCGAATTCGTCAGCTTGGCCCTGCTAGCCTTACGTTTCATGGGGCAGAGAGTTCGCGGTTTACTCATTCCTTAGGGGTAATGGCGATCGCCCGCCGTGCCTTTGACCGACTGACTCGCCGCCATCCTAGCCTCAAACCCTATCGGGCAACGGTGCTGTGTGCTGCATTATTGCATGACATCGGGCATGGCCCTTTTAGCCACACCTGCGAAGAAATTTTTGGCAGCCAGCACGAACACTGGACGATGCGAATTCTGCGAGAATCTCTGCCTCTACGCACCCTGCTAGATCAGTTTGATCCCAGTCTCTTGCCTCAGCTAGAACAGGTGTATCAAAAACAGCATCCGATACCGTTGGTATGGCAGTTGGTTTCCAGTCAATTGGATTGCGATCGCCTCGACTATCTCATGCGCGACAGCCATTCTACCGGCACATCCTACGGCAAACTTGACTTGGATCGAATCTTGATGGCCATGGGGTATGACCCCACAAGTCAGCAGCTTGTGGTTGCCCGCAAAGGGATGGCGGCGATCGAGCACTACTTAGTCGTCCGCTATTTTATGTATGCCCAGGTGTATAACCATCCCAAAAATATTGCGGCTACCTGGCTCTTAGAAAAAGCCTTTCAGCGCGCCCAGGAAGTATTTGCCACCGCGTCTTTATTTGCCGATGATACCCTGACAGCATGGCTGCAAGGCGACTGCAACCACCTACCTTTGGCGCAATACCTGGCTGCCGACGATGGTGTGTTTGTGTATCATCTACAGCGCTGGCAGCAGCACCCAGACCCAGTGCTGGCCGATCTATGCCGCCGATTTATCGATCGAGATTTATTCAAATCGCTCGATTTAGGCAACATAGACCCAGCCCTGCATTCTCGGTTGTTAAGCCAGGTGCATCGCTTACTAACCCAGGCAGGCTTCGCTCCAGAATATTATGCGGGTATTCGCATTGCCCTGAGCCGAGGCTATACGCTCTACCAGCGGGGCATTAAGCTACAAACAGAGGAAGGCTTACAGGAATTGAGCGACCTGTCACCGTTGGTTAAAACCCTCACAGAGCCATTGCAACGCACCTGGCTGATCTATCCGCGTGAACTCGATCTGATGCCCGTGCTCACGGAATATGGCGCAAAGGCGTAGAGACGCGATTCATCGCGTCTTTGATTCATTGAGACGCGATGAATGATTACCGAGAGACGCGATCAATGATTATAGAGAGACGCAATCAATGATTATAGAGAGACGCGATGAATCGCGTCTCTACAATTGGTGGGCGATCGCCGCCTTACCCACGCAGGATGAAATCAGTCGGGTTCAGGGATGAGACACCTGTGAGGGTGGCAAACTTACCGCCAGAGCCAAAGCCGGAGCTGGCCCCGTTTTGGTTGTAATAGAGGTCGCCAGTGGACTGGTTGAAGACGATCCGGGCGGTGCTACTAGCGGCGAGGGTTGCGCCATTGGCAGTGCTGGAAACCACGGCAAAGTCGCTGGCAGCCAGTGCGGCTCCGGCACCGCTCAGTCGGGTAAACGTAGTGCGGCTCAAAACGATTTTGTCGCCATCGACTTGGCTAAAATCGGTGAGGGTA
>JBBQFG010000209.1:0-9197 GCA_038321765.1 Elainellales cyanobacterium
CTAAAAGTCTGCGCCGCCCGCTCAGCGAGCGGCGCAGACTTTTAAGGTTTTATATTTAATTACGCCCATTTATAGCCATAGTCATAAAGCTTAGGAAATGCCAGCGTCATTCCCGCGCAGGCGGGAATCCACCCCCGCACCGATCGAGCAGATGGATTCCCGCCTGCACGGGAATGACAGGGAGGCGTCCTATTGATCATGGCTACCGCTATAACAGGTAGCGTTACCTCCATAGTGCTGGCTCAAAGGAAAGCGTTATTTTTCATTGAGGAGCGTGTAGAGAATCAATCGTTTATGAGACTCGAATCGCCGAGTTGCAAGATATCTCTTAAGATTAAGAGTCGAAATACCTCTAACAAGCACATCAAACTAAGTTTTTATCGTTAATATTCAATTGCAAGCATAAGGTGACTGGCTATGGAATCCCTCGCATATCTTTATAATGCTGCCGCGTACGAAAGTAATGAACCCATGCCCCAGTTAAGGCAGTTCGATACTTTAGGCTCAGTATTGCCAAACTCTGCCTGGATTTCTATCCAATCACTGTTAGCAGCAGTTTTGGCCATCAGCGTTGCCCATTCAGCTCTAGCTGCCGCCACCGGTATAGTTAGTACTAGTGGTAACCCCTTAAATGTTCGCAGTGCCCCCAATGGTGGAGTGGTAGGTAGCGTTCCCGATGGGTCGCGTATTGAGCTAACTGGTCGAAACCAGGACGGGTTCTTGGAACTGACTAATGGCACTTGGGTTGCTACTGAGTGGATTTCGACTAGCACCGCGACCCCAAATAAATCGCCTGCCACCCCATCGACCTCAGCCTCTCCTACCCGTCCCCCAACGGGTGCGGTCGATCGCACCGTTGCATACATTGCAACGGCAGGTGAAGCAATTAATGTGCGGACTGCCCCTGGAGGTCAAGTCGTTGGCACGCTACCCAACGGCACCCGAGTTGAATTAACCGGACGGGATAGCCAAGGGTATCTAGAGCGCACCAACGCAACCTGGCTAGATAAGCGCTACGTGTCTGCCAATCAGCCGAGCGTTCAGCCTGCGCCTGTCAAGGCAGCGCCTCTAAGATCTCCACAGGTGTCTGCCAATCAACCGAGTGTTCAGCCCTCTCCTACCAAAATTGCTCCACAAGCGTCTCCACAAGCAGCGACCAGTCAGCCTGCGCCCGTTCAGGTGGCCGTCAACCGGGCTGCTCAAACTGTTGGCTATGTCAGAACAACTGGTAATCCCCTTAATGTGCGTAATGCGCCAGGGGGGCAAGTAATTAGCACCTTGCCAAATGGCACTCGGCTGGAATTGACAGGCCGAGAAAATGCAGGCTACCTGGAACGCAGTAATGGCACTTGGTTAGATCAACGGTATGTTGCTTACACGCCTTTATCCACTAATCAGGCGGCAAGTCCCTTACCTAGTCCTAGCCAGACGAGATCGGTTCAGTCTCCTCCTCTGACTACTAGGCCTTCTCCTGCTGTTAGCCCGTCTCCCGCCGCGACTAGACCGTCTCCCTCGACTGTCGCTGCCAGTCCTGCCCCTGCCAATGCCACCTCTGCTGGCAGCACGCCTGGTAGTACCGTTGGTAGAAGCAGCGCTACGGTGCGGACTAGCGGTGATCCATTAAATGTACGAAGTGCGCCGGGTGGCGCTGTAGTGGGTACAATTCCCAATAGCAGTCGGGTAGACTTGACCGGGCGACGCAGCGGTGAATGGGCAGAACGTTCTGACGGCACTTGGGTGTCTAGTGCTTGGCTGACGATTAACCCAGCTACTAGCCCAACACCGCCCCAGGCTCAGCCTCCCGTTAACGCTAATCCTGTTGGCTCCAATATATCGACGGCTGTGATTCGTACCAACGGTAGTTCGCTCAATGTCCGCAGCTCACCAGGAGGAGCATTGGTGGGTTCTGTGCCCAACGGTAGTCGGGTAGACTTGACCGGGCGGCGCAGTGGTGAATGGGCAGAACGTTCTGACGGTACTTGGGTATCTAGCACCTGGTTTGTGTCAGCAACGGGTACCACGCCAACCACTGGCAACAACCCTGCTAGTGGTAACGCTGTCAATAGCACTCTGCCCGTTGGCGGTGATGTCACCTCTGGCACAATTCGCACCAATGGCAATCCGCTCAATGTCCGTACCTCTCCTAATGGAGCGGTAATTGGGGTGGTAGCCAATGGTAGTCGAGTAGAGCTAACGGGTCGCAACTCAGGGGAATGGGTGCAGTTAAGCCAGGGTGGCTGGGTTGCGTCTGATTGGGTTGTGCGTTGACGAATGGGTAGTGGTATTGAGGTAATGATTTTTTGAAGCGCGGGCTTTACCTACATTTCAAAAAAACATTACCCGTTGAGGACTACCAGGGGGCAGCTATCAGTTCATGACTTGACTGGCGATCGCCTCTATCACACGTGTGAGGGAATGGTCAGGAAACTTGATGGCGAACACCCCATTACTGGCCAATATCATCATTTCGTCTGAGTGGGGCAACACACCTGCCACCGGAGCACCGTAGATTTCTTCTACTCTTTGCTTAAGCTGCCCAAAGTCAAACACGATAGGTGCTTTATTGATCACCATCAGCAATTTAGGGACTTCTAGTTTGCGAGCCACGTCTACTGTGACAGCCGTTCCCTGGTAGTCTTGTTGGTCGGGACGAAGAATCAGCACCAAGATGTCTGAAATGGTGATGGACAACAATGTTTCTTCGTTGAGTCCTGGATGAGTATCGATAAACAGGTAGTCGAGCTTTAGCACGTCTACTAATTCTTGAAACCCTTCATTTAGCAAGCCTACATCATACCCTTCGCGCAGCACGCGGGCGATCTCTCCAGCTTTAACGCTAGAGGGCACTAAATAAATTTTGCTGCGCTCGGTGCCCTTGTCTCCTAGGATGTGAGTGACATCGTGAGCTACATCGCCAATCGATCGCCGTCCCCACAGGTAATCGTTCAACGAGCGATCAATATCATCTTCGCCAAATCCAAACAACACGTGAATTCCAGGGGACTGAATATCAGTATCGACAATGCCAACCCGATACCCGTAGCGAGCAACGGTAGCTGCAACGTTGGCCGTTGTGTTGGATTTTCCAGTTCCACCCCGATATGAGTGGATGGAGACGATTTTTGACATGAAATACCTCTGCGTTTCACACAGTTAGAGTGTCATTACAACATAGAGTCCACTAACGTTTAAGCATTGCGCTACGCGGGGCGCAATGCTTAAACGTTAGTGGACTTCACACGATTGAGAATCGCTGTATGGTCTATGCACCAGCACCTAAAGTAGGTTGGGGTCATCGACTCTCATAATTTCGTGATTATAGTTTTCTAGCCAATACCCTTGGTCATCTTGGTGAAATTGTTCTTCCCACAGGGGAATCTTACCAAGCTTAGTCGTGACAATATATTGAGGAACTGCGAACCCTGTCATATGACCCAATAATCCTCGCATAATTTCTCGCCCTTTTTCGATACTGGTGACAAAGTGTGAGACTCCGGTGACGTTGTCGCAGTGGTAAAGATAATAGGGACGAACGCGAATTTTGAGCAGCTCTTTGAGCAGCGATCGCATCGTTTCTAAATCATCGTTGATGCCTTTCAGTAAAACAGTTTGATTTTGTACAGGCACTCCATGCCGTAGCAGGCGATCGCACGCTTCTGCCGCTTCGGGCGTAATTTCTTTGGGATGGTTGAAATGGGTATTTAGCCAGATGGGGTGATATTTCTCTAACATGGCGCAAAACTCTGGGGTGATGCGTTGAGGCAGCAATACTGGATAGCGACTGCCAATTCGAATAATTTCTACGTGGGGAATCTTGCGTAGACGAGAGATGATTAATTCTAATTTCTCGTCAGAATAGGTTAGGGGATCACCACCCGTCAAAAGCACATCGCGGATTTCGGGATGGCTAGCAATATACTCAAAGTCTTGTTCCCAGGAGGCAGCCTCATTACTTTCAAAGTACGTGCCACTCAAGTCAGTGGTGTGATACTTACGGGTGCAGTGACGACAATAGACAGCGCAGACTTCTGTAATTAGGAAAATGACGCGATCGGGATATTTGTGTACAACCCGATTGGTTTTGCGGTAAACCATGTCGCCTACCGGATCGGGGTCTGATCCTGTGAACGAAATAAATTCTTGCCCACTAGGTACCGACTGTTGGCGAATTGGACATAGGGGATCATCTTTATCCATCAACGCTGCATAGTAGGGCGTGATGCTCCAGCGATATTTACCTGCCGAGTCCTGAATGGCCTGCGCTTCGTCGGGAGTTACGTTAATCCACTGACGCAGGTCTTCTACGGTGCTAATTCGGTGTTTAATCTGCGATCGCCAGTCTGACCAAACCAAATCATGAGCTTTCTGCATAGTGATTGAGTTCCTTAGTTATTTCAGCTTAGGCGTTAAGATTCAGATGTGTACGGTCAGCTTAATTATCTATACAAATCATCTATACAAAATTAGTTGCCTAAAATCCCTAAAGTTACTGAGCTAATTCCAGATTATTAGTCACTTTCTTCCGGATTTCTAACTAGACCTCATTTACAACACGTTTCAAGTGGATGGTAAGTAGTTTAACTTAAATAAAAACAAGATTCTAAAAGTCTGCGCCGCCCGCGCAGCGGGCGGCGCAGACTTTTAGGGTTTTATGTTTAATTACGCCCGCCTACTTAACGGTGTCAGGGTCATGATTGTTTGAAGCCTGACAAAACTTGTTAGTCAGCTCCCTGAAAGCCCTCACCCTAGCCCTCTCCCATCGGGAGAGAGAACCGGAAGGGTAGATCAACTCCCTCGCCCTCTGGGAGAGGGGTTGGGGGTGAGGGCTATAGACTTTTGTCAGTTAACCAGCCGTTAATCTGACGTGTCGTTTTCTACCCCGTTTTTACTCCGAAGCTTTCGAGCTTTCAACACCAAGTCCTGGAAAAAATCGCTGTCTACAATTTCGTTAACTTGTTTCTTGCGCTTTACCTGATCGATTTCAATTTTTAGCTCTGCTACTTGCTGCTTCAGGGTTTCTTCGCGCTTACGCACTTTAGATACCATGATGTCAAACACTTTAGCCAGCTTAGAAATTTCATCGGAAGATTTGCCGCTGCTTAGTAAGGAGAGATCTTGCTCGTAGTCTCCTTCACCGATTTTGGCTGCCGCTTCTGCTAGGGTTTTCAACCGTTTGGTGAGAATGTTAGAGACTAAATAGACCAGCCCAAATAGGGTGCCATAGGTAATTGCAAAGGAAACAAAAACGCGATCGCGAATCTGTTTTCGCACCTCAAATACGTAGTCCGCTTCAATATCTGCCCCCAGCACGCCGACAACTTTGCCGCTGGTGTCTTTGATAGGCGTGTAAGCAGAAATCCAGCTTCCCCATTCATCGGTATACAGATCTCGCTCAACAGTTTCACCCTTCAAAAAAACTTGTTTGGCAGCTTCATAGGCGTTACCTGCCTCCAAAAACTTGAGGGCGCGATCGGGAATATAAACCCATAGAGAGTCTACTAAGTAAATAATTTCTAGAGCATCGGACTCAGCAGCAGGCTTGCCGATCCGGCGGTTTGTCAGCGCTTCGCCCACGATGTAACTGTAGGGATAAATCTGAGGTGAAATACTATGAACCGTTTCAAACCAGTCAAGTTGGCGGGTATAGCGAGGGTCATCAGAATAGCCTTTTGCATTCCGCTGTCCTGTTTTGTAGAGAGCCAGTAGTTCAGCCGCATCGACTCCTTGAGCTGCGCCGATGGCCGTACTTCTCAAGTCTTGCTGCAGCCGCTCGATCGCCTTTTCGGTAGAGAAGCTATAGAACCACCAGTAAGCGGCTGCAAACACTCCGCTAAACACCAGCGTGAACCCAGTCAATAGCTTCCAGCGGAGGCTAATAAAGCGACTTTGGTCTGCCGACTTAGAGTCAGGCGAAGCGCTAGCGGTTGGGTTCATACCATTCTCCTTGGACGAAATCGTGTGATCGTATTTCAACTATGCTGTTTATTTTTGGGTAGTGGTATTGATGTAATGATTTTTTGATGGGTGGGCTTAGCGTGCCCATCAAAAAATCCTTACATCAAAAATCCTTACCAATTTAGGACTACCTATTTTTGAACGATGGGGTGTTCAAAAATCAATCTTGTCCAGTATGGATTTGCCTCGTTGACGGCGCTTCAGTCGCCAATTAAGCAGACTATTATCATAAACTGCGCGCATCCTAATTACTGAATAAATAGCGATTAGAGATGATACAACCGCGATCGCCAAGTAACTATAAAAATACCCAGACCTGCCCAATCCTTCTCCCAGAAGAATCACGATGCCGGTAATCATGGCTCCCAATATAGTTCCCCCTGCAATCAAGTAACTATCCATAAACAAACTAACGCGACCTCGGCGCTCTTCGGGCACCAACCCTTCAAGGGATTTGCGAGCCGTTTCATCAATGCTGTACTGAGGCAGTTTTTGTAATAGTAGTCCGGCGATCGCCCCGCCCAGTCCCGGTACACCCAGCATAAGTGCTGTCCCCACTAGACCGCTAAGGGGCTGAATCAAAAATAAATGCTTTAAATTGATGTTGACCATGAGCCAACGCACCACAGAGGACTGAAGCGCTAAGTGGGTCAACGTGCGTCCCAGTGTAAACAGACTCAAAAATACCTGGTACCTGTTTGTGTCGGGAATACTGGCTCCAGACACCACATAAAATCGATACTCCAGAATAATTTCGCACACCACAACCGCAAGAATGGCGATCGTCAGATAGCGAAAAGCAGGCACCTCTCTAACAAAATTCCAACCTTCTGAAATTGTCTCTTGGACAGTTTCCGCTCTTTTCTGGGTCTTTCGCAGTTTGACTTGGTGCAGCTTCATGCCGATTAAAGCGTAGATCAAGCCATATAGCAGAACATTAATTGTCAGCAGCTCGTCTGTTTGGATGCCGTAGTTAATGAACAGCAGGGGGGCGAGTGAGGCGATCGCAATCCCTGTCAAACTGCCCAATAGTCCTAGGGTAGACAGTAACGGAAAGAGGCGTTTACCTTGCGCCATATCAAACAAATCGGTAGCCAAAATCCAGAAGGTCATGGGAAAGAAAATGAGCTGCTGGTCTGACAGTAGGTAAAGCAACCCATAGTTAAGCCAAGGCGGTGCCTTTAGAAAAACCAGCAAGCGCAGAAGCATAAACGACACGCCCAAAATGGCGCTAATGCTGCGAACCAGCGTGATGCGATCAAACCGATCGACCAGCAGCGATTGCAACATCGTCATAAAAATACTAACGCTGCTGCTTACGATCAGCACTACTAGAAACTGAGGTGGGCCAACATCAATTAAAAATTTGCTAAGAGAAGAAATTTCTGACACCTTTTGAGCCAGGGCGTTGCCAAACAACACAAACCCCAGTGTCAAGACAAGTTGAGTTTCTCCTGCTCGCAAATTGAGTAGCTGACTAAGGGATTTCATCTATAGGAACTTGATTGAGGAGTAGGTCAATCTGAATAAAAAATAAGTAGTTCAACCTAAATAAAAACAAGATTCTAAAAGTCTGCGCCGACCGCTGTGCGGGCGGCGCAGACTTTTAAGGTTTCATATTTAATTACGCCCATCTACTTAGACCCTACGACTAAGATCATTTGGTGCTCTCGAAAACCGAGCTTGCCTGGATCAGAGCCACACTAAGATATAGCATTCCCGACAGTTGCCATCGGGGAGAATGCCAGCCCTACTTGTGAAAATTACTTAGATGGCTGCTCAGACGCGGCAATTAACTGCTGGGCGATCGCCCGAATATCTTGCGTAAGGGGGTGGTCAGGATACTGCTGACAAAAAATGCCACTACTACCGAGCGCCATTAGTTCGTTTGTGATGGGCAGCACCCCCACCACACTCTCGCCATAAACGCCTTGCAGTTGGCGCTGCACGTCATCCAAATCCAGGTCTGACAGTACTTGGTTAGCCACCAAAAAAATCTTGGGAACCCCCAAACGACGCGCTAAATCTACCAGCACGGCCATCCCTTGCAATTCTTGTGGATTTAACCCCAGCACCAACAGTACCGTGTTAACAAATGCTAACGATAGCAGCGCTTCTTGGGTTAGCCCCGGATGGATATCAATTAGCAAAAAGTCTAGATTGAGACGATGCATCAACTCAAAAAAAGCCTGACTGATTACTTCAGGGTCGTAGCCTTGGCGCAACAAATCGGGCACCTCTCTTACCTTTACCTGAGCCGGAATGAGGTCAATTCCGCTTCCCATCACGATCACGTTTCCCTGTTCTATCTTGAGTGAAGGACATTGCTCATTGATCACCCCGTCAAGTGGCACATCGCTCCAAAGATAGTAGTTCAATACCGCGTCTACATGGTCTTCATCTAGATTAAATAAAGCATGAAGACCGGGAGAGATGGGATCGGTATCTATAATCCCCACCCGATGACCCTTTCGGGCAATGCTGACTGCTAAATTAGCCGTTAGGTTGGATTTACCTATGCCATGACGAATCGATTGAATAGAGACAATGGTGGGCATTTGGGGTCATTCGTAGGCATTTTGCGCCAAGGGTCGAACCTCGACAGAAGAGGCGATCGCAACTCAAGCTGACCCGATCTGCCAAGATACGTTAGGGTAAACTTTATCGTACTTTGCGGCATTCTAACTGCATCAATCCTAATGCCCATTAGACCCCATTATTAACCTGTGGAACAGCCATCCTCTAATCCTGTCGTGCCCCCGGTCACTCCAGCGAACCCGCTCCCCAAGCGGCGCTGTGTTATGGTTTGCCAGCATCGCTCTTGCACTCGTAGTGGCTCGGCTGAATTGTTAGAGTCGCTGCGGGCGGCAGCAGTGCCCGGTGTGTTAGTGGCGGCTAGCGATTGCTTGGGTCAGTGTGCGTCTGGGCCTACGGTGCAGGTGATGCCCGATGGCGTATGGTATTGCCGCGTCACAGTGCAGGATGTAGAAGCGATCGCCACCCAACATCTCTACGGCAACGAGCCAGTCCAACGGCTGCTGCACCCCCGCTTTCATCCGTCAGACGACGCATTTACACAACCCTAATCGTGCTTAGGCCTTAGAGGATGTTTTAAAAGTCCCGTCGCTGGTATAAAAACGGTATCGATCCCCCTACATCCCCGCGCTGGCGCGCCGCTGCGCTAGAAAAAAGGGGGACTTTGAATCCAGTTCCCCCTTTTTCAAGGGGGGCTAGGGGGGATC
>JBBQFG010000210.1:0-9188 GCA_038321765.1 Elainellales cyanobacterium
CTGGCGGTGGCAGCATCCCTGTTCCAGAGGGCGATCGCGACCAGTTGGAACTCGTCTTGGTGACAGCCGATCAAGAAGTGATTCGCAAAACAGTGCCAGGAGCCACGCGAGGGCTAGTGCTGGCGATCGCCCGTCAGTTTCGCTCGGCCATTATTGACCCCAGCGATCGCCAAAGCACCGCCGCTTTAATGGCATCGTCTCGACAGCTCTACCAGTGGCTGATTGCGCCCCTAGAAACGGAACTTCAGCAGCGCAGCGTTCAAAATCTGTCCTTTGTCCCCGATGTGGGACTGCGATCGCTCCCCATGGCCGCGCTCAACGACGGGAATCAGTTCTTAGTAGAAAAATATAGCATTGGCTTGATGCCTGCCGTCAGCCTAGTCGATACGCGCTACGTTAGCCTGCGCGACACCCAGGTTTTGGCGATGGGAGCCTCCCAATTTCCGAAATTTCCAGACCTGAGCGCCCTACCTGGAGTGCCCTTGGAGCTATCTACCATTCGCCAGAATCAATGGCGCGGCTCATTTTTGCAAGAGAATACTGACTTCACTGTGAATAGGCTTCAGGGCGAGCGCCAAGAAATTCCCTATGGGATTTTACATCTGGCTACCCACGCCAATTTTCAACCCGGTCAGCCCAGCAACTCTTACATTCAGTTTGAAGACCAGCGCTTGCAGTTAGACCAACTGCGAGATTTAGGCTGGAACAACCCCCCAATCGAGTTGCTAATCTTGAGCGCTTGCCGCACTGCCTTGGGCAACGAAGAAGCAGAGCTAGGCTTTGCCGGGGCAGCGCTGCAAGCTCGCGTCAAATCTGTGCTAGCTAGCCTGTGGTCGGTCAACGATTTAGGCTCATCGGGGCTAATGGCAGAATTTTATGACCAACTGCAAACCGCACCGATCAAAGCAGAGGCACTTAGAGCCGCCCAACTCGCCATGCTGCGTGGAGAGGTATACGTGCAAGCAGGTCGCTTGCACTGGTCTGGGGGTGACATTCCCCTGCCGCCAGACCTAGTAGGGCTAGGAGATACCACCTTTACCCATCCCTACTATTGGTCTGCCTTCACGCTAATTGGCAGCCCGTGGTAGGTATGGTAGAGACGCGATTAATCGCGTCTCTACTAGAACCGATAGTTGAGGGTGAAGTACAGTCCGTCGTCTTGCAGGTTGTTGCCGCGATCGCTCAAATCAACCAAGGGCACCCCATAATCTACGCGAATATTTAACTGTTGAAACGGCTGCCATAGTAGCCCAACGCCCGCTCCCAACAAAAACGTTTGGTCGGGTTCTGGGTCGGGTCGATCGGCTGAATTCCACACCGCTCCCAGATCCATAAATGGTGCCACTTGCAGCGTCGGGCGACCGCTGGCATCTCGCCTTAGCGCAATTTGATTTTCTACAGAAAACCGTAGCCCGTTGTCGCCAATCCGCACATTCTGCCGATATCCCCGCACCGATCGCCTGCCGCCAATGACAAACTGCTCAGATGGCAGCAGCCCATCGGGCGTAAGCTGCAAATCAAATTGACCCACCAGCAATTGGTTACGATCGAGCCGCTGCAACCGCTGCACTTGCCCCAGCCAGCTAATAAACTGACCATCGGCAGATGCATCCGATCGCTCAGTTGCGTCAAATAAACCTGTGCCAATGTTGAACTGCGATCGCAATGACCAGCCTCCCGTGGCATCGCGCCGCGTATAGTCTTGCCCAATTTGAATCACACTGGTTGTGGTGTCATTGGTGAGGGTGTCGCTAATGACGGTTTGGCCAGTTTGATAGGTCAACCCAACCGAAAACGCCAGCTCTTCGCGCGTGGAGCGAAGAACTGGCTGACGATAGCTGAGTTCATACCGCTCTCCCGTTCCCGTAATATCAAGGTCATCAAACGGCTCTTGGGTTACGCGGTTGCGATTGAGTTCGGTACTCAGTTGCAGCGTACCCTCCATTGGGTTTAGCGGCACCCGATAGATCACCCCAAAAATGCTCGATCCGCCCGTGGTCGTTCGGTAGTAATAGCTGCTCAACTCATCGCCAATACCAGTCAAATTGCGATAGTACAGATTGATCCCTGCCCGTTCCGAGCCAATGCTGGGCGGTGAATCATTATCAAAGCTAACGTTCCCACCAAATGGCTCAGCTTCCGTTACCTGAATACTGAGAATACTCTGTCCCGGTTGAGTGCCTGCCTGTAGCTTTGGCTCGACATTGACAATTAGCGGATCACTTAGCAACAGCCTAAGCTGATCTTCGAGCCGCGCAACGTTCAACGGTGTGCCCGCCCCACGCTGCACGCGATCGCGCACATAGGCCGAATTTAAGCGCTGTGTTCCAGTAATTTCAATCTGCTCGATGCCGCCCTCAATAACTCGAATTTGGACGACACCATCTGCAATGGTCTGCGGATCTAGGGTAGCCCTAGAGGTAATGTAGCCCCGATTTAAATAAAGCTGTGTTAGCGCATCAGCCGCATCTCGCAGCGCTTGCAGCGTGACCTGCTGGCCTTCTAGTGGCTGCGTAATCGGACGAATCTCATCGGCGGTGAGAATCGTGCTGCCTGTTACATCAATCCGGCGAACGTCAATCAAAACAGTCGTGTCTGGTTCTGGAGGCACCACAATCACGGGCGGCGGTACTGGAATTACGGGCTGTTCAGGCACAGATCCTTCAGGGGGCAGCGATCGCAAATCGGGTAACGGCTGCGAAAAGCGATCGCCTTCCAACCGAGGCGGTGATTGGGCTAATGCGATCGAGGAAACTCCTCCAGAGGCCAAAACCGCTAAAGCCGTGTAAAAAATGAATCTCATCAAGGTCGCAGCACCTCAAAGCTGGTAGGCAAGCCCTGAAAATATCATACGACCAAATTAAACTAGAACGAAGAACGGTTTTGAGTCGTGGGTTAGGGCGATCGCCACCCTCCATTTAATTCAAGTGGCTACTGCGGTAGAGTTCTAGAGTTGCATCCGTACCTCCCTTTCATGAACCCCGCATGAACCCCGCATGAACAAAAACCTGCGCCAACTTGCCCACCCCAAAGGCTCACTGTTATTTGGCAACACCCTTGACTTTGCCAACGATCCACTAGGGTTTTTAACCCACTGCGCTCATACCTACGGTGAAATTGTACCGCTGCGATTTATGGCATCGTCGGCATACTTGCTCACCCAGCCGCAGCATATCGAAGAGGTCTTAAAACACCCAGAGATTTTTACCAAAAACACACCCGCTTGGCGTGCGGTAGCCAGTCTAGTAGGAGATGGGCTGTTAACCAGTGAAGGTGAATTTTGGTCACGGCAGCGGCGATTAATGCAACCCGTTTTCCATCAGCAGCGGATTGCAGCCTATGGTGAAACAATGGTGGACTATACCGAGCAAATGCTTCAGACTTGGCACGAGGGCGACACCCGCAATGTTCACCAAGACATGATGCAATTGACGCTGAATATTGTCACCAAAACCTTGTTCAACGTGGATATGACGGGGGTAGAGGCGCAGACCATCGCCCACACGTTGGAAGTGGCAATGGAGTGGTTTACCAGTCGGCGCAAGCAGGCATTTTTGCCGCTGGCTGGCTTACCAACTCGGATCAATCGTCAGTACAAACAGGCGCTTCAGGCAATGGATCAAACTATTCAAGCTCTGATTCAGCAACGCCGCCAGGGGCAAGAAGACCCCGGTGATTTACTGTCGCTGCTAATTCAGGCGCGAGATGAAGATGGCGGCCAGATGAGCGATCGCCAATTGCGCGATGAACTCACCACCATCATGCTGGCGGGGCATGAAACAACCGCTAATGCACTGGCATGGCTGTGGATGCTGCTCTCCCAAAACCCTGATGTGGAACGCAAGTTAGTCACCGAGGTGCAAACTGTATTGGGCGATCGCCTCCCCACCTTGACCGATTTGCCCCAACTTCGCTACACCGACTGCGTTATCAAAGAAGCCTTACGGCTCTATCCGCCCCTCTTTTCCATTGCGCGTGCTCCCAACCAAGACTACACCTTGGATGGATACTGCATTCCAGCCAACCACATTGTCATGTTTAGTCCTTGGGTGATGCACCGTAGCGCACACTACTTCCCTGAGCCACAGCGCTTTCAACCAGAGCGGTGGGAGCAAGACTTAGAAAAACAGTTACCCAAAGGCGTTTACTTTCCCTTTGGCGATGGTCCCCGCGTCTGCATGGGCAAGAGCTTCGCCCTCATGGAACTGGTTTTAATTCTGACCACCATTGTCCAAAAATTCCAGCTTACCCTGGTGGCCAATCAACTGATCGAACCTCTGCCCTCGATGACCTTGCGCCCAAAAACTGGGATACAGGTCAAGGTCAATCATCGAATTTAAGACCCCTTTTGATCGTCCGAACGAAAGCGCCCCGCCAAAAAGCCGCGCTGTTTCAAATGCTTGGTTTTGCGACCAGTGACGCGCTCGCGCCACATTCTAAAACTAGAGGGCTTCATTTGCTGACGCATGAGGGCAATTACCTGCTTTTCTTGCAGCCCAAACTGAAGGGCGATCGCTTCAAACGAGGTGCGGTCTTCCCAGGCCATCTCAATAATGCGGTCAATGGCTTCGGCATCTAGCTCTGGTAAATCCATCACGGCTCCGCGTAAACATAGAAAAGATTCAGTTAAGTAGTTCAACCTAAATAAAAACCAAATCCTAAAACCCTGCACCGCCCGCTGCGCGGTCGGTGCAGGGTTTTAGAAGCTTATATTTAATTAAGCCCACCTACTCATGAACCCGCCTAAACTACTACTAGTGTAAAGCGGTTATCAGGGCGATCGCCTTTCAGCCCCTTTGTAGATCCCGGTAGATCCCAGGTTTTCTAACTGGAGCGTGCGCCGATATCTTGCAGCAGTTGGCGATCGCCATCTCGTTCGGGGTTGGGCGTAGTCAAGAGGGTATCGCCGTAGAAAATGGAGTTGGCACCAGCCATAAAGCAGAGAATTTGGGCTTCTCGGCTGAGCTGAGCGCGGCCTGCGCTGAGCCGAACGCGGGTTTTAGGCATGAGGATGCGAGCGGTGGCGCACATTCGCACCAGGTCGAGCGGATCGATGGGCGCTTGTTCCTCTAGGGGGGTGCCCTCTAGGGCAACCAGGGCGTTAATCGGGACGCTTTCGGGATGAGGATTGAGGGTAGCCAGCACTTCTAACATGCGGGCGCGATCGCGGGTGGTTTCGCCCATGCCAATGATGCCACCACAGCAGACGGTAATACCTGCTCGCCGCACGCAGTCCAAGGTTTTAAGGCGATCGCCATAGGTACGGGTTGAAATAATCTGCCCGTAGAACTCTGGACTGGTATCTAAATTGTGGTTGTAGGCCGTTAGCCCAGCCGCCGCGAGGCGTTGCGCCTGGGCATCGGTTAACATGCCAGCGGTTACACAGGCTTCCATGCCAAGCGATCGCACACCCTGCACCATCTCCAGCATGTCATCAAACGCTGCCCCGTCGCGGATTTCGCGCCATGCCCAGCCCATGCAAAATCGCGTTGCCCCTAGCCCCTGCGCGCGCCGTGCCGACTCCAGCACTTCGTCCACAGGCAAAATCGGCTGCTTCTCAACCGAGGTTTCATAGTGCGCCGACTGGGGGCAATAGGCACAATTTTCGGCACAGCCTCCCGTTTTAACGCTCAGCAGCGTCGCCAGTTGAATGCTGTTGGGTTCATTGTGGTGACGATGCACCGTTTGAGCCTGGTAGACCAAATCTAGCAGCGGCAGTTGCAGCAGGTTTAGAACTTCGTCGGTAGTCCAGTCGTAGCGAATGTCTGACATGAGAGAGGTGGGGGGAAAATGGTGCCTTATGCAACCTCAAATCATAGCGCCCTCAAATCATTGTGCCTAGCGTGTGCAAAATACTCTGGATGCCAGCATAGGCTTGAGCCAACTCGTCGTCGGTAATGCAGTAGGGCGGCATCAGATACAGCACGTTGCCCAACGGACGCAGCAATAGCCCGTGAGCGATCGCCTGTTGACGCACGGCTGTCCCGATCTGGTTCAGATATCCGGGCTAGGGTGTGACCAAATCCAGCGCGGCGATCGTGCCCATAACGCGAACGTGTTCGACCTGCGAATACTGGCGCAGCTCGTTGAGATGGCGTAAATGCTTGGCCTCCATTGTTTTGAAGGCAGCTTCGTTTTGAGCTAACAACTCCCAAGAGGCGATCGCTGCCGCGCAGCCCAGCGGGTTAGCCGTGTAGCTATGCCCGTGATACAGCGTTTTGGTGGGGTCATCGCTGTAGAATGCGTCGTAAATTTCCTCTGTGCAAACCGTCACCGCCAGCGAGTAAGTAGCTGGAAACAGCACAAACTCTACGTCAAACAGCAATTCCCCAAACACTTTAGAAAAGAGCGATCGCGCCCCCACCGACATGGCTCCAACGGTATCGCCGTGATAGGCTCCCTCAAACGCCAAAAAGGTGGTGCGCGGCTGACCCTGGTTGCTCCAATACTGATATACCTGATGTGCAACTTTCAATCCGCCCTCATCCCCCAACCCCTTCTCCCAAGCGGGGAGAAGGGGAGCAAGAGTGGTTCAAAGTCCCTCTCCGCTCTGGGAGAGGGCTTAAAGCCTTCGGCATACATGAAAAGGGTGAGGGGGTTCAGGAAAATTGCACATCGCGACTGATATGCCATTTTCAACGCGGCTTCAACGGCGGTGGAGCCATTGTCTGTAAAAAAGACGCGGCTGAGTCCGGCTGGTAGTCGCTCTAGCAATCGGTTGGCTAGCTGCTCTGCTGGGTCGTGAGTGAATCCAGCAAAATCACCTGCTCCAGCCGATTGGCCTGCTCAAAAATTGCCGTGGCGATCGCCGCATGGGCGTGTCCGTGCAGCGTCACCCACCAGCTCGAAATGCAGTCCATCAGGCGACTGCCGTCGTCGAGTTCTAGCCAGATGCCCTGAGCCGATTTAACCTTGAGCGGCGGCGGCGCAGTTTTGGCCTGAGTGTAGGGGTGCCAGATGGGAGACATGCGAAGCAGAAGGGATAAGTCCTGTAGGGTGCTGTAAGCGCCAGCGTAACGCGCCACCATGCTTTTTCACCATGTTCTTTAAAGCGCATCCCACCTTACCTTAGGACGGTTGCTTAAAGGGAATATCCTGGTTGATTGCGTCAATTTCCTGCTGCTCCATCTCGTTAATTTCGCGAATGTAGGTTTGCAGAATTTGGGACAAGCGCGGGTTGTAAAACCGATGGAGGGAATGGTTGGGGGCAGCCGGAAAGCCACGTCGTTTTTTGTGCCGACCGCCTGCACCGGGGTCAAAGGTTTGAATGCCGTTGGCGATCGCCCATTCAATTGGCGTGTAGTAGCAAGCGTCGAAATGCAGGTTGTCAAAATCTTGGGTGGCACCCCAATAGCGACCGTACAGAGATTTGCCCTTAGTAAAGCAAATCGACATACCCATTGGCTGGCCTGGGTTCTGGTCACTGTAAGCGGCGACCAGCAGCGTGCGATGGCTGTAGTTGGGCGTAAGCTGTTCAAAAAATTGGCGGGTCAAATATTTGCTGCCCCACCAGCCAAACTTGTCGCAGGTGTCGGCGTAAAACACATACATTTGAGTTAACAGCGCCTGGGTGATCTCTTCTCCCGTGTGAATTTTTAGGGTTAAGCCTGCTTCGGCAACGGCCTTGCGTTCGCGCTTAATGTTGCGGCGCTGGTTGGCGTTAAAGGCACCTAGATAATCGTCGAAGGTCTTAAATTCGTGGTTTTTCCAAATAAAGCTGTGGTGCAACCAGCGGGTAAACCCGTGATTTTCCATCCGCGATCGCCACGCTGGGTCAGCATATAAAAAATTGCAGCCCGAAATTTTGTTGCGCGTGCAGAACTGGTCGATCGCCCCCACCATTAGCTCTGTTAGTTCGTCTTCGTCTTCTCCCGGCGCAATCAAAAACCGATAGCCTTCGGCTGGCGTAAACGGCGACATCCCCAACATTTTGGGATAGTACTGAATCCCCAGCCGCTCGGCTAGTTCGGCCCACTGCTGGTCAAAGACAAACTCGCCGTAGCTGTGTCCCTTGAGGTACAGAGGAGCCGCCGCAATCAACGAGCGATCGCGCCACACTGCCAAATGATTCGGCATCCAGCCTGTTTTAGGTGCGACACTCCCCGATCGTTCCATATTGTGCAGCCACTCCCATTCCAAAAACGGCGTGTGCAGCGGCATTGCCAGCGCATCCCAGGCAGCTTGGGGAATTTCGGCGATCGCATTAACCCAACTGACAGAGTAGCGGGGACGGAGTTGTTCGACCATGCGGGGGAATAGAGTGGGGGGTAAGGGGGGCAATGTTCTAAACTTGTAGTTTATTTTTTTGAAAGGTGCACACAGCGCACGTTTCAAAAAACAAACTATCTTCCTAGGGTAATTCAATCCTCCAATCTGTGCAGGCGATCGCAGGCGGTATTCTAGTAAAACATCTAGGAAATGACTCGATAGTGTAAAAAAACTTCGTGGGCGATCGCCTCTGCTGAGAGCAATTCTAGCCGGGGTGCAGCGATCGCCAGAAAGCCGTCACCGCCAACAGGGGTGGGGGCAGCTTGGCCACCGAGCAATAAGGGACAAACCGTGAGCCACAGTTCGTCGATGGCAGCTACAGCCAGCAAAGACGCTACCAGTTCACCACCCCCGGCTACGATTAGCCGCCGCAACCCAAGGGCATGGAGTTGAGTCAGTGCGTCTGTCATATCCAGCCCCTCGGACGTTAGAGGTGTAGTAATAACTTGCTCAAAGGCGGCGGTGTTTGCCCCGGTATTTGCCCAGCGTTGTACGCCAGCGGCGGTGGTCAACAGCCAGCGCGGCACAGCCTGACTAAAGAAACGGTAGGTCGGGTCGAGCTGAGCGGTGGCCGAACACACGATATGAACAGGCTGAGCTGGCTTACCATGCTGCTGTCGTTGCTGGAGCAGAGTCGGTGTAGAAATGGGTAAGGTGGTGCCATAGGCGCGGAGGGTGCCTGCCCCAAATAGCACACCATCAGCTTGGGCAACTTGCTGTTCTAGGTGAGCTTTATCAGCGGCAGACCCAAATCGAGCCGGCGATCGCGCCTGATCCGCAATTTTGCCATCTGCACTCATAGCCAGTACCACAGTAGTGTGAGGACGACTTGCTGTCATTGACATAGCCCTAGTTCCAAACCGTGAAGATTCCAAATCTAAATATATGGGACTTACGCAGTTGAATGAATTTGCGGGCGC